>CAZKUN010000165.1:0-21102 GCA_964555935.1 uncultured Armatimonadia bacterium | reverse complement strand
GAGGCGGCCGGGGACGGCGATGCGGCCCAGGAGCAGTACGACTTCGCCCTCTCTGTCGCCCCCAGTCGGATGGGGTTGGACGACTTGCGTGCCGGGCTGCCGGCCCTCATGGCGGCGCTGGACCGGCCCGCACGTCCCCCTGACCCGTGATTTACCCTAACAGGCAAAGGCCGTCCTCTGGCCGACGGGGAAGGACGGTGAGGCCCGGCTGTTAGGCCGTCGGGCACCTTTGAGGAGGCTGCTCAATATGTCCGCTACAGATAGTATCAATCGCCGAGGCTTTATCGCCACGTCCGCCGTCGGCGCCGCGGCTGTGAGCGCGGCCTTCGGCGCGCCGGCGAAGGGCCAGGTTCTCGGCGCAAACGACACGATCAACATGGCTGTCATCGGCTGCGGAGGCATGGGCACGGGCCATCTCCGGCGCCTGGTCGACATGAGCAATAAGCCCGACGCCAAAGTCAAGGTCGTCGCGGTGTGCGACGTCTACGAGCCCCGCAAGGAGCGCGCGGCGAATATCTCGGGCGCCGACGTGCATCACCACTACAGCGAGGTGCTCGCGCGACCCGATGTTGACGCTGTCCTGATCGCCACGCCCGACCACTGGCACGCGCAGATCAGCATCGACGCGCTGGAGTCGGGCAAGGATGTCTACTGCGAGAAGCCTGTCACCCTCTACTGGTGGGAGGCCAAGCAGGTCCGCGACGTGGTGAAGCGCACGGGCCGCGTCTTCCAGTGTGGAGTGCAGTCAACATCCGACGACATCTGGTGGCAAGCCAACAAGCTCATCCGCCAGGACAAGCTCGGAAAGCTCATCTGGACCCAGTCCGGCTACTGCCGCAACGGACGCGGCGGCGAGTGGAACTGGGGCATCGACGATGGCTGCAGTCCCGATACCCTCGACTGGGACCTGTGGCTTGGGCCCGCTCCGAAGCGCCCGTTCGATCCCGAGCGCTTCTTCCGCTTCCGCAAATACTGGGACTACGGCGGCGGCGTCGCCACCGACCTGCTATTCCATGCGCTCGGGCACATATCGATCGCCCTCGGCCCCGAATTCCCTGAGAGCGTGACCGCCAACGGCGGCATCTACGTCCAGACCGACCGCGAGGTGCCGGATACGTATCACACGGTCATCGTCTACCCGAGCGGTCACTCGGTCGTGCTCGCCTCGTCGATGTGCAATCAGCAGGCCTGGCCCGAGGCGATCCGGGGGCACGAGGCGACGATGTACTTCGAGGGCCCGGGGATCGTCGTCCGGCCCGAGAATGCGTACGAGAACGAACGCGAGGAGATCGAAGTCGGCCGCGAGCCCCGCGACAACCACATGGACAACTTCCTCAAGTGCGTTCGCACGCGCGAGAAGCCGCACTGCAACGAGGAGGTAGCGTTCAGGGTCTGCTGCGCGATCGCGCTCGGAGTGGAGTCTTACCGCACGGGGCGGACGATCCGCTTCGATCCGGTCAAGGAAGAGGTCATCGGCTGACGCCAAACGGGGACGCGGCTCTTCTCAGGGTGACGCGGGCGGCGATGGGGACGGAGTTTCAGATCGTCCTCTTCGGCGATGATGAACGCGCCCTTGAGAGCGCGGCGAACTACGCGCTCGATGAGGTCGACCGGCTCGATTCGCAGATGAGCCTGTACATTCCCGGCAGCGAGTTGTGCTACATCAACGCCCACGCGGTTGAGCGGCCGGTGCCGGTCGAGCCGGGGCTGTTTCGCCTCCTGGAGCGCGCCGCGGAGATCTGGTACGCGACCGACGGGGCGTTCGATGTCACCGTCGGGCCGCTGATCGACACGTGGGGTTTCTTCCGAGGCAAGGGCGCCGTTCCGCCCGGGCGAGAGATCCGCAAGGCGCTCAGACGAGTCGGCATGCAGCATGTTCGGCTCGACGCGGACGGCAACACGGTTCACTTCGGCCGGCCGGACGTGCGCGTCGATCTCGGCGGAATAGCCAAAGGCTACGCGGTCGGGCGCGTGGCGGAGGCGCTCCGTGAGAGTGGCGTCGAAAGTGCCCTCGTGCATGGCGGGCATAGCACCGTCTGCGCCGTTGGCGCTCCGCCCGGCGAGGACGGATGGCCTATCGGCATCAGGCATCCAGTCCGGCCCGACGAGCGCATGGCGACGATCGCGCTCAATAGCCAGACGCTCTCGACATCGGGCAGTTATGAGAAGTTCTTCGAGCACGATGGCGAGATCTACAGCCATATCATGGATCCCCGCACGGGGTGGCCGGCCCAGGGGATGCTCAGCGCGACGGCGATCGCGGAGGCCGGGCTTGAGAGTGACGCGCTTTCGACCGCGTTCTTCGTGATGGGAATTGGCGAGACGAGAGAGTACTGCAACACGCGGCCCGGTCTGGCGGCGATGCTTGTCCCGGAACCGGCCGAGGGCGAGGAACCGACGATCGTCTCGATTGGGACGATCTAACGATCACGATTCATGGAGGCGCATCACAGATGAATTTCAGCGATATGAGCAGGAGAAATTTCATTAAGGCGACATCGGCAGCGGCGGCGGCATTCTCGGTCGGGCTGGCGGCGACGCGCGAGCAGTTGTACGCCGACACGATCGGCGAAAGCAAGGACTTGCTGAAGGTTGGAATGATCGGCCCGGGCACGCAGGGACGCAACCTGATGAGCCATGCGGTGAAGGTGCCGGGGCTGAAGTTCACGGCCGTCTGCGACGTGTTCGAGCCCAACCTGCAGAAGGGTGTTGGCATCGCCGGTGAGGGTGTCGCGACGTTCAGCAATTACGAGGAAATGCTCGACAAGGCCGACATCGACGCGGTCATCATCGCGACGCCGCTGAGCTTCCACTCGCGGATGGCCATCGACGCCATGGACGCGGGAAACCACGTCTTCTGCGAGAAGATGATGTCCTACAGCATCGAGCAAGGAAAGCAGATGGTCCGCAAGCAGCGCGATACGGGCCTGACGCTTCAGATCGGCCACCAGCGTCGCTACAACCCGACCTACCTTCACGCCATCAACATGGTGCAGAAGGAGAATGTGCTGGGCAACATCACGTCGGTTCGCTGTCTCTGGCACCGCAACGGCGATTGGCGCCGCCC
This sequence comes from uncultured Armatimonadia bacterium, assembly GCA_964555935.1. GTDB lineage: Bacteria > Armatimonadota > Zipacnadia > Zipacnadales > VGFC01 > CAZKUN01. Next base: position 18,035 of record CAZKUN010000165.1, on the reverse strand, counting down.
CGTGCCGCCGGACACGGATCCGAAGCTGCACCGCCTGATGAACTGGCGGCTTTACGGGGAGTACTCCCAGGGGCTCATGGCCGAGTTGTGCAGTCACCAGGTCGACATCGCCAACTGGTTCCTCGATGCTGTCCCGACGGCTGTCAGCGCGATGGGTACCCATGGCTACTGGACCGATGACCGTGAGATCCTCGACGACATTGAAGCGCTCTACGAGTATCCGGGCGGCGTGAAAATGGTCGTCTCGTCAATCACGCAAAACGCCTACGACGACTATTACGAGCAGATCATGGGCGACGAGGGGACGCTGGTGCTCAGCCATGAGAGCCAGGGCCTGCTCTTCCGTGAGGCCCGCGCCGAAAAGCTCACTTGGCAAGAGTTCGCCCACAAGGATGATAAGGGCGGCGTCGTGCTTGACAGCCAAGCCACCAAGGGCGCCGGCGGCGCGAAGAAGGACGAGAGCGGCGAGTCGATCGACATGAGCAACGAGAGCCCATACTACCTCGAGTTGCACGACTGGGCCCGCTGCATCCGCGAGAACGACACCCCGCGCTGCAACGCGATGGCCGCGTTTGAGTCTGACGTTGCCTGCCTCATGGCCAATGCCGCGCAGGCCCAACGCCGGTTCATCGATCTCCCGCCGGAGATCTTCGAAGTTGACTGACGTGGATAGCGTTTCGCGGTGTGCTACCTCAGGAGAGGTGTTGTGATGAGAGCATTTCGGTTGACGATTGTCATTGCCTTGGTGCTCTCGATCCCGGCCACCGGCATCAGCCAAGACACCGCCGCGCTTGTTGACCAGGCGGCCAACGGAAGCGATGAGGCTCGACTTGGCGTCATCCAGGCCGGCCTGCCCGCCGTGCCGGACCTGGTCAACGCCATCGCGACCCGCGAAGGGCGGCCCGCCGCGCGCGCCGCGCGCACGCTAGGCTGGGTGATAGAGTTCGCAGGCAAGGACGCGGCCGTCAGGCCACAGGCGGAGTGGATGGCCGTCAACCTGCTGCTCGATCCCAGTCAACCACTGGCCGTCCGCCAGACCGTCGCGCGCTACCTCTGGCACGTCGCGAGCGACAAGTCGGTCGCCGCGCTCGCGCCGTTCGTGACAGACGACGATCTGGGCGAAGACGCCCTCTGGTCGCTTCAGAACATCCCCGGCAGCACGGCGCTCAGCGCGCTTGGTCGTGCCCGCGGCACGGTTGACGAGGGTAAGCTAGCGGCGATCATAACTGCGATCGGGAGACGTTTGGACGCCTCGCTCGGAGTACTCTCAGACGCCGCGCAGCACCCTTACCCAAAGGTCCGTCTCGCCGCCATCGAGGGTCTCGGCAACATGGGCACGGCGCATGCCGTCCACGTCCTGTTGCCGCTCGCCCCGATCACCGAGGGTGCCGAGCAATCTGCCATCCTGCTGGCGCTGAACGCTGGCGCTGCAAAGCTCCCGGTCACGTCCGCCAACTGGGTCTACGAACAGGTCATCGGTCTCAACGCGGACCCCGTGGCAACCGAGGGCGCGCTGAACGGCTTGGCGGACGTTGGCGACAAGGATTCCGTGCCTAAGGTCGCTCCATTCCTGGGCTCTAGAGACGCGGCCTTGCAGGTCGCCTCGGCCAACGCCCTGGCGAAGATCCCGTGCGGCTGCGCAACCGCAGCGTTGGTCGCGGCCCTCGATGGCGCGACATCCCAGCAAGCCCGCCCGATTCTCAGCGCGTTGGGCGATCGTGCGGACGCTAGCGCCATACGCGCGGTCATCCCACTCGCCCGCGTTAGCAGCGCCGACATACAGATCCTCGCGTTGACCGCCCTCGGCCGCATGGGCGATCCGGCGGCCTGTGAGGTCGTCCTCGAGGCTGCCCAGAATCCCAGAGCCATTCCTCGCGTCGCGAGCGTCGCGTTGGAGGCGTACTCAGCGATCGCAGCCGCGCGGCTCGCCGCTGGCGACGTCGAGACGGCTCGGTCCATCTACGAAAGCGCCCTCCAGATGGCGAAGACGGACGCCCAGAAGGTCGGCGCGCTGAACGGTCTAGCGAAGGTCGCCAGCCCCAAGTCTCTGCCAGCCATCGGCGCCGAACTTGACGCGGATGGAGCGGTCCAGGACGCTGCGGTCGTCGCGCACCTCGCGTCGTCTGATTCGCTCGCGCGCGTTGACGGCGCTGCGGCTATCAATGCCCTCATGCGCCTGCTCGACGTCGTCGATGACCCCGCTCAGGTCCGCGCGGTCGTGCTTAGGCTCGGCGCACTCGGCTCGAGCATCGACGTCGGCTCGCGGCAGGGCTTCATCACTCACTGGTGGGTCCTGGGCCACTACGATAGCGGCGGCGACTACACCGCGACGGACGAGGTGTTCGCGCCGGAGAAGAGCCCCGTCGATCTCGCCGTCGGCGACGGCGTCCGCAAGTGGAAGAAGCACCACACGCTCGACGTCGATGGACTGGTCGACTATGTCGGCATGTTCGGCAAGAACAACGATGCGGCTTGTTACGCCTACGCGGAGGTCACGCTCGGGGAGGCTGGCGGCGGCAAGATTCTCTGCGGCAGCGATGACAGCATTGTCGTCTGGCTGAATGGGGAAGAGGTCCGCCGCTTCAGGGGCCCGCGCGGCTGCAAGGTCGATGAGGATACAACTGACGTGAGCTTCAAATCCGGCAAGAACACGGTCCTGATCAAGGTCATTCAGGGCGGCGGCGATTGGTCGTCATGCGTCCGCCTGGTGGATAGCGACAGCAAGCCGCTGAGCTTCGATCAGAAGACAGAGTAGTGGCGGAACGCGAGTAGCGAATCCGAAGCCTCGGCCCGCTCTAGGCCGGGGTCTCTTCGATTCTCAGCACGTTGTAGACGGTGTCCCGCTCAACGGGAACCCGCCCCGCCTCGCGGATCAGGTCACACAGTTCCTCGCGCGTCAGCGCCTGAGGAGTCGTCGCGCCGGCCGCGTGGGTGATCTTCTCCTCGACCACTGTTCCGTCCAGGTCGTCCGCGCCAAACGCCAAACTGACCTGCGCGAGCTTGATTCCCTGCATGATCCAAAAGCTCTTCACGTGATCGAAACTGTCGAGCATCAAGCGCCCTATCGCGACCTCGCGAAGGTCCTCGATGCCCGTCGTCGAGGGGCGTCCGCCGAGGTCGGTGTTGGCGGAGTGGTACGCGAGGGGAATGTAGGCCATGAAGCCGCTGGTGTCGTCCTGCAGTTCGCGAAGCGCGATCAGGTGATCGACCTTCTCCTCGACGGTCTCCACATGCCCATATAGCATCGTGGCATTGGATCGAAGCCCGAGTTCGTGAGCGGCGCGCATTACGTCTAGCCACTCGGCGCCGGGCAGCTTCGACGGGCAGACCACCTCCCGCACCCGCGCCGAGAAGACCTCGGCGCCGCCGCCAGGAAGGCTGCCCAATCCCGCCTCGATGAGCTGCTCGAGCGTCTCCCGGATCGGCAGATCGGCGAGCGTCGCCAGGTGCGCGATCTCCACAGCCGTGAACGCTTGCATGTGCACGTCAGGCAACGCGCCCTTGAGCTGCGACAGCATCTCCGTGTAATACGAAAACGGCAGATCCGGATGCAGCCCGCCGACGATGTGCAGTTCGCTGAAGCTCTCGTCGCCCGCCGTTGCGGCCTCGAGGATCTCCGGCAGCGTCATCGTGTAAGCGCCGTCTTGGCCCTGCTCTCGGCTGAACGCGCAGAATCGGCAGTGGTTGGTGCAAACGTTCGTGTAGTTCACGTGCCGGTTGACGATGAAGTACGTCCGGTTGCCGCTCTTGCGCTCGCGCACGATGCTGGCCAACTCGCCCAGGTCGAGGATGTCGCCACGCTCGTAGAGCCAAACGCCCTCATCGCGAGTCAGTCGCTCGCCGGCCTCAATCTTGCGTCTGATGCCATCTGTCATCGGCCTACCTTATCCCCAGGAAGACTTCCACGCACGCGCCCAGCAGCACGATTATGCTGGCGACGCCGTTGGCGGTGAAGAACGCCGCGTTGACCTTCGAGAGATCCTCTGGCTTGACAAGTCCGTGTTCGACGATCAGCACCGCCGCGACAATCGCGATCGCGATGTAGTAGACCGCCCCGAGCCCCGTGAGCCACCCGAAGACCAGCGCGAATGCGATGAACAGGGCGTGCAGGGCCGAAGACAGTTGCAGCGCGCCCCGCGCCCCCAGCGAGACCACCGCCGAGTGGATGCCGTTCTCGCGGTCGAACTCCTCGTCCAGCAGAGCGTAGATGATATCAAAGCCCGCCACCCAGCAGATGACCCCTGCTGAAAGCATCATCGGCGCGATGTCGAAGCTCGGCTTCACCGCGAGCCACGCGCCCATCGGCGCGATCCCGAGCGACAGTCCCAGCGCCCCGTGGCACCACGCCGTGAAGCGCTTCGTGTATGAGTACCCCAGCAGCACGACAAGCGCTGGGAGCGAGAGCACTAGACACAGCCAGTTCAGCATGCCCGCCGCGACGACGAACAGCACCGCCCCAACGACGGTGACGACCCAGGCCTTTGAGACCCGCACCTTCCCTGTCGGCAACTCGCGGTCCTGTGTGCGCGGGTTCCTCGCGTCCATCTCGCGGTCAATGATGCGGTTGAACGCCATCGCCGCCGTGCGGACCGAGACGGCCGCGACGACCATCCACGTTATCTGCCACGCCGTCGGCATGCCCTCCGCGCAGACGAATGCTGCGGTCAATACGAATGGCAGCGCGAAGACCGAATGCTCGAATTTGACGAGGTTGAGGTAGTCGCCCAGCCTGCTCATAGCACCTCGTCCGGCCGCCACGTCGGCTGTTCCGCGCCTGGGACTCCGAGCTGCGCGAGCGCCCTCCCGACCACCGTCGCCGCGAGGTCGTCAATCGACTCGGGTCGGTCGTAGAAGTGGGGCGACGCTGGCAGAACGACTCCGCCGGCCTCGGCAATGGTGGTCAGGTTCCGAAGGTGGATGAGGCTCAGCGGCGCCTCGCGTGGTACGATCACCAGCGGCTTGCGTTCCTTGAGACACACGTCAGCGGCCCGCGCGACTAGCGAGTCCGAAACCCCGCTCGCGATGCGGCCCACCGTGCCCATGCTGCAGGGGATGACGAGCATTGCATCGGCGCAGGTTGAGCCGCTGGCCGGCAGCGCGGAGAGATCGTCGAACGCGTACCACGTGACGTCGGCGTTCGGCCCGCCCAGGTCCTTCGGCTGAAGCCCGAGTTCGTGACTGATGATCTGCGCGCCGGTCGGCGAGATAGTCGCGCAGATCCGAACCCCGCACTTGCCCAGCGCCTCGATAGCTCGCGCGGCGTAGATGGCGCCCGAGGCGCCGGTAATCGCGACGAAGACGGTCATGCTCTGGTCGCCCCTATGATCGTGATAACGCCGAGCATTGTTGGATGGAGTTCAATGTCCGTGAACCCTACTTCGCGCATCAGTTCCGACATCTCGGTCGTGCTCAGGAAGCGCATGATCGAGCCCGCCAGGTACGCGTATGCGCCCGCGCGAGCCGGCGCGATGCACCACGCGATGGCTGGGACCGCGGTGTGGAACGCAAGGCTCTTCACCGGTGCGAGCCAACCCTCCGGGCGGAAGAACTCGATGATCGCGAGCCGCCCTCCAGGCTTCAAGACTCGGTGAGCCTCCGCCAGGCCTGCCTGAACGCTCTTGAGATTCCGGAAGCCAAAGCCTGCCGTCACGCCGTCGCACGCCCCGTCCGCCACCGGCAGACAACACGCGTCGGCCGCGGTGAGCGTGATCCGCTCGCCTGACGCGCGCGCCGCGATCTTCGGTTGCGCGAGACGCAGCATCTCCGCCGAAAAGTCCGCGAGCTGGACGCGGCACTTCGGGTGCCGGTCAGCCACGGCGAGGGCGAGGTCGCCCGTCCCGCCGCAGATGTCGACCACCGTTCCGCCAGGCTCGGGCGAGATGAGCTGCGCCGTCCGACGACGCAGCCGCTGGTCGTTGCCGACGCTGAGAACGCGGTTGAGAACGTCGTAGGTCGGGGCGACCTCGTCGAAGAGTTGCTGGATCGCGCGAGGGTCGTCGGCGGTTAGTCGAGCCCCAGGCCTGGCCACAGGTCGTCGATCTTCTGCCGCACGTCCTCGGTCATTACAATCTCGTCCGGCCATTCTCTCTGGAAACCTTCTTCGGGCGACTTGCGGGTGGCGTCGATACCGAGTTTGGAGCCGATATTTGGCTGGCTGGATGCGTGGTTGAGCACGTCGACAGGCCCTTCGACAAAAGTCATGTCGCGTTGTGGGTCGATGTGGTTCAGGACCTTCCAGACGACCTCCTGCGGATCCTGGACGTTGACGTTGGCGTCGCAGATAACCAGCACCTTCGTGAACATCATCTGGCCCATCCCCCAGAGCCCGTGCATGATCTTGCGGGCGTGTCCGGGGAAGCCTTTGCGGATCGAGACGATCGCCAGGTTGTGGAAGATGCCCTCGATCGGCAGGTTCATGTCGACGATCTCAGGGAACGTCAGCTTCAGCAGTGGGAGGAAGATCCGCTCGGTCGCCTTGCCCATGAAGCAGTCTTCCATCGGCGGCCGTCCGACGATCGTCGCCGGGTAGACAGGATCGCGCCGGTGGGTGATGCACTCCACGTGAAACACGGGGTAGTCATCCGCGAGTGAGTAGTAGCCCGTATGGTCGCCAAAGGGACCCTCGCGCCGCATTTCGCCCGGCTCGACGTAGCCCTCGATCACAATCTCCGCCTCCGCCGGGACCTCGAGCGGCACGGTCTTGCACGGGACCAGATCAACCGATTTCTTCCGCAAGAATCCGGCGAAGAGCATCTCGTCGACATCCTCGGGCAGCGGCGCGGTGGCCGAGTAGGTGATCGCCGGGTCGCCCCCAAGCGCGACGGCGACGGGCATCTTCGTTCCGAGTTCCGCGTGGCGGCGGTAATGCCGCGCGCCGACCTTATGCACGTGCCAATGCATGCCGGTGGTCTGCCCATCGTAGACCTGCATCCGGTACATCCCGATGTTGCGGATGCCTGAGTCCGGGCACTTGGTGAAAACCATCGGCAGCGTGATGAACGGACCGCCGTCGTCGGGCCAGCACGTCAGCACCGGCAGGTCCTCGAGCGTCGCGCCGTCGGTCTTGACGACCTCCTGGCACGCGCCGCTGCTGACGGTCTTGGGGATGTATCGCGAGAGCGCCAGAAGCTGCGCGCCGGCCTTCATCTTCTCGCCAACCGACGTCGGCGGGCGCTGATGGACCAGCTCGGTGATCTCGTTCGCGACGTCCTCGATGCTCTCGACCCCGAGCGCCATTGCCATCCGCTTGTCTGAGCCAAACGCATTCATCAGCACGGACATGTCGTAGCCCGTCGCGTCCTCAAAGAGCAGCGCGGGACCGAGTTTCTTGCAGACACGATCGGTGACCTCGGTGATTTCGAGGTTGGGGCTGAGGGAGGTAGACACTCGTCGCAGCTCGCCCGCTCGATCGAGGTCGTCGATGAACGCCTGGAGGTTCTTGTAGGCCATGTTCTCTCCGTCTACCGAATGGAGGAAAAACGCAGTTCGCCCGGTACGCTTATCGCGTCCAGCGTCGCGCCCGTGACGCGCGCAATCAGATCAGCCGAAACGAGCGGCACTTCGTGGTAGAGCATCGGTGGAATCCCGACAACCAGCTCGGATTGCCCGCGGGACAGGCGTCGGCTGTCCATGCGCAGCGTGAACTCGTCGCCATTGCTCTGCACCTCGACGGTTTGCGCCGCCTCGTCCCAACGGTACTGGGCGGCCAGCGCGTCGAGAACCTCTCGGACGGGCACGAGCACCTTCCCTCGCACTGCCAGCATCGGGTGCAGGTCGGGAAGCTCCTGGCCGTTCACGAACACGCTCACGGGGTTCTCGGGCGTCCGGGCCTCGTACGTTTCGTCGCCAAGCCTCATCTCGATCCCCGCGTCGTCGCCCGCGATCAGGCGTTCGTACTCAGACATCGTGACCAGGGCGTAGCCCTGGCTCACCAATTCCGGCACCGCCCGTCGGCAAGCGGATACCGTCTGTTCGCGAGGGCCGCCGTCGTGCATCAGCACCACCGCGCCGGGGCGCGCGTCCCTCATGATCCGCTTGTAGATCGTGTCGCTGCCGGGCCTCTTCCAGTCCACCGTATCGCATGACCAGAGCGCGATGCTGTAGCCGGCCTCCAAGATCGCCTTGCGCTGGCTCGATGTTGTCGCCCCGTAGGGCGGCCGGAACCAGCGGCACTTCACGCCCGCGGCCTCGCTGATGATCTTCTCGGCCTTGGCGATGTTCTCGAGGGCGAAGCTGGCGCCGCGCCCGCGGCTGCTGAACTCCGGGTGACCCCACGAATGATTCGCGACCTCGTGACCGCCCTCGACGATCTTCCTGACGATGTCGGTCTCGCGGCCGACGTTGTCGCCGAGCACGAAGAACGTGCCCTTGGCGCCGTGGTCATTCAGGATGTCGAGAATCGCCAGTGTTGTGCTGCCATTGGGCCCGTCGTCGAAGGTGAGCGCAATGACCTTCGGCAGAGCGGAATCGCTGGTCCGCTGCAGCGGAGTGACGATGGCTTCCTCGGTGGCGCCCGCGCCGCTGCTCGCGCCCTTGCGGGTCCGCGTGATTCCGGTCAGCCCTGGCGGCGCCGCGAAGTAGACTGTCTCCCACGAGGGCTTCCACGATTCGCCGGCCTGGGCGACTCGGTCAAGCTCAACCGTCTCAGCCGCATCCTCGACGAGGTCGTCGCCTCGCCTGAAGGAGATCTCCTCGTAGTCAGACGCCTTCGCGTCGCTCGCGATAGCCATTCCGGCCGAAAGCGCCGTTCCCGGGTCGCCTCCACCGGCCTCGATGACCGCGCCGTTGACGTCCAGCAGATCGCCGGGCGGGACCGTGATTCCTGTGTCGGCCAGCGCCTCGGACACGCTCGTCCACGGCCAGGCCCATCCCTGCGTATCGGCAACGACGATCTTCGACGGCCGTGCAAACCACGCGATGACGAGGAGCAAGGGGATCAGGAGCAGCATCGCGCGACGCGCGCGCTTGGCTTGGCGGCGGCGCTTCTGCCGCTCGCGGACGCGCGTTTCGCGCTGCTCGCGGGCCTCGGCGATGTCCTTTGGGGGACGGGCTGCGGTTGTCGTGCCGCCCGTGGATTCCGGTTGGTTCGTCATGGTGTTTGGTGTTGCCCGTCAGCGTGCTGAATACTCGGGCAATTCCGCGCGTATTCGCGTGGAAGCGGATGCAAGCCCCCGTAGGTCGGATCTCCAGATCCGACAGGCTCGACTGTCGGGGTATTGAAATCAACTCTAGTATACGGCAGATGCGCGATTCGTCAATGCGCGTGAGACCGGATCGCCGAACCGGGGGTGGCCCTCGGTTCGGCGATGGGTAGCATGTATAGATTTGAACGGCTTGTTGTCACGCGAAGTTTCGCGCCCTACCAGGCGATGGGTTCCACCTCGACGACGCTCCCGCCGCTCCGCATCGAATCAGCCCCCGCGCAGCCCGCCGCAACGCTCATCCGGCCCGCCTCGGGAGTGGCCAGCGGCTCCTTGCCGTCAATCACCATGTCGAGGAAATCCTCCGTGATCACCGGATCCGCTCCGCCATGGCCGCCGCGCGCCGGTTTGACGGTGTGCTCGCGGTCGGAGAGGTCCTTCCACCCGTCGGCGCGGCGCATCTTTACCATCACCTTGCCGTCGGGCTCTGAGTTCTCCAGCCGACCCTCCGTGCCGATAATGGTGTAGTTCCGGTGGTAGTCCGGCGCGAAGTGGCACTGAAGATACGAGGCCTTGATGCCGTTCTCCAGCTCCATGATCATCACGTTGTTGTCCTCGACATCGACCTCCTGTCGGAAGCAGCACTGGTTGCGCCGCGTCGTGTCAAACTCAAAGCACGTGCGCTTCTCGTCGCACTCGGGGCAGGTGAGGTCGTTGGGCTTGTCGCCGCCGAAGAAATCGAGCGATCCGAACGCGGAGACGCGCTTCGTATACTGGCCAACAAGCCAGTGGATCATATCGAGATCGTGGCTGCCCTTCTGCAGCAGCAGGCTGTTGGCGCCGCGCTTGTGAGCGTGCCAGTCGTGGTAGTAGAAGGTCCCGCCGTGCCCGACGAAGTGGCGCACCCACACGGCCTTTGGCTCGCCAATCGTCCCCGAGTCGATGATGTCTTTCATCACGCGGAAGATGTTCATGTACCGCATGTTGAATCCAACCATGAGCTGCTTGCCCGAGGCCTTCCACGCGCGCAGAATGTGGTCGCAGCCATCGGTCGTGATGGCGAGCGGCTTCTCGCAGAACACGTGCTTCCCGGCCTCCAGCGCCGCGACGGCGTGCTCCTCGTGTACGAAATCCGGGGATGTCACCGCAATGGCGTCGACATCTTCGCGCTCCAGCAGGCGCCGATAGTCATCGGTCACGAACACATGGTCGCCCATGCGCTCCTTGAATTCCTCGAGATACTCCGGCTTCACGTCGGCGCCGGCGACTACATCAGCGCGGTCGCTGTCGCGCCAGTGGTTGGCGATTCCTCCGCGCCCGGAGACGCCGACTACGCCGATTCGGACCTTGTCCATCCGAGTGTCCTCCTGAAATCGTGGTGAGTCCGGCCTGCATTTCCGTTTCGCCATGGATATACCTGCAGCGCTCGCGCCCCGATTGCACTTGCGGCGGCGCGTGCGAGCCTCTATTATCAGGTGCGTTCACGCGAAGCACCCACGCTGGAGGATCGGACCGAATGCCATTGCGCCGCTTGCTTATGTTGGTCGCGCTCATATTACCCCTCGCGAGTCAGGCCGCTGATGTCGACGCCTTGAAGCAACTCGTTGAGGACATCCCTTACCCGCAGGTGAACCTGAAGGCTCGCGTCAGTTTCTCGATTCGCGAGGTCGCGCTTCATCACGCGGGAGATCCCTCGGCGCTGTTTGAGTCAGCCAACGCGCGGCTGGCAGCGGCGCCGGAGGACGCATCGGCGCGCCTCGATCTCGCGACCGCGCTTGACGCCCTCGGCCTCGGTGGCCACGAGGCCGAGTATGCCCGCGCCGCGACGTCGTTCGCATCCGCACTGGAGGCGGACCCGGGCGATCTCGATGCCAAGCTTGGCATCGCGCAGGCGCTGTGGGAGGGCGGAAACTCAGACGAAGCGCTGCCGATCATTGACGAACTCGCTGATGACCATCCGGAGCTTTGGTGGCCGCCCTTCGCGCGCGCTCAGAGCGCGGCGAAGCCCTTGTGGGACCTGGTCGATCTCCTCGGGCAGATGGCCGCCATGGAGTTCGAGACGCCCGAGGCCTTCCATGACTGGTTCGACTCGGTGAAGACGCCGGCGGTGGCTGGGCTGGAATCGGCCATCGAGGAAGGTCGACGCGACCCCGAAGTCATCGGGAACCTCATCCAGCAGCTAGCCGGCAACGCTCTGATGTACGTCGACGATGCGAATGAGGCGTCGGGCGGCCAGCAGTTGTCGCCGGGCATGTTCGGCATTCTCGTCCGCGTCCAGGCATCCATGGCGGCCGCCATTTCCGGCCAGGATGGAGCCGTCGTGGGGCTAGCGGGCGTGGCGGATGGCTTGGCGGAGCTGGCTCGCCAACATCCGTCGGACGTGCGGCTGCAGGTCTTCTCTCGATGGGCGAGCGTCGAGCGCGCGTTGACTCGAGCCGGCGGTGGCGACCCCATGGGAGCTTGGCCGAGAATGCTCGTCATTGACCAGCGCCAGCTCACGCGGGGGGAGCTGGCGACGGCGGCGATGCTGAAGCGCGAGGGCGGGCAGGCGTCCGACGTGTATGAACTGATGTCAGTCTACGCGGTATTGCACGGGAATCTGGCTGGCGCGCTCTCTCGCCTGCGGGCAAGCACGGAGGTCGATCCAACCTCGGCGGAACGTTGGGAAGCGTACCTCGGTACGCTGACGCGGACGGGCGATCTCGACGCCATCGGCGCCGCGGCAGCCGAGAGCCTCATGTACGCCGACAGCGGAACGCTCCGCTGCACGGCGGCCAAAGTGCATCAGAAGCAGGGCGACCTCGATGCCGCCGCGACAGAACTCAACGCGGCGATCGCCCTTGATGATGAACGCCTGCCGTTGGCGCGGTTGATGCTCGGCACGATCATGTTGAAGCAGGGAGACGCTGAAGGAGCGATCGAGCCTCTACGGGCGGCCGTGGATGCCTGGACGGCCGATGCTCAGGCTGAGACGTTCCTCGCGATTGCCCTGGCGCTGACCGGTAATGACGGGAAAGCGGCGCGGCATCTCAACAGGGCGCTGACGATGAGTCCTGACGATGAGATCGCGAATACGGCCGCGGCGCTGGTCTCCCAGTAGCCGCTCTCTGACAACTGGCGAAAACAGAACGGGGACGGCGGCCAAGCCGCCGTCCCCGTGATTCTTCGTTGCTGGGTTGAGACTACCCGCCGATCTGGTAGGTGATGTACGCGCGATCGGTGTCGTAGTCCCAGTCAACCTGGATGCCGTAGAACTCGCACATCGGCCGGATCGGCACCCACGTGCGGTTCGCCCTGCGGAAGGACGCGACCGGCATCTTCTGCGCCTGACCGTTCACATAGACGGTCCTGCTTCCGGGAATGACGCGGACCGTGACGGCGTTGCGTGTCGCCAGCACGATGTCTCGCGGCGGGCCCCAGTCGACTTGTCCGCCGATGTGGCGCATGAGGTCGGTCAGCGTGATGAAGCAGCGGTTGCCCCGGATCGTGCCGTGCTTCTCGAGGTCGCCCTCTTGGCCGTTGAACCAGACAACCTCGCGTAGGATCTTCTTGTGGTGCAGCTTGACGAACGCGGGCCGCGCCGGCGCCGCCTGCCCGACTTGGGAGAGCACCGCGTCGTTGGCGATCTCGAGCACGATATCGCCCGTGCTCGCCACGCGGCGCGTGCCGTCGAGGTTGTCGACGCGAACCGTGTGCTTGCCCTCGCTGAGGCCGGTCGTGTCCAGCTCCAGCGTCGGGAGAGGATTGTTGGTCGAATAGTGGCTCCGCCCGTCGACCAGGAAGGTCGTCCAGGTGCCGGGCAACTGGTCCGCCGCCGGGCTGATAAGGAGCTTGCCCTTCACGATCGTTGAGCCGTCCGGCGTCTTGGCGCGCTCGCCACCGGTGATCGCGAGCTTCAGGTTGCCATCGCCACGGACGACTGTCTCGCCCGCTCCGGCGACCGATACGACGACAAACGCGAGCAGGATGCCCGTCAGAATCAGCAGAGAGCCTCGTCGAAGATGCATCACAGCACCGCCCCTAGTTGGCCCGTAAGCGCGTCGGACCTGGAATCGTGGGCACACCCATCACAAAGACGAAACGCACGTCAACGGCATTGTACCACAGACACGATAGCCGCGCCAGGGCTGACTCGCCTGGCAGCGCGCGCGTCCAAACTCCGAATTCGCCGCGCTTGCTGGGCCCTCCTCCTGCAATCTGCGAGAACCCTTATGTGCCCTTCAACACGTTCCCGGCCCGAGTTGTTAGCGTCTCGCCTTCTCCAATCGTCAAGGCGCCGTTCACGATGACCGTGTCGATGCCGGTCGGATAGAAGTGCGGCGCGCCGAAATCCCCACGTTCCGCGATCGTGTCCGGGTCAAAGACCGTGATATCCGCGCGAAGCCCTTCCGCGATCCGGCCCCGGTCGTCCAGCTTCAGCCGAGACGCCGGCAGGCTCGTGCATTTGCGGACGCCCTCGGCCAGGCTAACCAGCCCCTCGTCGCGGACGTAATGCCCCAGGAAACGCGCGTACGTCCCGTAGCAGCGCGGGTGGGGAGCGCCCTTGGAGAGCGGACCGTATGGCGCGAATGCCAGCCCGTCCGTGGCGATGCAGCCCAGCGGGTGCGCCAGGAAGTGCTGCACGTCGTCCTCAAGCATCGCCCACAGACAGCAGCTCACCTCGCCGGCTTCCTCGATGAGCAGGTCGAGCGTCGCGTCCAGCGGATCCGCGTCGCGCTCGCGGGCGATCTCGTCCAAACGTTTGCCCACGCACCAGGCGTTGGCTTCGCTCGTGACCGCCGTGATCATCGTGCCCGCATAGTCCATCTCGAATCCGCCGCCCGTAGCCTCGCCCGTGGCCCACTCACTCAGCGATTCCCGCAGTTCATCGCGGACATTCTGTTGTTTCAGCCGGTCGACCATGGCCGCCACGCCGCCATCGAGCACCCACGCCGGCAGCGAGCCGTACAGATGCCGGCTTCCGGCCGTGTACGGGTAGACGTCATACGCGACGTCAAGTCCGCCATCGACGACCGCCTGCAGCTTCGCCAGGACGCTGAGCGACTGGCCCCAGTTGGGGCGGCCGACGCACTTCAGGTGCGCGATTTGCAGTCGGCAGCCTGTCTTCTCGGTGATCTCGAACATCTCGTCGAGAGACTCGTTCAGCGATGGGCCCTCGTTACGCAGGTGGACGGTAACCACGCCGTCGTGTTTCGCGGCGACCTCCGCCAGGCGCAGGCCTTCTTCCGCGTCGCCGAATATGCCCAACGGGTAGCTGAGCCCGAGCGACACGCCCACGCCGCCGGCGCTCAGGCATTCGTCCAGCAACCCGCACATCTCGTCGAGTTCGGCGGGCGTCGCCGTCCGCCCCTCAAAGCCCATCACCCACGCCCGTAGCGCGCTCTGGCCGACGAGCGTTGCCACGTTGTAGGCGGGGCCTGCCTTCTCCAGCGTCGCCACGTAGTCGCCGAACGTCTCCCACGTCCAGTCGACCGGGGCGTCGACGAACGTGCAGACGCTCCGCATCTCGGTGATATCGCGCGCGCGGACGGGGAACGGAGCCAGCCCGCACTGACCGTTGAGTTCCGTCGTCACGCCTTGGTGGAGCTTGCTCTCGCCGGCGGGGTTGACCAGCAGCGTCAACTCGGAGTGCGCGTGCAGGTCGATGAACCCCGGCGCGACCACGCGGCCCGCGCAGTCGATCCGTTCGCGGGCCTTGGCATTGCCGAGAGAGCCGATCGCCTCTATGCGTCCGTCCCGAATCGCGACGTCGGCTCGGAGCGATGGTCCGCCCGAGCCGTCGATAATCTGCCCGTTCGTCAGGATGATGTCATGCATGTTAGTGGTTGGGTCTCACTCCCAGATACCGGGGATGCCGATTCCGCAGCCCGTGCAGAGACCGCGCTTGGGGTCGAAGTTGGGGCCGCCGATGTTGGTTCCAACTCGGCTGATGACGACCTCCTTGCAGCCGGGGCAGAGGGTCGATTCGCCCACATCGCCCGGAACATTGCCCACGTATGCGAAGAGCAGTCCCTCCTCGTACGCGGTCTCCCGGAACTGCTTGAGCGTGACGTGAGGTGTGGTCGCCGTCTGGTATTGGCGGTGCTTGTAGCGCGGGAAGAAACGCACGAAGTGGAGCGGCGTTGCGGGGCCGCAGTTATCTACGATCCACTTGCACATCTCCTTGATCGGCCCGGCCTGGTTGTTGTAGCCGGGCACAACGAGGAATGTCAGCTCCAGCCACGCGTTCGTCTCGCGCACGGCCCTGATGGCGTCCAGCACCGGCTGCAGCGATCCCTGGCTGAGCCTCTTGTACGTGCTATCGGCGTAGGCTTTGATGTCGATGTTGATCGCCGACAGGACCGAGGCGTAGTCTTTCATCGGCTCGGGCATGATGTACCCGGCCGTGTGCGCGATGGGGTGGATGCCCGCCTCGCGCGCCGCAACCGCGACGTCGGTGGCGTATTCGAGCGCGACAGCCGGGTCCGTGTAGGTGAAGCCCAGGAGCTTGCCGCCTTGCGCGCCGACCTGCTCGACAAGAGCCGAGGGCTCGATGTCCTCGGTCGTGACCTTCTCGCGGGGGAACTGGGACATCTTCCACTCCGAGCAGTACGTGCAATGCAGGTTGCAGCTCGGCGCCCCGACGAAGATGGCTTGCGCTCCGGGCAATACGTGGAAGAAGTGGTCGGTCTCGATCTGTTCGACTGCCAGCTTGGCGATCTTCCCGTAGCCGAGGGATTCGAGTTGGCCATCGGCGTTATGCGTGTAGGCCTGACAATGACCGCGCGCGTTCGGTTTGATCTTGCACGCTCGCGGGCAGAGCGTGCATGGCAGCTCGCCCGTCTCCGCGGCGACGCCGAAGTACCTCGCCAGCGGGGGAGCGGGGGGCGTTGTTGGTTCGGCCGCGGGCGGGTCAGGTGCCGGCGTTTCGGCTGGGGCGTCTTGGCCCGAGGCATGCACGCCCGTGGCACCGGCAAGCGCGGCGGCGGCTCCGGTCTTGGCTACGCGATGGATGAACTCTCTCCGGCAGAAGCGTCCTCTGTGCATGGCGGGTTCCAGGTGCAATCCGTTGCGTTCTGGGGCCACGGGCCCCGTTGTTGATAGGCGTTTCGTTCGCTAATCTTAACGCCCGGACGCGCCGGTAGTTCGCCTCTCGAACCGGGAACTCCCTCCGGGCCCGCCGCCACGCGCAATGCCCCCGCAAAAGACGCCCCCGCGACGTTGACATGGGCACCCGAATCTGCTATTATCACGCCCGCAACCTTCATAGGTCGCGGATGTATATATGTACAGCGCGGGGTTGTAGCTCAGTTGGTTCAGAGTGCCAGCCTGTCAAGCTGGAAGTCGCGGGTTCAAGTCCCGTCAACCCCGCCATACGGTACACAACGACCCTTCTGCCAACCAGCAGAAGGGTTTTTTGTAGGTAGCGTCGAGGTTTTCGCCGTCCCACGTGGAGTTCGAGAGTAGCAGATCCAGCAGCTTCCTCTTCTCGGTCTGGGGCTGTGCCAGCCAGAGGTCGTGGGCCCTCTGGGCCAGGCGGAGTAGTCGTTCACCCTCGTCGAAGTAGGCGTGGTTTGCGGTCTGGTGTTCCTCCACCGTACGGAGCAGGTCCATCTGGTGAGCCGTCCACTCCCGCGACCTGCGCTTCCATTAGTCCTCCGAGATCAGACCGGCGAGGCGGTCGTCGTACGCCTTGTCAAGCTGGTTCTGTAGTCTTGAGACCTCTCCCTGTAGCCGCGCGACCTGCTCCCCATGGAAGACTTGCTCTTCTTTGTGGCTCTCCTTGAGCGCCGCGATCACCCACTGGATCGTCTCGTCGTCGATGTGGACCGCGCGGACCACTTCCCCGAGAAGCGTCTCCAGCCGATCCTCACGGATCTGTCCCGTATCGCAAGGGCCTCGGCCGCGAGTGCAGTGGTAGTAGATATACTTGCCCTTGTGTATGTCGGCTGTCACCAGGCATCCGCACTGGGCGCATCTGATCATCCCCGTGTAGGCGAACGTCCGCCTGTTCTTGCGGCCATGGTGGTTGCCCTTGGTGAACGCCATTTGCGCCCGTTGGAATAGCTCCACGCTGATCAGGTGCTCGTGATCGCCTTCGTAGGTCTTGCCCTTCCACGTGAACCGCCCGATGTAGAACGGGTTCTTCAGCACGCGCTCGATCGTGCTCTTGGAGGGCGGCCGCCCGCGTCGTGCCGTTAGGCCCTCAGACCTGGCCCACTCCCTGATTTCGTCCAGGCTGCAGTTGCCCTCGGCATACTTCTCGAACATCCTCCGCATCAGGCCGGCGCGCTCAGGGTCCAGCGCTATGCCCTGTCTCTGTCCGACGCTGACGTTGATGTAACCCAGCGGGGCGACCGATGGCCAGGTCCCCTGCTCGGCCTTTTCGAGCATTCCTTTGCTGGCTTCCTCAGACAGATTGTCGATGTACTTCTTGGCCATCAGCAGGCGGATGCCATGCATGAACTTGGCGTCCGACAGGGAGTCATCTGAGATGACTACCCCCTCCTTGACGAAGTGGATTTCTGCCCCCAACTCGTCAATCGTCACGTAGTCCCGGAAATTGCGGTAAAGCCTGTCTGTCTTCTCAACGAGTATAGTGCGCGACGACCTGCCGCGTCGGCGCAATGACTCGATCATCGCCCCGAATTCGCTCCTCCCGGCTCGCTTGGCCGTTTCAACATCCACGAACTCACGGACGACATCGAATCCGCGCTCGCCGGCGTACTCCCGGAGCAGCTTGAGTTGCGCCGGGATGGAGTAGCCCTCCTGGGTCTGGTCCTTACTGGAGACTCTGGCGTATACGACGGCTTGCTTCATGTTGCCTCACCAAGTGCCGGACGTGTCTGGCGGCAGTCTTAGGTGTTGACGGCGCTTTAAACGGGAGGCACTACGGCGGCGTTTGAAATGGGAGGC
>CAZKUN010000164.1:0-21216 GCA_964555935.1 uncultured Armatimonadia bacterium | reverse complement strand
GACGATGATCAAGCGGGGCTTGGTGGCCGCCACGGATCTACACGTCCTTCCCACGCTGTCGGTTGAGACGACGCCTGACCGCGTCGAGCACGAGTCTGTCGTCGTCCTGAAGCCCAAACGCCGCGCAAGCCGCGATGGACGCCGAGACATACGCGGCGCCGGCAAGCACGAGCCAGAGCGTCCCCGTGATCGGCCATATCCATAGCGGAACCGATAGCGCCACGGACACGATGATGGGCTTCAAGGTTGCCAGCGAATAGGGCTGGACTCGCATTAGGGTCCAGACAGCGCACAGACGAGCGAGGTTCACGCCGACCATGGCGCCACTGATCGCGGCTGCGGCCGCCACGACTCCGTGGCGGGGCAAGAGTACCCAGCAGAGGCTGATGTTAATGGTGGCGAACACGGCGTTCAGCGTCAGATTGACCCACGGACGCCCGGACATGATGAGCAACCACCCGACGCTTCCCGTGGAGGCGCTGAACGCGCGTCCGAGACAGAGCAAGAGAAGCACGGCAGCGCCGGCTCGGTATTCCTGGCCAAAGACGCCCAGAACGCCCTCGCGCTGGGCTCCGGCGAAGAGCATCAGGGGCAGCGCGCCGGTGAGTGACCACCGGGCAGCCGTGCCGTAGAGTTTGCCCAGTCGCTCGCGCGCGCCTTGGGCGTGCAGACTGGCAATCATGGGCGAGAAGAGCTGGCTGAGAGCGGTAAGGGGCATCTCACCCACCAGCGACACGATCAGCGCGGCGCGCAGGATCCCGGCGTCGACGGCCGTTGCGTGGGCGCCGACGACGACGACGCTGGCCTGGCGCAGGCCGAATTCGGCGAGCCATGTCAGCATCAATGGGAAGCCAAAGACTAGCAGGCCCATCAGGCCCACAGCGCTCCGACCGTGGTTTGCCTCGCCGCGGTTCAGGGCGCGTCGGGAGAGCAACCAGATGACCCCAACCGCGACGCCTGCCTTGCCCGCGTAGCTCCACGCCGCCCCCATGGCGGCCGAGCCGGCAGTCCAGAGCACCAGGAAGATCCCGATCCCCGCAAGCTGCATCGTGAGTTGGCCGATGACCTTGGGCCACGTCGTGCGCCGAGCTAGCGCGGCCTCGCTGATGACGGCCCCGAGCGTGGTCAGAGGCAGTCCGAACGCCATGACCCTCAGCAGTGGGGCAAGCTCGGGCTTGTGCAGAACCGAGCCGGCTATGACGTCGGCGAAGATGATGAGGAGCACGGCGATCAGCGTGGCGCTGAGCGCCGCCGCGCGTCCGCCAACGCGCATCGCCGCGCGAGACGCCGCGAGGTCGCCTTTGCTGTCGTTGATCGATATGGCGCGCTGAACCGCGTTCGGCATCCCTACGGACGCAAGGGGTTGGAGGCCGCCCAGGCATGCGATGCCAATGGCGTAGAGCCCGTAGTCGGCCGCACCCAGGCATCGGCTGAAAACCGGCTCAAGCACGAACCCGATGGCTCGCCCCGCTAGTTGGCCGGCCATGTAGATGCCGCCACCGCCTGCGAGGTGGCGGATGTCCGCGTTAGCAGTCTCAGCGGCGTGATCGTCGCTCATGTTGGCTGCGGATGGCCTTGGGTTCGTCCTAATCGAGGTACCCGAGCGCGCGCAGCCTCTCCTCGATTGCCGCCACCTCGTCGTCGGACGGAGTCGCGGCGTCGCCTGGCTCGTCACGGCCATAGGAGGGCGTGGTGCGGATTGGGTGGCGGTCGAGCCACGCGGGCATCAGGGCTTCGGTCAGAACGCGTCCGTCCATGTCCTCGCCGATGGGCAGACCGAGGGTATGGAGGAGCGTTGGGGCGATGTCAAGCACCGATGGTGGCTCGGCGAGCTTCTCCCCTAGGCGGACTGCTGGGCCGCTCATGATCATGATGCCAGAGGGCGAATGCGCGCCGACCCAGGGCCGATCGGGCGACGACAGCATGTCTGACAACAGGATGGTCTCGCTCGAGCCCTGCATGCCCACGCGTTGCCCGTCGATCTCGTCCTCAGACCAACGCTCCGCCGGGCACGAGGTGATGACGTCGGCACTGCGCGTCTCGCAGTGCAGGAGCGGCTCGTCACGCGGCGACACCCGAAGACCGAGCAACCGCCTGTGGACTTCGCTGAGGGACAGGGCGGCGCCGTCCGGGCCGGGCAAGGGTCTGACACACGCCTTGCCCGCTTCGCCTCGAGTGACGCGAGCGAGGTCTCGTAGGCCGGTTCGGTCCAGGATCTCATCGAGCAGCAACCAGCGCCGCGCCGGTTCGGCCTGGAACCCGTGATCGGACACGATGGCGATCGTGGCATTCTCCGGGAGGGTGTCAATCAGGCGACCAAGACACTCATCCGCCCGGATGTACGTCGCCTCGACGGTCGGGCCCCAGTCGCCTCCGGCCTCCTCTGGGAACTCCAGCACGGTCTCGCCCCATGCCCTATGTTGGATGTTGTCCGTCTGAGGCATCAGAGCCGCGGAGAAATCGGGCCGGTAGCGCCTGATGAGCCACGCGTAGATATCGGTATCCATGCGCATCTGGGCGAGCTTGGCGCGCGCGTACCATGCGAGGCCCCGGCTCGCATCCTCGCCTGGCCCGCGAGTCCACGCGCGCCCGAGTTCAAGTAGGGTTGAGAGCCTCACGCCATGGCGCCACGCTCTCCAGGCGAGCGACGATGCCTGCGCGAGCTTCGAGGAACGAGACTTGTACTGGTCCCGCCCCACGCCGAATAGCTCGCCCAGGAAACCCAACGAGGGGGGAATCGCCTGACCGTCCGGGCACTGGGATGCGGTGGGCACGTTGAAGAGCGGGCCTGGCTCCGGTGGCCACAACCCCATCCACTGAAATGCGCCGGCCGAGCCGCCCGCGTCCTGAACAATCTCCCACAGCCGCTTGGCTCGCAGGTCGGTCTGAGGCGTTCGGAAGTCCCAGATGCCGTGCTTCCCAGGCAGCTTGCCGGTGGCGACGCTTGTCCAAATGCGTGGTGACATCAGCACGTCGAGCGATTGCAGCGTGCCGCTGACGCCCGAATCGATGAGCTTCGCCAGGATTGGCAGGCGCCCGCGGCTCAGTAGGGAGCGAATTGGTGCCCAGTCGGCGCCATCCATGCCCACCAGCGCGACCGGGCCGGCCGCATTGCTTCGATTGAGTGTCGGTCGTGGCCTGGGATCAGGGCCGCTTGACGCGACTGCCATTCTCGTCTCCCGGGTTCATGGGCTTGCGCGTGGAATTCTCTCGGGCAGCGCGGCTGACCTGCAGTAGAGCCCGGCCGGACGGGCGTGTCGCGGGGTCCATTCTCACCTAACCCTCACGGGAAAGTCTGCGCCTCCGCGCTGTGATGCTTGAACCCGTCGTGCCATGTCACCGGTAGGGCTGTGGAGGTTGGCTGCGTTTGGCAGGAGAACTCTGCTCTCTCGCGTCACGCGCACTTCTGCCCGCATCCACGTGCGAGGGGATTCCATGTCCACCCCAAATGGCGGCGCGCACGGGCCGCCCTGGCCCGCGCAGCAACCACGCGCGGTCATCATCGGCATCGATGGCGGCGACTGGGGACCGATCAGGTCGCTCATCGACAGAGGGAAGATGCCCGCGCTTGCGCGCCTGATTGACGAGGGCGTGTCAGCCGATCTGCGCTCTCTCGACACCCTCCTGTCTCCGCGCATTTGGACCAGTATCGCCACCGGCAAGCTCCCCATCAAGCACGGAATCTGGGGTTTTCACTGCACGCGAGGCGACTTGAGGGCCAAGCGAGTCTGGGACATCGTGCGCGAGGCCGGCGGGTCGGTGGGCGTCTTTCAGTGGATGGCCACGTGGCCTCCGGAGATGGATGATGCCTTCTGCGTGCCGTGCGCGCCCCTTTCTCCTGATGGCAGGACGAATCCCCCGAGTTTAGGCTTCCTGAACCAGTTGCATTCGATGGGTCGGCGTCAGTACTCATCGGGGGGCGTCATGCTTCGCACGGGCGTGTCCGTCGCGTGGAATGCCCTCCTGAGTGGCGCGCGCCTGGGCACGCTCGTCGAGATAGCATCACTGCTCCTCCACCGCCCATCCCGGCGCGACGGAGATCGGCTGGCATGGTACGCGCGCGCGCGTTGCGCCCAGACGCGCCTCAACGCAGATCTGTTGACTCGGTTGCTCAGACGGCGTCCTCCCACGATTCTCGCCATGCTCATCAGCGAGACCGATATGGTCCAACACAAGACGTGGGGGGCGGGCGCCTCGGGCGATGGCTGCCCTGACGGCGAATGGGGCGACCTCGTCGAACAGCAGTACATCCGAGCTGACGCTTCCATAGGCCGGGTATTGGGGGCATTGCCCTCGGATGCTACGGTCGTGGTGGTCTCCGATCACGGTTTCCAGGCCGAATCGAGCGTGCGGTGGGTCCACGTGGGCCGCCTGCTGGACTTGCTGCAGTTGAAGGGTCGCGTTGAGGCTGCGCGGCCCGGCATGGGCACCGTGTACCTCCGCCCGGCTGTTGACGACTCGGGCGGCGCCAGCGTGACCCTCGATTCGCTGCGAGAATGGCTAGAGCGTCTGTGGATCACTCCCGCCGACACCCCCCTCTTCACCATCGACGCCAAACCCGACGAGATTGTCGCTCACTGCGCGGCGGAGGCTTGGGGGAGCGCGGAGGCTCTCGGGCAGACTGTCGAGTTTCGAGGCGCTGACAGATCGCTGCCTCTCGAGGAACTGCTCGTCGAGGGGAGCCCTTGGCGAGGGACGCACCGAGACACGGGGATCATGGTGCTACGTGGTCCCGCGTTCCGACGCGGGGAGGCCCTCGCGGATGCCCCCCTCGGTCCTCGACATCGCGCCAACGCTCCTCCACGCTTTGGGCCTGCCGGTAGGCGATGACATGGACGGTCGCGTGCTCGCGGAGGCCTTTGGGCCTGAGTGGCTGGCCGGGAACAGCGTCACCACGGTACCGTCCTATGCTCTGGAACCAGGGCAGACTGCTGCCCGGCAGACCGCGGAAGACATACGGGCCGTGGAGGACCGACTCCGCGATCTTGGGTATCTCGACTGACCGTCGCAACGCCAATGTGGCGGCTGAATCACCCGGCCTCGGTGCTGATCGTGCGCCGATCCGGTCTGAAGGTTATCGCGGCGCTCGCGCGGAAGGCGAACGCCCGATGATATCCCCTGCCATCCAGAGCCACGCGCGCCGCGTCGCAGCCATGTTCGCCATGGCAGCGGCGGCTGCGTTCGCTGAGGCCGGCCCAAGCGCGCTCGAACTCGCTCCAGGTCCGCTCAAGGCGCAGGCCCGCGTCGTGCGAGCGACCGATGCCGGCCTCGCACTCACCTCGGCGCAGCCGTCGGGGGCCATTCGGGCCGGCATGTTTCTCCAGGTCCACATTGGCGGAGCCCACGTGGCGTCGGTTCGGGTTGACGACGCCAATAGCACTGAGATCGCGACCTCGTGGGTTGACTCGCCGCCAGTAGGCGTTGATTGGGTCTCTGCCGTGGTCGTGGCCCCTATCCCAATTCCCGTTACCTCCATGGGCCGAGACGGAGCCTACATCGGCTTGCCGCCCGGGCATGGGCTCACCCCTGGCACGCTGTTGAAAGTCGTTCGGGATGGCACCCTAGTTGGCGAGGCGACGCTCCGAGTGGCCGACGACGGCCCGGTCTACGCGGATCCCCAGGGAGCCGCGTATGGGGCTCTGCGGCTGGGTGATGAGTGCTACGCGACTGATGAGATCGCGGCGGACGTCGCCCTTCCGCCCCCGGTTGCCGACGTCGAGGACGTCCCGCTCGACGCGAACCCCGCAGTCGTGAGTAGCATTGTGGGACGGACCGTGTACTTACTGCGCGCGCCGGGGTCGCCTGCTGGCCGAGCCGGAGAGCGTGTAGGTATCGAGCGCGATGGCCAGTGGGTTGCCACGATCGTCTTGTCGAGCGCCAATCCACCTTCAGGCCTGGTTGAGGCGATGGCATCGGGGGCGACCATTCGCGTTGGCGATATGACGGCGACCGCGCCTGAGATGGTGGCTGCCGTCCCGGTCGAGGCTGGGCCGACAGACGACACGCCCGCGCGCCGCCGGGACCCCGCTCCCGACCGGGCGCCAAGCGGCGTGGCGCTGCCAGGCCACACCGGCCTGATCCGCGTACCCAGCGCCGACGTGCAGCCGGTTGGTCGCGCGGTCGGGCAGATGACATTCACCCCCAGCGGGACAGACCGCACCGCCTTGGGGAGCCGAGACCGGTTTGCCCTGACCGTCGGCGTTCTGCCTGGCCTTGAGGCCGGCGTGGCTTTTCACCCCCACGTGGGGAATGATAAGACGGCGAATGTCAAACTCCAATTGCTCCGGGAGTCGAGCCAGCGTCCGGCGGTCGCAGTGGGGGCGACTGACGTGGGGAGCAGCGATAGCCTGGAAACCACGTATTACGCTGTCGGCACGAAGGACATCGGCGAGCGGACACGCGTGACGCTAGGCGTCGCCGCGGGTGGCACCGAGGGCCTGCTAGCCGGCGTGGAGACCGCCCTCACGCGTGACCTGACGTTGCTTGCCGACTACGACACTCGAGGCGTGAACGTTGGCGCGCGTTTCGCCCCCTCGCCCAACGTCCAGATGGATGTCGCCCGCGTTTCCGATGGGTGGGCCGGCAGCATCAGTCTCAGCACCGATCTGGCGCCCGATCGCCCGCATATAGGGCCGGTCGTTCTGCCACAACCTCAATTTTCGGACGGACCCCAGAACTTGGCGGAGCGCTTGCAGGCGGTCACGTGCGGCCTGGGCATGGAGAACGTGAAGGCATTGGTGGGGGAGGGCGAGCACGGCGAGACGGCCGTGGTCTACTACGAGAACCGCACGTACCTTCATAGCGAATTGACGGCTCTCTGGCAAGTGGTCGCGGCCGTCGTGGCGGAGTTGCCGCCGTCGGTTGCCCGCGTCTGCATCATCACCCGCAAACAGGGCGTGCCGGTGTTCCGGTTTGCCGTCAGCCCGGACGACTATGTGAGGTTTCTGAACGGGGAGATCCCGATCGGCGATTTTCAGCCCATGTGCGACGTGGGTCATGGCACCGACTCGCCGGTGAGACTTGCCGGCGCGAGCGGGCGCACGCGGATCGCGCAATCGACCCGGTACACGGCGGACCTGGCCATCAATCCCGTGGTGCAGACCCTCATCGGCTCGGAGACCGCGCACCTGAGCCAGCGATACGGCGTCAGGCCCTCGCTTGAGGTCCCGCTCGGGCATGGCCTGAGCATCAACCTATCGCGCCAGGTGCGCGTTGGCGGCTCCCTCGACAAAAACATCGACCCCTTCGTGCGGATCACCGATACCGTGGCCAACGTGTCGGCGCTCTTCAGGCCGACCGACTACAGCGTGGGACGCGTGGCAGTCGGGGATCTGCTGGGCGGGCGACGAGGCGCGGCGGGGGAGGCCGTTGCGCTGGTCGCGGACGGACGGTCGGTGCTGCGGGGCACGGCCGGGTGGATAACGGAGCGCGAGTACGACGACTACCGCTGGTTCTACGTGGGTGATGCGCGCTACCACATCCCGAGGCTGGACGCGACCGCCACGGTGACCTTTGGGCAGTACCTCGAGGGCGACACCGGAGCCACGGTCGGATTGCGCAAGTATCTCGGCGATCTCGAAATGGATGCACAGTACCGCGACACGAACTACGGACGGATCCTGATGGTTGGGGCGACGCTGCCGATCGGCTCGAGGAAGGACCGCCGTCCGGATCCGGTCCGCATCAGGGAGAGCAGTCGGTTCGCCCAGCACTTTCGAGCGGAGACCGAAGACCCGGTGACGGGGGACACGTCTGTCGTGGGCGCGAGTTCAATTGGCAACCAGTTGCCCCTGTTCGACCTGACGGACGAGTACCTCGATCGAGACCGTCTGAACGCCACCTATCTCTGGAGCCACCCGGAGGCCATTCTCGCGGGCGCTCGCCGCGTGCTGGCCCGCCGCTGACCCCGCCGCCATCCCCGGTCCGATCTCAGTCCAACGCCCTACCGCACTGCCCGCATGAGTTGGCGTCGCGCGTCCGCGAGCGTTGCCGCGTCTTGGTTCTCTAGGACCCTCCCAAGCAGGGGTTGGACGGAGTCAATCTCGGCGGCGAGAGTGAGGAGCGCGTGGTCCTCGGCGCCGTCGCGGTATGCCTCCCAACGCTTGGATGGGATCAACTCGTCCTCAGCGCCATCGTAGACGACGGCGTAGTCGTGGCGATCCGCGTCCCACGGATCCCACACGCTCCCGCCGGTGTCGGCATAGTCCCAGAAGCCGAAGCCTCGCAAGTCCTTAGCGAACGCCTCCCAGAACGCGATGCGGAACGCGCGCAGAGGCGAACTCGTCTTGCCCAGCACCTGGTACATCCAGACCTCAGACGCGCTCTCTCGGCAGAATGTAAGTCGTTCGTCCTTGGCGGTGTCGAGCGAGGGGCACCAGATGTCGACGACAGGTCCCATCAGCTCCATGTCCGCTTCCGTCGCGGCGCCATAGGGGTTCTCGAAGATGCGGATATCGGGATCCGCCGCGTCAACGGCCTCGCCCACAGTGCGGGCCATCGCAGCGCGAGCGGCCGAAGGCTCGTCGACGATGTATAGCGCCCAATCCTCGTAGTCGAAGCCGCGCTCCGCCATCCCCTCAGCGAGTTCCTTGGCCCAGCGCCCGGCGAAGGGGCGCCACTCCGCTGAAGGGTACTCCGGTCCGCCCTCGGGCGTGACTCGGTTGACGCGGTCCAACATCTCCATGCCCGGCCAGATCAGGAAGCACTTCGCGCCGGGGTGCATGGCGATCTGGTCGTCCATGGCGGACCAGTCGAGCCCCTGCCACTCGCCGGCATCGCTGAACGTCGGCCAAGGCGTGAACGCGCCGTGGATGACGTACGTGTTGATGCGGTGGGCGCGGAGGTCGGCGCGGGATTGGGGAATCCGGTCCTTCAACAGCTCCCACGTGGTGTAGGCGTACGCAAAGGTGTGGATGTCGAGTTCGTCGGGGAGGGCGGTCTCGTGCACGACGACATTGGCCCTCCTGGTCTGGGTCTTCTCGCCGATCGTGACGTCAATCAGCAGGCGGTAGCGCCCGGGATCGATCCCAGCGCTATCGATCACGAGCCACAGGTCCTGGGTCATGCCCGGCGGGAGGATGATCTCGACCGGGCCGGCGCCAGACGCGATCTTGGGCAGCGGGTCGGCGATGATGAGGCCGCCTAGAGTCGGCACGTACTTGAGCAGACGCCACGTGAGAGCTTCCGCCGGAGGCAAGCTCTCGGCGTGGACCGTGACCGGTTGGGCGGCCTCTGTTAGGTTCGTCAGTCGCAGGCAGGCGGGCTCGACCTCGCCCTTCAGCATGTCGATGAAGTGGAATGTCCCGAACCCTCGGCCTGGGCCCGTCGCGAAGACGGGCGCGACGTCGCTGTAGGGATCGGCCCAGCGCGCGTAGACGTTCGGGGGCGGCCGCTTCCACGCGGCGCGGTTGACGCGCGCCATGAGCTTGAACACGTCCTCGTGGAGAGGGAAGTACGGCGGGCCCTGCTTCACATCCAGCGAGGTTGGCAAGTCATCCGCCGCCTGGATGCGAGCGCGGAGGGCTTGGATATCCGGGATAACATCATCGGCATCGTGCTCTCGGGCGGTCGCCTCGACGACCATCAGGTCATCCAAGGCGCGATCTCGGGCGCGCTTCTGAGCTATCCGGGCGAGATCGGCCTCGGTCACCTCGCGGAAGGTGAGATCATCGAACCAGACCGTGCCGGTCGATTGGTGGAGATACGGAATGAGAGAGAGCCACGTGCGGCCTTCGACCGGGAACGGCCCAATCTCGATGAAAGACCAGTCGAATGTCCCGGAGAACGTGCGGCTGACCTTAAAGGTACCGCCGCCCTCCTTGCCGATGTAGAGCCGGGCCAGCATCGCCCCGGCGCCGGGCTTGATGTCGTCGCCCTTGATCCATCCCGTGATGATGTAGTGCTTGTTGGCCTCGAAGTCGACCCGCTGGTCCATCATGCTGTAGCTGGTCGGCTTGCGATGGGAGATCTTCAGCGAGCGCTCGCCGGAGTGAGCGAACGTGTCGTCGACGCTGATGCAGTCGGGCTCGGGAAGCTCTTTGAGCCAGGTCGACCATCCGACGGGCATCCCGGCGTCGTCGATCTCCTCGAAACTGCCGTTGACGACGAGGTCAGGGGAGTTGTCCTGGCAGACGGCCATAGGGGAGCAGACACAGATCGCCAGCGCGAAGAGGGTGCGTGTCATGGTGTCTGAGTTTCGCAGGACCAGAAGGAATCACCTTGGCGCGTGACCGAATCCCCACGTGTCATCTACCTTGCTGGATCTGTGGGAGAGCGAACCATGATGCGCGAAGCCGGAGTGCTGATCATTGCCGCGATCTGCTTCATCTCCGTGACACGATGCGTGGGGCAGGATGGGCAAGACGATCCCATCGCGTATGCGCCAGACATCGTGGGCGTGGACCGGCTGTTCATGATCGCGATCAACGTGCCCGCCGGCGCGCCTGAGATGAAGCTGTCGATCCCGGCTTCGGTCGTCTTGCTCGATAGAACGGCGTTCCCGACAGAGAAGGACCAGCGCAGGTTCTACTTCAGAGCGGTGGAGAGGGCAGAGGCAGCGCAGATTAACTTCGACCATCCGGATGGCCTGGTGGCGGTCCCGATCACGGTGTGGTCGTTTGATGATCTGCGCGCTCAACGAACGTTGAAAGGCCAGCAACTCCCGCGGCGTTGGCCGGTGGGGGAGGAGTTGCCGGAGCTGAAGGACAGGCAGACGGCCACAACGGAGGCCGATCGGGAAGCTGCGAAGGCGAGCGGCCCAGGGGTAGGCGTGAGGTGGGCCGACATGTCGGATGATGACATCTGGGCGATGCAGCCGGACATGACGATCCCGCGCTGGCACTGGGTGAACGTGAAAGAGGGCTGCCCAGAACACGGCACGGAGATCTACAACGTTCGGGCGTACTACCCGTGGATCAAGGACACGAGCTTCCCGTACAAGTGGAAGATTGAATGCCCGATCGGGCACGAGACGTATCCGTCGAACGACTTCGCGGCGGGCGACTTCACGAGCGGCGGGTTCGTGGACGACGGCGTCGGCGGAGCTTGCGAGGTCGATGGGATCAAGTATGGGTTCATCGCGGAGCTATGCCAGGCCTACTGTCACCAGATGCTGGGAGTCGCGCCCCAGTCCGCGCAAGCGTACCTGGCGACGGGGGATGTGAAGTACCTGCACAAGACGCTGGTGGCGCTCTGTCGGCTGGGGGTGGAACACGCGTACCTGGCGACGATGACGCAACACCGGCATAGGAACACCCAAGCGCAGGTCGAGCGGTTTGGTCAGGGGCGGTTCGACGAGGGCCCGATCATCCGTAACTCAGCGCTGACGGTCTATGGCGTCGATCAACCCAGTTACCAATGGCGACACGCCGAGGCGTACGACAAGATCTGGCCCGACATCGACAAGGACGCCGAGATCATCCCGTTTCTGCAGAAGCAGGGATACAACGTCAACACGCATGAAGACGTGCGTCGGTTCATCGAGGAGAATCTGTTCGCGACGTGGATGCAGGCGACGATGGATGGGGCGATCCACTCCAACGAGCCGTACACGCAGCGGGGCCTGGCGAGGTTGGCGGAGGTGCTGAACTACGAGAGCGGCCAGGATTTCATGGAGTGGCTCTTCTACGGCGAGGGCAAGATGCGCCTCTTCGTGCCGAACACCTACTTCCGCGACGGCGCGCCCTATGAGTCGACCGGCGGATACAACTCGATGCACGTGAGCCCGCTGGGACCGATCGTGGAGTCGATCGAGCACGTGCTCGCGATGCGCCCCGAGACATACCCCGAGGACAGGTACCCCTCGCTCACCAAATCGCGCCGCTACCAGAATGTGTTCGACTTCTGCATGGACATGGTGACGATCGACCGGAGCTTCCCGCAGATCGGCGACACGGGCGGGTACCCGGACTACGAGAAGCTGCCCAAGGCGACGTGGCACAGCGCAAGCGCGGGCGCGTTCGAGCACGCCTACTCGCTCTTCGGCGGCCCGAAGCTGGCCTGGGCGCTGGCGAATTCGCCGGGATGGCGACCGTCGAAGGAGTTCCCGTTCACGCGTGAGGAGATCGAGGCCGAAGCATCCGAGTGGCCGGATGACTGGAACGACGCGAGTTCCTTGCACGATGGGTATGGGGTCGCGATCCTGCGCGGCGGGAAGGGCGACGGCAAACGTGCGCTGTGGATGAGGTACGGCCGCAGCAGGAGCCACACGCAGGACGACATTATGGATATCGGCTTGGATGCGTTTGAGGGCAAGATCCTTAACCACATGGGCTACCCGAGAAATTGGGGCGCGTGGGAGCCGGCGTGGACGAGTCACCACCTGGCCAGGCAGCTCCCCTACGCGCAGATGGCGGCGAAGCCGGAGATGCTTGCCGATGCGGGAATCGCGCACGTGGCGGCGGCGCGAGCGCGCGTTCATCCGGAGTTTGCCGAGGACGGCACGCGGGCGGAGCGCGATCCGGACTCATGGCAGCGGCGGATGCTGGCGTTGGTGGATGTCTCGGATGACGAGTTCTACTGCGTCGACTTCTACCGCATATCCGGGGGAGACGAGCATTGGTGGGCGTTCCACTGCCAGGAGGGCGAGTTTCAGACAGAGGGACTGGAACTGACCGCGCAGGACGGTGGGACGCTGGCGGGGGCCGACGTTCCGTATGGCGATGTGCCGTGGATGAAGGCCCACGGGGGTTCTGTGAGCGCGTCGTATGGGTGGCGGGGGCTGAACTTCCCGTTCGTGCATCTGTACAACGTGGAGAAGGGGCAGAGCGCGCAGCCTTGGTCGGCGGACTGGAACCTGAAGACGGGCGAGGGCCTGCACGTGAAGCTGAGTGTTCTGCAGGCGGCGGGCGCGGATGGCTCCCCGATTGATGTGAACGTGACTGACGGCAAGGCGGCGTCGGGCGGATCGCCGTACGAGATGAAGTGGATCATGATGCGCAACCAGGCGGCCGACCTGGCGAAGACTCAGGTGCTGAGTCTGATCGAACCGTACATGAACGAGCCGGTGATCCTGAACGCGGAGCCTCTGGCGCTGTCGGGCGATGATGAGTCTGGCTTCAGCGCCTCAGCGTGTCGGATCGAGACGGCTAACAGGACGGACACGCTCTTCTGCGCGGCCGATGGCAGCGTCGAGCGCGTGGCGGGCGACTTCAGCTTCGCCGGGCGGTTCGGGCTTTACGCCGAGCGCGATGGACAGCCGGTCGCGATGTCGCTCGTCGGAGGGACGAAGCTGCACAAGGGCGACATTGGGATAGAACTCGAGAGCCCTGAGTATCGGGGCGAGATCGTGAACGTAGTTCGGAAGACAGAGACGATCACCGTCTCGCCTGCGCCGCCGGATCCGAAGGCGATGATCGGAGCATCGATCTTCATCACCAGCACGGAGCGGCGCGTGGGATTCAAGGTCACTGATGCGAAGGCGGTCGAGGGAGGCGCTGAACTCTCGCTGGCGGGCGATTCGCTCATTGGAACGGGCAAGGTGACGGGCGTCGGCGATGCTAGCGTGCATACTGACACGGCGTTCGTCCTGTACCGGTATGGCTACTACGAGGGCGCGCGATTGGCGAGCGCTGATGGCTCGGCCGAGTATCGGATCAATGAGGTGCGGAGCGGGCAGGCAGCGCTGATCGACGCCGAAGCGCATCCGGGTGCGACGGCGGACGTGCTGGCCGATGAGTTCGAGGAGGGATCGTGGTTCAGTGTATTCGACTACGGTCTCGGCGATACGGTTGTCTGGCCCTACTCGGTCAGCGTTGAGCGCGTGTCGGACGGCGTCTATAGCGTGACGGCGCCATGCCCGGTGACGGTGCGCTTGCCGGATGGCACGAGCGCGGCGCAGTGACGCCCGTTACTCCGCCAGGCGCACCTTGGCGTAGCACTGCATGTCCCGGGCGCCGACGGGATCGCCTCGCGCCCAAGGGCCACGCCCGCGTCTTACAGATTATCGGCAATGACCTTCGTCGCGGCGTCGCCCGACTCATCCGCTATCGGCGTCGGCGCGGCGAGGATGTTGTCCTTGATGATGAGCTGATCCGCCCCCTCGGCGATCTCGATGGCGCTCTCGTAGCCGAGCAGGTGGTTCCCCCGGAGGATCACCCGGCGGGCCTGAGCGCCGAGTCGGATTCCGATGAGCGACTCCACGACTTGGCAGCTACTCACCATCAGGTGGTTCCGCGAGTGGTCATCCGTCGGCGCATACTCGATTCCGATGGCGGAATCGGGATTTCCGTCGAGACGGACCTGCGTGTTGGTGATCGTCGAGTGATAGTAGAGGTGAGGCATCCGCATGGCAATGCCAATTCCATCCGCCTGGGAGACGTAGATCTGCGTATCCGATAGGGTGAGGCCACACGTGCCCTCGATGAGGAAGCCGTACTTGACCGCCTCGGTCCAGCACTGAGTGACGTGGATGCCGAGGCTGTGGACGCTGTTTCCCTGCCCGTTCGTGGCTTGCTGGTGGAGGAACGTCTTGCCTCCGATCATGAAGCACTGCGACATGATGATCCCATCGACGCTGCCGAACTCGAAGCCGACGCGATTGGTCCGAAACCAGCCGCCCGTGCCGCCGGCGCCCGGCACGAACCAGTGGACATCCTCAATGCGGGCGATGTCTTTGATGCCATCGAGGCGGATGCCGGTCTTGTGCACGAAACCAGTGAGATCGCGGAATAGGGATTGGCCGGTGTTGGCGCCCTCGGGCGGCGGCGACACGCCAACATAGGCCCCGTCGAACACGATCTGCTCCACGCTCGGGTTGATGCCGACCATGAGCACGGTCGGCGGATACTCCGTGGGCTCCGCCCCGAGCCTGTTATTGGGGTAGGAGAACCGCAGCCCGCGGACCGTGGAGTGGTTGTTCAGCCGGACCGCCGAGAAGCCGGGCTCTTCGACGATGATGCCGGTCGAGCCGTCCTCCCAGCGAGTCACGGCGCCGGTGAGCGTGACGCCGTGAGGGATATCGAGCATGGCGCCAATGCGGTAGTTGCCGGGCTGGAGGCTCACGATGTGGGACGATTCAGCCGCCGCATTAAGGGCGGCCTGGATTGCGGATGTGTCGTCGGCCACGCCATCACCGACCGCTCCGTGATCGCAGGGATCGATGGGTGGGTTCGCGGCGTGGACTGTGGAAGCCAGAGAGAGCAACGCGACGGCGGCGAGCGTGTTCATTGGGCGCTCCTTGATCGTGTGGCGCTATCGTCGAGGGTATTGGATGCGCCTACACCGGAGGCCTTCGAGCAGGGCATCTGCTTGCGCTTGCCGTATGTACCACTCCACGACATGCTGGGAGGACGAGATAGTCTATGAGAACTCATGCGTTGATCGTGCTCGTTGTCATTGCCACGTGCTCCATTGCGACAGGGCAGGATGCCTCGCTGCTCGCGAACGGCGGGTTTGAGGAGTGAGCGGACGGCCTCCCGGTCGGCTGGGAGACTCCGGACCCGGCGCTTGAGCGCGCGGATGACGCGCGCAGTGGCGACGCCGCGGTGCGCCTGGGGGCCGTAGAGGAGGATGGCCGCTTCCAGGGCGAGTTGCACTACTCTGAGAAGGTCGCGGTCGATCCGGAGACATTCTACGTCGCCTCGCTTTGGGCGAAGGGCACCGGGCCGAGTCGGATCCAGATCCAAAAGTACTCCGACGGGAAGTGGCTCGGTGGGCGCTCGTCGATTCATACGGATCTCACGGAGGAGTGGACGGAGTACCGGTTCTACTTCGGCGCGGTCGAGGAGGGCCTCACGAACGTCCGGTTCTCGGTGTACGTGGAGGGGAAGGACTCCTACGCGCTGATCGATGACGCGTCGTTCAGCCGGATCGGCCCAACGCAGCCGCACGGCGAGAACCTGATGACCAACGGAGATATGGAAGCCGATGCGGACGATGATGCCATGCCCGACGAGTGGCATCTGGGCCGGCCGCTCGAGGGCGACCAGCGCGACCTGGCAATAGGGGCGGATGGCGGCCGGGCGCTCTACTGCCAGTGCTCGCCGCGCGCTACGACGGTCGATGAGCGGATGGACCTGAGTAACTGGTGGGACTGGGCGAGCAATCCGCCGTCGTCGGCGGGATGGGTGGCGGCGGCGTCGAGCAAGGACTTCGCGGTGGATCCTGGGCGGACGTATGAGATCAAGTTTCAGCTGCGGGGCCGGGGCGTGAGGGCCTATCACACGAAAATGTGGTGGCTCGATGAGGACGGGAAGCCCATCGAGTGGTTCACGATCGGCCCGAGGCATGATGGCGACTGGGACTGGGAGGACGTGACGCTGGGCCTGACCGTGCCTTCGGCGCACGTGCATGGCGCGCGGCTCGAGTTCTGGGCGTTGGCGGCTGGAGGGGGGCTGTGGATCGACAACGTGTCGGTGAGGCCGAGCCGGAGCTACAGCCTTGGGTGGGTGGCGGCGGAGTATGACGTGGACCCGGTCGAGACGACCACTGCGCCGCCAACGTTGGCAAGCCCGGCGAGCCCGACTCGCGGAACTCAGGACGTCTCCTTGAAACCCAGGCCGAAGTCGCGCCTGGTCGAGACTGAAGACGGCCTCGACATCTTGCTGAAGTCGGGTGTCGACCTGCGCATCCCGCTCGACGATGGGAACATCATGGGCGTGTCCGATGTGACGCTCGGTGGCCTGCCGCTGCGGAATGCTGAAGCGCCCCCGATCGCGCCGCTGGTCGAGACTGAGAGTGGAGGTCATTACGCGTCGTGTCGGTACGTGAATCATGATGTGGGCCGGGACGGAAGCGTTGTGATCCACTCGGAACTGGTGACGACGAATGGGCGGGCGGATCGCCTTGACTGGACGTTCGAGCCGAGACGCGAGGAGATCGAAGGCCGCAAGCACGTCGGGTTCGCCTACCAGTACCGGCTGGAGACGGACGGCGACGGTATCACGCGGATCGATGACCGCACCACGTGGGAATTGGGTGGCGACCCGATTGGCGCCACGGTCATCACGCAGAACTCCTACAACGTGCAGAACGTCTTCACCGTCACGCCTGAGAGCACGTATTGCGGCACGGGCGGACCGAGATTTGCCGGCGGCGATGGGCTCGACTATCAGCACTCGGGAAGCGGCGCGCTCGCCGTGCTCTACGAGGGCCGCGTCCCGCATGTGAACAGCACTAGACTTGGCACGGAACGGTGGATCGAGTACCGCGATTCGATGCCGCTGGCGGGGGTAACGGAGGCGGAAACGCCGCGGAAGCTGGTCCTATTCGCCGAGCGCGGCGGCCACGATGAATGGACGCGGTTGCGGGACTACGCCAACAATGCCCAGGCGACCGAATGGGGCATCCGTCAACCCACGCCACTGCCCGTGGCGAACTGTTGGATGCACTGGAAGGAACTCGCCGAGCACGGTGATCGCATCCTCTACGACATCGCCGACGAGGCGGCTCCGAAGCTGGGCGAGATGGGCTTCAAGGTGCTGGCGATCCACAGCGTGTGGGGTCGGGGTGGTTGCTCGCTCGACGCGATTGAGGTGGGCGAGAAGTTCGGCGGCACGGAGGCGCTGAAGTACCTGTGCGACAAGGCCGCCGAGCACGGAATGATCGTGCAGGCCTGGGCGCCGACGGCGCATCTGTGGCAGTATTCGCCGCTGGTGGAGACGCCGGGATGGTTGATTGAGGGGCCAAATGGCGGCCCGCCGAGCAACTACTGCTACCCGGAGATCCGGGGATTGCGGTTCACGGCTGGATGGGCGGATTACGCCGTGGAGCAATGGCGGAAGGTCCGCGAAGAGACCGGCTTGGGAAGTCTCTGGATGGACTCGTACAACAACTTCAGCCATCACATCAACGCGGCGGATCGCAAGGTCTACGTCGAGCAGGCTGAGGAGCTGTTCCGGTTCCACGCGAGGATGGCTGATCTGGGGTACGTGCTCTACATCGAGTCGACGGGGACGCTTGGCATACCGGCTCCGTCGTTTCCCATCGCGAACATCGACTCACCCAATCCCGGCGGACCCGATCCGATGACGCGGCATGGCGTGAGCGGCTACATGAGTCACACTGGCAACGAGGCTCAAGACCGGGCTGCGAATGAGGTGGTGACGCGTGGCGATTACTACTACCGCTCGCTCGCGTGCAAGTCTCCGTGCTGGGTGAGTTGGCCGACGTTTGGCGACACGCCCGAAGTGCATGAGAAGATCGGCCAGGCGAATCGCGACTACTGCGCGGTCGTCGAGCAGATGCAGTATCGCCGGACGCTGCCCGATGACGCCGGGGTCGAGTGGACGAATGCAAATGACAGATCGCGCGTGCTATTCTCGTTTGCCGACGCGCGTTACGAGTGCGATGGATTGCGCTCCGCGTGGGACGTGACGGCCGACGAGGCTATGGAGATCGTCGGCGGGGGCTTCGTGCCCCAGCCGACGCACACGTATAAGATCGAGGCGGGGAAGTAGGACTGAGACTCGACGCGGGGCGCGACCCGGTTTGTCGTCACGTGACGACAAACAGCCGGGTCAATCGAAGCTGGAGCTTCGACCTACGAGTTTCCCTGGCAGGCACGGGAAGGCTGATGACGCGGAGTAACTCGCACGCAACTTAGCCGATGGTGATCTCTGTTCCCCCGGCCTCAAGCGACTGCTTGCCGGCCTCGACGACGCGGATCACCTCGACCATTTCCTCGTTGGTGGTTGGTTGGACCCCCGTGTTGCACATCTCAATGAAAGCCCCGAGCATGTTGAGGTAGACGGGTCCCAGATCGGTGATCTGGTGGCAGCCCGAACTCCCGCAGATGGTGTAGTGCTGGCCGCCGGCCATCAGCTCCCGCCAGAACATGTTGAGGATGACCTGCACGCCATCCTTGCGCTTGAGACTGAGGATGTCGCGATCCTTCTCGCCGACGTTGGTGACGGACACGGTGCCCGGGCCGAGGATTCCGTATGCCATCTCGGTGGGATGGATGCCGTAGACGTGGTACTGGCCCTGACTGCTGATGCCGACGAAGAGGCGTAGCTCGCCGAGGCTCTCAAGGGCCGCGCGCGCGGCGACCGCGCCGTCGCACCAGCGGAAACCGGAGCAGCTCATGACCTTCGCGCCGTTGGCGGAGGCGAGATCGACAATCGCCTGAGCCTGGTCGGCGGTCTCGGCCAGCGGCTTGTCGATGAAGACGGGCAGGCCCCTCTCCAGCGCGGGGATGCCGAGCTTCCATTTGTCGAATTCGCCGCTGTCGGCGACGATCACGGCGTCGACGCCCTCCGCCAGCGCCTCGGGACTGTCGACGACCTCATCGATGCCGTAGACCTGCTGCATGGCCTCGGCTTGCTCGCGGATATCGTCGTAGATCTTCACGACGCGCGCGCCTGCGAGACGCAGGCTATCGGCGCCGCCGGTCTGCCAGCCGATTTCCTCCGCTTTGTCCTTGTCCCAGCCATTGAACATTGAGCTGAACGCGTTGCCGTGGTAGCAACCTTTGGCGCCTTCAAAGCGACATGCGGCGGTGATGCCTATCTTGATCATGTCAAAGTCCCCCGGATTGGTGGTCAGGATGTCGGGACGGCTTCGACGGGCTGGAAGCCCGTCGCTACGCGGTTCAGTCGGTTACTCGTCGACGAAGATGGCGTTGTCGCCATCGAAGACGACATCGTTGTTGGGTCGGCTTGGGTAGGTGTCGGCTCCGCCGCCGAGATCGGCGAAGAAACTCAGCGACTTGCCGCCATGGTAGTCATTGCCGCCGGCGCGGGCCTGGTCGGTGTAGAGGTATGTATCGTCGCCCGCGAGTTCGAGGAACTGGCTGAAGCCGTTCTGGGCCGATGCGCCCTGGCTGAAGCTGCTGCCCTCGTAGCGGTCGTTTCCGGCCTCCTCGATGAAGAGCGAGACGGCTTCATCCCAGGCGATGCCCGTCGCGACGGCGTAGCGCGTGATGTATCGGTCGTTGCCGCCGGCCTCGATCATGGCGCCGACGGCCTGGTGGCATCCAAAGCCCTGCGCCCAACGCGAGCCGATGTATTCGTCATCGTCGTTGCCGCCCGCGTAGAGCAGTCCGTAGCCGTAGTAGTACCCGCCGCCCTGGCTGAAGTTGCCCGCCTCCATCCGGTCTGAGCCGCCCGCGTCGTAGATGACGCCCACTCCGCCGGATGCATACGGTCGATAGCCAAAGCCCACGCCCTGGCCCCACCCCTCAAAGACGCCGTCCGTGCCATAGCCCGACATCTGATCGCCCTTGCAGTAGTAGCTGTCATCTCCGGCTCCGTCATGCAAGATGCCGATGCCGCCGGGCAGGCCCACTCCCTGCGAGCAGGCGTGGGATTCGTAGCGGTCGTTGCCCGCGCGATCCGCGAGCACGCCAGCTCCCCAGTGGCCCACGCCCTGGTGCATCTGCAGCCCGCGGTAGGTGTCGTCACCTGTGCCGTCGATCAGCATCCCGACGCCGCAGAACCCCGCGCCCTGCGTGAACTTCATGCCGACATAAGTATCGTCTCCCGCCAGATCCGCCAGGATGCCGACGCCCATATCGCCGCAGCCCTGGCTAAATGGCTTCCACGTCTCGTAGGCATCATCGCCCTCGTAGTCGACGATGACGGCCGAGGGAATCGAGCCCCAAACGCTGGTCGCCTGGTTGTTGGCGTAGACATCGTCGCCACCGAGTTCGTAGATGGCGGCGTAGTTCGCGCCCTGGTAGCGCGTCCGCCCGCGTCCGGCCACGAGGATGTTGCCGAAGGGCGTCTCGCGTTGCGCGACGACGGCGGCATTCAGGTCCTGACCGGATGCCTCGGCGGCATGCAGAAGGGAAGTTGTGAAGGCGGGATCGACGAGAAGCGCTACGGTGTGTGCTTGCTGTATGAGAGCATTCATATCGACCTTCCCCGCGAGATCGAGGACGGGGAGATACGCCTGCTGGGCTTCGTAATCGGGATCGTAGCTGAGCATTTTCACGTCGATGAAGGCGTCCAGGAGCGCCATCCGGTGATCGCGGATGTACTGAGCCTCTTCTGCGGTGAGCGCGGCAAAGGCCTTCTCGTGCTGTTTAGAGGCGGCCTCCAACACCAGCTCCACGAGTTCCAGGTGCCCCTCAAGCCCCCCGGACGTAGCGGTGATAGGGATGTCAAGGTCCGGCGTGGTCTGGTCGACCTGCCGGGCGAAGGCGATGAGCTGGTGGCGGGCCCGGTCCAGGAAGTCATCGCACGCCGGGAGGCCGTCCAGTCCGTCGATGATCTCCCGGCTGATGGTCTCCATCTTGAACGGGTCGCGAAGCGCGTAGCGGACGATGGGCAGGCGGTC
>CAZKUN010000163.1:19351-21225 GCA_964555935.1 uncultured Armatimonadia bacterium | reverse complement strand
CGTGAAGCAGCTCCGCGCGGCAGGCGCCACCCAGGCCGAAGCGGGCGCCGCGGTTGGGACGCCCGAGGGAACTGTGGCGAGGTGGGAAGCCGAGGCGAAGCAACCCGGAAGCAACCTTCGGGCGAAGGACACTTCCGCTCCCGACGTCCGGGTGAAGGTGGAGCCGGCGGCGAAGCCGGTGATCGCGGAGAGGCTGGATGCTGGCGAGACCCAGGCGCAGGTAGCGGCCGACTACGGGGTAACGGATCGGACCATCCGCTCCCCGCTCGTCGTCTGGGAGGGGACAGGCATCCTGCTCGACGGGCACAACCGCCTCCGTATCGCCAAGGAGACGGGCGCCGAGTACCAGACCGTCGAGGTGCCCTTCCCGACCCGCGAGGTCGCCCGCCACTGGGTAATCCGCACTCATAACAATTCGATTCCTGGTCCTACTATAGCTTCGGAGGTATCTGCGACGGTGTGGACGCCTCGCGGCATCGTGCCGAGTATACACCACAGACTCCATTCATGGAACAACTAACCCCGGTAGCAGTTCCGGCTCAATCGACCTACTCGCACGTCAACGTCCATTCATGCGTCTCGGCGCCACCCGGAGTGAGCGTCACCACATCGTCTTGCACTGTCCACGTCCCGCCAGGCGCCGGTTCGCCATCCAACGTGACGCGCGGGGCCCCGTCGAGGTTGAGGGTTGCCAGGTTGACTGCTACGCGTCCCACGTCCGCCGTCGTCACCTTAACCACGTCGCCATCCACCTTCGCGACAGCGTGGCCGATCGTCAACGGCGCGCTCGGCTCAACGAGAAGCCAGAAGTACCATTTCGCTTCATCCGTCGCAATATGAAGCTCGCTCGGAGGTCGCGCCGGGCGCGTCTTTGTCGCCGCCCAATCCAGCCCCTCCGGCGGATGCGCTTCATGGCCGCCGCACCACGACCGAAACAGCATCCGGTGCCGGCCGACTGCTCGAAGTCGCGCGTATGTCTCCCGCGAGTGATCGGTGGGTATCGTGTAATCGCGGTCGCCATGCGCGAAGAGAACGTCGGTGTTGGCGGCATTGGTGATAAACGTGCGTGGAGATCGCCGCAAGTATTCGAAGTCAATCTCGGGCGAGGCACCGGGCGCGCCGCCACAGACCGCCTCGATGTGTTTGGCGTAGTTATTTCCGACGCCGTGCCACGCGGCGAAATCCGTGACGGGGCACCACGATACAACCGCAGCCCACACATCCGGATGCTTGCCCGCCATAAGCAAGGCCATGTGCCCGCCGCCGGAGGCTCCCGACAGGTACACGCGAGACTCGTCGACCGAGTATTCGCGCTTTACGTGCTCGACCGCGTCGATCACGTCATGCTGCGCGAGGATAGACCCGCCGGCCTGGGTCGCATTCTCGTTGCTCACGAGGTTTGGACCCCGGAAGTGCGGCAGCACGAGCAGCCAGTCTCGCTCGACGGCCAGCGGACCGTATTCCTTCGCCTGTTGCTGGTAGCCCGATGACCACGTGTGGAGGGCCACGAGTAGCGGCGTCTCGGAGCCGGCCTCGTACGAATCCGGCACGCCGATGATGATCGGCTGCGTCGCGCCATCCAACGTTGACACGATCTCGACCTCGGTCCACGTCAGGCCCGTCACGGCCGGGAGCGCCGCCTCGGCGGCGACGTTGAGAAGACAGAGCGGCAGGATCATCGGTGGTAGCCTCATCTACTGCACCGTCACCCAGACAGGGCTAGACCACGCGTAGCAATCGCCCTCCTGGAAGACGCGGATGTAGTAGTAACAGTCGCCCGGTTCGGCGTCCATGTCGAGATACTCGAAATCGATCGCGTCCCCACTGCCCTCGGCCGTGTAGACGTACTCGTTGTTGCGGATGACCTCAATCTT
>CAZKUN010000163.1:0-19341 GCA_964555935.1 uncultured Armatimonadia bacterium | reverse complement strand
TTCGACGCTCACCGCCAGGCGTGGCGCCCGCTTCGTCGTCACTTCGCCACCCATGAAGGTGTCGTTGACGCGGAAGTCAACGAGCATCCTCTCACCCCCACGCACCGCGTACGTGCGCCGCGCCCGCCAGGCGTCGAATATCGCTTCACGAGTCAACTCAGGCGCGAACACTCCGAGCATCCCTGTTTTGTAGCCGGCGAGCCCGTTGTGGCTGTCAGAGCTGCCCACGAGGCCGAACTTGTGGCCCTGGCTGAGTCCGGACTGGATGGAGGTCTTGTCGCCGGAATCGTCTCGCGAGATCTTCGGCTCGCGGTGCCAGAGGCCAATCGCGCGGCCCTCATCGTACGTCTCGTACACGCCATGCGTGCTAACGACCTCAACCACCGGCTCGATGGTAGGGCTGAGCGTGTCCCAGTCCATGACCGCCCAGATAGCGCCGACATGATGCGGCCAGTCGATGGCGCCCTGGCTCTTGAGGTATGCGTGGAGTTTCGCCGGCTCGTCGCCCTGCTCGTCCGTGATGCGGAGGATATCGCAGTAGTCCTCCTGGAAGACGACCGTGCGGTCGCCGTACCGGTAACGGACCTTGCCGGAACCGGACCACTCCCAACCAATGCAGGCCAGGAAGTTGCCGGGGTCATTCATCACCGACGGGAACGCTTGCTCAGCCATGAACTTCGACACCGTCATCCGCGGCCAATCGTGATCGGAGATCGACGCGATGTCCAGGCCAATCGCATCGCGGGCGTTGTTGTAGAACCGATCCACCCACGTGCGGATGATCGTGCCGGTTGGGTGCTCGTCAAGATGCGTGTGAAGCTCGCCGTAGTAGACGTTGAGCGCCTCGCCGTCCACATCCACCGTCTGCCGCTCAAACGCGGTTGGGAGTGATTCCGGGGGCGCTACCGGTGGCGGCGCCAGAGCCGCCTTCACCGTCGGACTCGTCGGATACCCCTTCGGCAGTGGCACTCTCACCGTCGCCACGGCGCTCTCGGTCGCCGCCCAGACCGTTCCGTCGGCGTCGACCAAGGGCGCGCGATAAGGCGACCCGTTCATCGCCACCGCCAGCGACACGGGATCGGCCCCGTTCGCCGCCACCGCAGTGCGAAACGGCACCGCTGCGCCCGGTCTGCCTCGTCGAGGCGTGAACAAGCAAAGCCGTCCCATCGGATCGGTCGCGACCATGCTGGGCCTGCCCGCGGCATTCACGAGCGCCGGCGGAGGGAGAACCAACTGCCCCGCCCGGTATCCGATGCACTGGCCCGATGCCGCCACCCACACGGTGTTGGACCGATCGATGGCGAGGGATGCGTCGATCTCTTCTCGCTCAGACGTCATCAGCGCCACGCGATCGCCGGCGCCGCCGCGGGTGATCTCGCGCAGGAAGACGTCATAGTCACGACCCGGGCCCTGGTACGCGTCATACGCCAGCCACACCGACGCATCCGGAGCGGTAGCCAGCACGGGGCGATAGGCGGTCTCGGACGAATCGGTGACCGCGAAAATGCCGCCCCAGTCGTCATCGATGAAAGCCCTTCCGATCAGGCCGAACCGTTTCGAGTTGCCCGTCTGC
Source organism: uncultured Armatimonadia bacterium (assembly GCA_964555935.1). Lineage (GTDB taxonomy): Bacteria > Armatimonadota > Zipacnadia > Zipacnadales > VGFC01 > CAZKUN01. Next base: position 17,768 of record CAZKUN010000163.1, on the reverse strand, counting down.
CACACGGCCACCACGCGGGTCTCGGTGGCAACGACGGCGGGGATCAAGTCCGGCCCTGGCGCGCGGCTGAGGCGCTTAGTCCGGCCCAGGTCCTCGCCATCAAAATGCCGCGCGTAAACGTCCCAGTTCCGGTCATCAAACTGCGCCCACGCAATCCAAAGGCCACCATCGGGATCCGCCGCAACATCCGGGAAGTAGAGAATGCCCGGCTCGGTGATGTCGGCGACGGGCTCCCACGTCTGCTCTTCCCATCGCGCGAGCACGATTCTCTGCCGACTGGCCATTTCGGTTTCCGGGCCGTCGGTCTCAACGCCAACCGTCCACACGCTCCCGTCCGCCCCGCGCACCGCCTTGCGGCACTCCTGTCGCGGCGTCTTCGTGGCCTTGACCGGCGCTAGGGCGTAAGTCAGTTTCGCGCCGACGTCATTGACGCTGATCGCCTGTGCAGTGGCCCGGACCTGCCCAAGCCGCAGTTCGAACTGCTTGATCGGAGAGTTAAACTTGATGAGCGTGTCGGGGGCGCCGTCGATCTCGAGGATGATCCCGTCTTGCCCGCCCTCGGTCAGCCCGTTGAACTTCACGGATGCCTCCGTGAGGTCGTAGTAGGTCTCGGGGCCATCCATCATGTGATTCTCGGCGGCGATGATCGTGCCGTCTTCGACAGTGATCTCGCCATCCCAATGGAGCTTCGTCTTGTCACCCCAACCCCACTCCAGGACGATGCGCGAGGGGGCGGCGTGAGCGGCGACGACGAGGAGGAAGAGCGCGGTGCAGGCGAGCGGGCGAGCGCGGGTCATGGACGTCACCTCTCGACGAGGCGTCTTCGCGCAATCGACCGTGACTCCCTGCCCTTCGGAGCGTCTAGTGGCGTCTGAACGTGTGGACGAGCGCCTTCCATGCCGCGACGAACATCAGGCGAGGGTTCAGCGTCTGCTTGACGATCTGCCGATACGGCCGGTCGCCAGAGAACAAGGCCCACAGCACCTCGCGCATCCGCGTGCTGACCTTGCCACCGCCCGCGCGACAGAGCGCGAGAAATGCGCGCGACCAAGCCCGGTTCCCAGCGATGACGTTGTTGGCGCGGAACAGCGCCCGCCCGTAACGGTTGTCGCGGTTGACGAGTCGATCGCACTCATCCGAATAGTGGGCGCGGAACGCCCCCGCCGACACGCCCACGCGCATGGCGACATGCGCCGCGATTGCCGCCGAATCGAAGGCCGTCTCAAGCCCGTTCTTGTAGTACCGGCAGCAGGCCGCGTCGCCGACCAAGACCAGTCGATCCGCGTACGGGTGAATGCCCGCCGTGACGGCAATTCCCGGGTGACAGTAGCAGAACTCGTTGGGGATCTCCCAGCCGCGCGGCAATCTGCGCCGCACGCGGTCGTGGTCGAGGAACTCCAGCAGATCGTCGATGCTGAGGTCCTGGCGCCCGATCATCGTGCAGGTGAGAAAATCGCCCTTGGGGACCATCGCCACCAGCGACGCGCGCGGCAAGCCCAGGTTGAAGACTTGGATCTCCCCATGCAGCGCGTCGCGAATGTAGTCGCGCCCCACGAGCAGCTCCGCCTGGCAAGCGCGAACCGTTCGGGGGGGCGAGTATGGGACCCCGTCGCGTGCCAACTGCCGTGACAGCCGCCCGCTGAGGCCAAACGCCCCTACCACGAGATCGCCATGCAGCCGCAGCTTGTCGGGGCCACGGCCATACGATACGGAGATCGGCTCATCGGGGTCGGACACGGGGTGGATATCGGTGACCGGCTCTCGGAGGATCTCGATGTCGGGACCCTCGATCCCCTCTAGCAGGCTGTCGTCGAAACTGACGTTGGTGCCGGCGAAGTCCGGCCCAAATCGCGGTCCGTTCCCTCGGAACACGGTCGCGACCGTGTTGTCGGGTCCGTCACGCCGGATCCGGGCGCTGCCACCCGTGGTGATCAGGCGGAATCCGCTGACCCGGTCCTGAATGACATCGGCCGGGAGATCGATCCCGCATGCCTCCATCCGGGCAGTGAGGCTACCGGTGATGCCCCCCGCGCACATGTTGCAGCCAGCCGGCCCCGAGCGCGTGAAGTCCTTCGCGTCAAACATCGTCATGCGCAGATCGACGCCGAGTTCGCGGGCATGTTGCCTGAGGAAATGCGCGGTGAAGGTGCCAGCCGGTCCCGCGCCGACGATTATGACGTGCGGGCGCTCGTTGAGGGTCGGGGGCTTCGGACGCAGGGGCGCCTCCCGCCGCTGCGCGAGCAGGCGGTCAACGCGATGAACGTAACCTTCCGTCCCGTGCCCGCTCATGCGGCGCGCCTTTCCCGGAGCCCTTCGCTTCCGTATTAGCATTAATGGCCAGCTTGCCGGACGGGTTCCAGCGATGTCGCGGAAGTCCCTGCGTTGAAGGTCTTAACCGCACCACCGAAGAACATTCCGTATTGTGAGTACGGGGCGGCACAACGACGAGGGAACGCGAGCATTCATGCAGATTATCGGACTTGACGAAGCTGTTAGGATGATCCTAGAGCGTATCCGCGATTGCCGTCAGGAAGAAGAAGCCGAGCCCTTCTTCTTGATTGTCGGCGCCGGTATCTCGTGTCCGGAAGTGCCTCTCGCGGGCGGCGTCATTGACGAGTGCCAAGAGAGACTGGGCCCGGTCGCGGACGGTCTCGAACCGGGCGACGAAGACGCGTACGACTTCTGGTTCCACAAGGCCTTTCCGGATGCGGGGGGGGGGCGACGTCGGTATCTGGAGAAGAAGTGCCGCGACAAGCCGATCTCCCTCGCGAACTGCAGGCTCGCCCACATCCTGGCCGATGGCGAGAAGCGCCTCACTGACCTCGTCGTGACTACCAACTTCGACGACATGCTCAGCCGAGCCGTGCGTCTATTCGGACGTGAACCGATCGTATGCGATCACCCCCTAACAACGGCTCGGATCAACCTGAGACGTGGCGAGGTCAACATCGTTCACGCGCATGGCACATACCAGTTCTACGATACCTGCAACCGACGAGGTGAGATCGAGAAGCGCGCGCTGAGGAGCGATGAGCAGGCCGACGCGGACAGAGCGAATGAGGATGCACCCTCAAACGGCGGGCGCCGCATGCCAACGATAGGCGACTATCTGGAGGGCGTGCTTGGCGCCCTGTCCCGCTCGCCCATCGTGCTGGGATACGCCGGGTGGGAGCACGATGTTGTGATGCGGGCCCTTCACCGCAGACTCTCCCTGGGAGCTCCTCTGCTCAGCAATCTCTACTGGTTCGTTTACACTCGCGAGGAGGCAACGCAACTCCCAAGGTGGCTCACCGAACACGACTCCGTGTGCATTGTCGCGCCGCCTGAGCCGCCGCGGCCGACGGACGACGCGGGGCCTATCCGAGAGGCGGGAGACACGCCCACACTGCCGGCCGACGACGTCCTTGCGGCGATCATCAATGCGGCAGGGATCGACCAGCCGCGCCTGTTCGAGGAACCGATCGAGGTGTTCGAGAGTCTCATCAAGGACACGTTCGGCTCGGAAGACATGGCCAGCGCCTACGCCGTGGATGAGGTCCTCCAACGTCTTGCGGCTGCCCGGGAGCATCTACATGCCGCAGACGAGCCCCCGTCTTCCATCGAGCGCCTCCGCGAGTTGCGTCGCGAGTCGCAGTATGACCTCGCGCTCTCGCACCTGTGTGACATCGACCTCGACAGCCTGGACAGGTCCGAGCTGCGTGAGGTGATCGAGGCTGCGACAGAGGCTGGGCGCGCGCTGGACGGGACGGACGCAGTCTCGGCTCACGACATCGCGGCGAGCGCAACGATCAAGCTGCTGGACATGGTGAACGACGAGGAGAAGCCCGAGCTGTCGGCCTCATTGGCGTCGGCGCTCCGCCACAAGGCTAGCGCGCTCCATGCCGTCGATGATCACGAAACCGAGATACTCGCCTACGACAATATCGTTGCTCGGTTTGGGGACGCCGACGAGGGTGAACTACAGGAGCAGGTCGCCCGGGCTCTGCTGAACAAGGGCTTCACGCTCAGCCGGCAGGGAGACCGGGAGGCCGCCATCGAGGTGTACGATGAAGCGGTGGCCCGGAGCGGCGACGCGGATGGGCCTGAGTTGCGCAGGCTCATCGGCATGATTCTGGTGAACAAGGGCATCGCTCTGATTCACCAGGAAGACTTGGGGGAGGCCATTGAGATCTGCGATGAGGTGGTGGCTCGGGCTGGGGACACCGAGGAGCCTGAACTGCGTGATCAGGTCGCCAAGGCCCTCGTCAGCAAGGGCGTGGCTCTGGAGCGCAATCGCAACCCAGAGGCCGCCATTGAGACGTGGGATGACGTGGTCCGTCGGTTCGCTGGCGTTGACGAGCCCGGGCTCCGGGAGGAGGTCGCCCGTGCCCTCGTAAACAAGGGCGCCGCTCTCGATGGCCTGGGCAGCCTGGACGCCGCCATTGATGCCTACGATGGAGTCGTTGAACGCTTCGATGGCGTCGGTCACCCCGGGTTGCGCGGACAGGTCGCCCGTGCCCTCGTAAACAAGGGCATCACTCTCAGCCGCCACGGCAACCCAGAGGCCGCCATCGAGACGCACGACGAGGTCATCCGGCGGTTCGGCGACGCGGACGAGGGTGAGTTGCAGGAGCAGGTCGCGAAAGCCCGTCTGGGGAGGGAACTCGCGATCAGCCAGCAGGCAGAGGAGGAAGCGGAGGCGGACGAAGCCGCGGACGAGGAGTAGAGCCGTTCCTCCACCTACCCATCTAGACACTTCTCCTTCAGCTCCAGGTAGTAGAGGAAGTTGTCATAGGGAATGTCGGGCGGGAACGTGTGGTCGAGGTGAGGGATGAAGCCGCCCTGCTCGATCATCCAGGGCACCATCCCCATCACCTCGCGCTCAACGGCGGCCTTGTCCTTGGTCAGCTCGCGCTTGTCGATCCCGCCGAAGAAGACCAGGTCCTTCCCGTACTCCTTGCGAAGCCGGATCGGGTCCATCTCGGCCGCGCGCTCGAGCGGCCAGTGGCCCGTGATCCCGCACTCGATGAACAGCGGCATCAGCACCTCGGTATTGCCGTCTGAATCGAGCGTGATGATATCGCAACCATGCGATCGCAGGAACTCGTTGATCCGCTTGTATCTCGGCATGAAGAACTCGCGGAACGCCGCCGGCGAGAATAGCGGCCCGGTCTTGTATGCGAAATCCTCGAAGTAGTTGAAGTAGTCAATGTCGACTTCCTCGAGCGCTCTCGTCAGCGCCTCGATGGTGAAGTCGGTGATGAAGTCCAGCATCTCGTGCACGAGCTTCGGCTGATCGTAGAAGGCCATCGAGAGGTTCTCGGTGCCCATCCAGACGCGCATGTTGCTGTAGAGCCCCATCGCGCAGTTCACGCACAGGCAAAGCACGTGATCGCGCTGGGCCCAGCCCTTGAGGCGCTCATCCCACCGGTCCGGATAGCGAGCCGGGTCGCTCGCGACGTAGCGCTTCTTCAGATCCGCGAAATCCTCGGGCGTCTCGACCGCGAAACGCAAGTACTGGTCCATACTCGGCCGCATCCCGCGGACCGTGCCTTCCTTCATGGCCTTGCGCACGATGCCCTGACCGTCCCGAAGGACGATGTGGCGGTCCGTCTCCTCGAGCACCTCCAAATCGAAGGGCGGCATCATGTGCAGGTTCACGTTGAGAAACTCGCGCCGGTCCATCCCGTACTGCTCGACGCCGTCGAACCAACTGGCGCCCACGACCTCCTCCGGCATCCCCTCCTCGAGCCAGCGGTCGACTGTCTGACCCCACAAGCCGAGTTCGTGGTTCGGCACTCGGTCGGGCGTCCCGAATGTCATGGTTTCGATGAAGCGCTGACGCTGATTCACTTCGGTGTCTCCTGGACATCGTCCAAGGCGAACCGGACGGCCGAGCGAAGAAGCTCCTCGCCTAGCTCGCCCTCGATGAGGTTGCCCCATATGTAGAGGATCGCGCCGCGTCGCCGCCCGTCCCTGCTCGGCCGTCGTATGAGGGCCGCCGCATACCCGTTGAACCGGTCGCCGGCCTTGTCGGTGAGGTGCGCGAGCGGGATGAACTCCGTGCCCACGCCACGGGTGGGCGCCAATCCTCGCCATCGTTTATCCGTGATCTTGGTGACATGAATCGGTTCGATCAGATTGGCGAAGACCGTCTGTCCCGGCGCCTGCCGCAGGAACATTTCGCCGCGAGGCTGCTCGAAGCCCGGCATCAGCGGGAGCCCCATCGCCAGCCCCATCTCCGGTCGGACGGATCTCACGTCGCGCAACTGACCATCGGAGTATTCGCTAGCGACCGAGAACTGCGTTCCATTCCCACAGGCGATCAGGAAACCGCCCTCGTCGAGATATCGCTTGTAGGCATCAGCGCCATCATTCGGCAGTCGCCACGACTTCACGTAGTGCTCCGTCTTCGGCGCGTGTATGGCAATCGGGTAGCGGTCTGCCGTGAACGCGGTCCGATCAGCCAGGACATCCTCGGTGACCGTGCCGATGTCGGCGTTCATCTCCCGACCGATGTCCTGGATCATCCCAGCGCGGTCCACGTCGGCCAGCGGCAGCACGGCGATCGTCGCGCCGGCGCTCTGCGCCTCAGTCGGCACGGGCGGGACCATCGAAGCCGCGCCACACATCTCCGCCGCCGCCGCAAGCGATTGGTAGATTAACGACTCGGCGTGCGCGAACGCATCCGTCACCAGCGGCCCCCAGACCCAGAGCACGTTGGTGCCGGCGTATCCGCCGGAGTTTCGCGTGATCAACGCGGCCGCCGGCCCGAACCGGTGACCGTCGGCATCGTAGAGCGTGATGAGCGGACGGAACTCGTCGTCAACGCTCAGCAACTCTCCGACGGCTGGTCGGAAAGGATGGTCGTCCCCGCTTGGGAACGGCATGCGCTCGGGCAACCGGGAGAAGACGGACTGGCCTGCTTCGAGGCGGAACGCAAGGTCGCCATCCGGGCGGTCATCGAAGGCCTCTGCCCCACCGCGCGCGTCCCCCGGGGCGAGGCAATCAAGCCCAAACGTTCGCCCAAACAGCGTCGCGTTGAGCGCCTTGGGATCGAGGGACGGCAGGTCGTCGGCGAAGCTAAACGGTCTGCGGGCTCCCAGCACCAGCATCGTCCCGCCCGCCTTCAGATACCGCGTGAGCGCTCGCTCTGCGTCGCCGGGTTCTTGCACCGTGCGGATGTAGCGCTCAGACCCCGTGTGTACGACGATCGGGAAGTGCGCCGGCGTGAGAACGCCAGACTCGACCAGCTCCTCCGGACGGAGGCCGATCGACGGGATGTCCAGCGCGTCGCAGGCGGCGCGGATGTCCGACGCTCGCGAATCGTGCGGAGGCAAGAACGCCACGCGCAGTGCGCGTTTGGCATCGAACTGGTCACGGACGCGCTCGCGGCACCGGGCCAACACGCGGTCGGTCGCTCCAAGCTCCTCAAGCCGATCCAGACGCTCCTGCTCATCGCCGTGCAGTTTCTCGATGAGCCGATCCACTGTCTTCCCACCGAGCGCCTCGAGCGTGACGGAGAAGACGAGCGCATTCCCCCAGACCATTACCTCATCGATGAGGACTTTGGGGTTGTCGATGGGGATGGGATACATGCGGAGCTGCCAACGCCGCAGCGGCGCCCCGTCCGCGACAGGCAGATACTCGTCGGGGTTGACGCGTATCCTGCGGCCGTTGCTGAGCAAGACGACGACCTCGCCACGCTCGAGCGGCGAAGCGATGAGGTAGATCCCGCTAGCCCGCCAGTTAATGCGGATGGTCCGGTGCCGAACAGCCACCTTGCCTCGGGACGCGTCGGGCGAGACAATCTCATACGGGATGCCATAGGCATGGTGGCGGCCCGACGACAGTCCCGCCCACGAATCCGGGTCATCCCACGAGCGGTCGATCCGCTCCGTGCAGAGACGTGTTAGGTCAAACTCGCGCAGTTCGGAGCGCTTGAGTCTCGATCCGGGAGCCGGCCCGCGCAACTTGCGCGGGAGCCCGACATCGCCAATGTCGCCGACTTGCACGGTCGCCCCGGACGAGACCGTCAGCCGGATGTGCTCCCCAAACTCGCCGACGACTCGCGGCTCCTTCGCGGGCGAGCCGTTTACCGTCACCGGTAGCCCGGTCAAGTCGCGGTACGGCGAGCTGATCACCAACTCGAAGGGCTGAGCGCGCGGGCCTCGAATCCGGAACGAGAAGTTGGCGGGCGGGCGGAATCGGTAGTCGACGACCTCCAGCGCATCCGTTCCCTTACAGAAGGCCATCGCCGCCTCGCGCCCGGCGGTCACGCGCATCACCGCGTCGCCGACGGGGTATGCCCATTCCCAGAACGAATCAGCGGGCCCGTTGACACCCGCACGCGCGCCTCGGTCGGCGGTCTCGCCGAACACGTCCATCGCCAGGGACGTGTGGTAGCCGTCTGCTTCAAAGGCCCTATGCCAGCGCTCCAGCGCGCCGCGAACGAAGTACTCAAAGCGATGATCGCCGGTCTCAACGCGCATGATGATCATCGCGCGAAGCACATCGCTCAACTCGCTCCAGCCAACCTGCCCTAGCTGCGAGCGCGCGTGATTGCCCGCCATCAGGAACGTCGGGTCGAGCGTATCGCTTGGATCGGGATCCCCAGTCGTGATGCTCGCCGCCCGCCAGACAATTGTCTGGGCCAGGCCAAACGCTTCTTCGGCAATCCGCCGCTCCTCGTCGTCCGCACTCTCGGCGAGCGAGGCGTGCAGGTTCATCAGGAAGTTCTGCGCGATCGCCGACGTCTGGCGCGCAGACATCGGCCGCTGACCGTCGGGGATGGCCGCACGCGTGTAGACGCCGAGCCGGGCCCAATTGTAGAGTCCTTCCACGTGTCGCCAGAGCCGATCATCCGGCTCGTTCAGGTAGACGGCCAGCAGCGCGCCGGCGAAATCGAATTGCCGCGCGTTGTGGTAAGTCGCCGCCTCGCCCTCGTCCGACGGGTGGGGCAGTCGGCAGCACAGATCGCCGTCGATCGTCACCCAATCCGCTCTGCCGAGGACCCGGTCAACCTCGCCGCGCAACGCCGCCAACTCGTCCGCGTCGCCACGCCGATAGGCGAGTTGCACGCCTCGGAAGCTGCCGCCGAGGACCTCGCCCATTTCGCCCATGGCCCGAACCAGGTCCACATCCGGCGGCTGAGGATCGACGCGCTGACGTTCGACCATCCAACCCAAATCGTTCATACGGGGAGCGGCCGCCAGAAGCGCGCGATACCGGCTCCACGTATGGTCGAGGACCAGCTCGTTCAAGTCGTCGGTGGGGCCGAGGTCCTGGCTGTGGAGCAGGTCGAAGTGACTCTCAACAGTCGTCGGCGCCACCGGGTGAGTGAGCTGATTGAACCCCTGCTGGTAGGGCCATAGCAGAGCGAAGAAATCGTCGGAACGTTCCTCCGAGCCCCAACTGTAAGCGGCCGAGATGCTTCGTGACGACTTGTCCGTGCTGCGAGCGTGCTGGAAGCTGTAGGCAGCCGCCAGCCCCGCCGACGGCTTCCACAGCCCGACGGCCGGCACGCTCAAGGCGCCGATGGCTGGGGCAGTCGACCAACCGTCCGCCCATTTGGCGCGCATGTCGTGACGGCTGAAGGGGTACGGATCGACACGCGGCGTTGGCGCGAGGAGGCCATGGAAGTAGTAGAGTTCAGGCTCGGAAATCGAGCAGCGCAGGAAGTACATCGGGCATGGCTCGTCCCAAGCCGACTCCCAGGCCTGCTTGTCGAATTCCTCCACATCGAGGCGAAAGGAGACGCGCGGGTACGGATCTTCCTTCGCCAAGGAAAACCGCACGTAGGAGGCTCCGCCGAGACTCGGCGTGCCGCCCGTCCCTGACGTGTCGATGCCCGTCAACGTCAACGATGTTTCGCCGCCTGACTTCTTGGCGCTGGCGGCCGTCCACCGTCCATCAGAGGACAGCTCGACGCGGGCCACCTCGCTCGATCCGCTCTGCAAGGAGACGCCAATGTACGCGCCGCGCTCGCCGATTGCCTCGACGCGGGTCGTAGCATTCTCGATGAATACCTCAGCCGAGGCTGACGTGGCGGCGCCCGCCAACATCACCCCGAGCAGCCAGCGCCTTATCGTCCGAGGATTTGGTGGACCCATCTGAGACTCCTCCGTGCTGAACGCATGCGCGGACGGGGGGAGATTCACGCTCCGCCGGTCGGCCTCCTTCATCCGAGGCGACGAAGCGCACCGAGGCCCTCGGCCCGCGTCCGACGAACAGACTGTCTTGCACGTACCCACGCACCCGCTGACGCGGATGCGTGTTGTCTCGTTGGAGTGACACTGAATGCGCTTCTTCCCGCTGATGGCCTGCTCGGTGCTCGCCGCCGCGCAGAGCTTCGACGATCGCCCAAACCTGCTCCAGAACGGCACCTTCGCTGCCGGACTAGCGTCGTGGACGACGATCCACGCCTGGTACGAAGAGCCCCAGGGCAGCGGGAACGGCACGAGCGTCTTCGTTATCGACGCGGAGGGCGGGCGTGATGGCGGAGCTTGCGCGCGAGTTGACGGAGATGGTCGGCGCGGGATCACCATCCAGAACCTCCCAGTCACCGATGAGCCGCTGCGCTTGAGTGGCTGGATCCGGTGCGAGGAACTGGGCGAAGCGGCGGCGATAGTCCAGGTCGAGTGGGTTGGCGCTGGACACGAGTACCTCGGAAGCAGTCCAGCCGGCAGCATCACCGGCGACGCCGACTGGACCCGCGTCTCATCGGACGTAACGCCTCCCGCGGGAGCATCCCTGGCGCGCATCGAGTGTCTGACAAACAGCGCAAACAACGGCCGCGCTTGGTTCGATGACGTGCAGCTCGTTTCGCTTGCCGAGGGCGACCAGACTCCCCCACCCCCGATCAATCTCCGCGTCCACGCGTCTCGCTGGGTCACCGGCGCCGTGCACGTTGATTGGATGGGTTACGAGCCGCCTGCCGACATCGGCGTCTACAGGATTTGCGCTTCAGGCGATGCCTTCGGCTCGACGAACGGCCTCGTGCCCGTGACTGAGGTCGGGGCCGCCGCCACATCGGCCGTTATCCGTGACCTTGAGCCGGGGCAAGCATATACGGTCGCAGTCCAGCCGGTCGATCGGTTCGGCAACGTGCCGAATACGGTCTCAACGTTTCAGGCCATCCCGGCGACAGCCGGCGCTCCGTTGGTCAGCGTCACGCCGCTGGCCGCAGCATCCGGCGCGTTGGGCATCCGCGTCACGCCGGGCTTGGGCACTGACCCGCCCAAAGCCTACGCCATCACCGTGGACTGTGCCGGGAAACAGCGGGCCGTGCGATGCGGGGCCGACGGCCGCGCGGTGATTACCGGTCTGCCCTTCAACGCCGAGGTGACGATTGCCGTGGGCGCCGCGGATGGCGAGGCCGGCGCCGTCGCCACGACAATGGCCCGGACGCTGTCGCCACCGCCGGACGTCCAGGCCGGCAAAGGCGATGTAGCCGGCGTCGTCGTCGGACCTGGTGGACAGCCGATCGCCGGAGCCAACGTCACGCTCGACTGCCCGGGCGGGACGCCTCAACAGACATCGACCGCGCCTAATGGAACGTTCGACCTCAAATCGCCCGGCGCCGGTCCATCCGCGGCAACCCTCTTCGCGTCCGCGCCCGGACACCTGACGACGGCAGTTGCTGTCTGCACCGGAAGCAAGGCGCGCGTGCAAGTGTCTCTCGCACCGGAGGCCGACAGAGCCTGGCGGCTATGGACGGCCCCGCCGCTGACTCAGACCTTCCAGGATGAGACGCGGCCAGGGGGAGCCTCGCGGAAGATCAGACTTGTAGCCGGCCGCAACGAGCGCGAATGCTATCAGGTCGTCGTCCGGCCCGATCGCCCGATCGACAACGCCCGGATCGTGTTTGAGGATCTTCACGATCCGGTTGGCCGACGCAGCATTGCCGCCGAGGGCTTCGAAGCGCGATTCGTCTCGTATGTCCCGGTAGACGAGAACTCCCGGGCGACGCCTCCGGAGGAGTTGCTCCGCGTGGCGCCGGACGGTTTCCCCGATGAGCTGAGCGATGACGCGGCGCGCGACCTACCCGCCGACACTACGCAGCCCATCTTCCTGACGTTCGCTGTGCCAGCGGATACGCCCGCCGGCGTGTACGAGGGCAGCGTGTACTTCGCCACGGATGCGGGCCTCGACGCGGTGCCCGTGGCCCTGGAGGTGCTGGCGGTCGACTTCCCGGACGATCCACGGCTGTGGGTCGTGAACTGGTTTGGCACCGGCAGCTTCGCCACTCGCTACGGGCTTGAGGATTCCACCGAGGAGTGGTGGGGGATGTTGCGCGAATACGCGCGGATGTTTCGCCGCTACCACCAGAACGTGGTGACCGTCGCGCCGGGTCTGTGCGACATCTGGATCGAGGCGGACGGTTCGAGAACTTACGACTGGGCGCGCTTTGACCGTTGGTGTCAGACGTTCCTCGATGAGGGCGTCCGACGCATCAACGTCACTCACTTTGGCGGGCGAGGGCCAGGCGGTTGGGAAGCGCCGGAGTTCGTCCTCCATGACCGTCCGGCGAAGGTCCGGGCGACTGGCGCGCCAACGACCGTGGCCGTTACCGAGTTCGCGCCCGCCCTCGAAGAGCATCTGCGCGAAAAGGACTGGCTCGACATTGCCAACGTGCATGTCGCCGACGAGCCAATCCCGCTCAACGTGGAGTCATGGAAGGTGCAGGCCGATCTGATCCACAAGGCGGCCCCCGGTCTCAAGCGCATGGACGCGATCCACGTGCCTGATCTCCGCGGGTTCTGCGAGCTGTGGGTGCCCCAACTCGATTACTTCGACCAATGGCACGCGCAGTACAATCGCTGGCAGAGAGACGGCGAGTGCGAGCTTTGGTTCTACGTCGCGTGGGTGCCTCAGGGCAAGTACCCAAACCGCCTCATAGACACGGAGGCGATCAAACCCCGCGTCGTGCATTGGATGAACTATCTCTACGGCGCAACGGGCTATCTGCATTGGGGATTCAACCACTGGAACCTGAAGTTCGGCACATTCTCGCCGGGCGATGAGTGGATGGTGTGGCCCGGGCGCGACGGGCCCAACCCGTCTATCCGCTACGAGGCCCAACGCGAGGGACTTGAGGACTGCGAGTACCTGGCGATGCTTGAAGACGCCGAGCGCGAGCTGATCGAGAAGCTCGACGCACATGGCTTCAGCGCGACCGACCGTCCGGACGAGATCGGGCGACGCGTCGTCCGGTCGATGACGGATTACACGAGATCGTATGACGAGCTTCAGTCAGCGCGCGAGGAGATACTGCGAGACATCGTAGCGGCGTCGGCCGCGCCGCTCGCCGTCGTGAGGACGCAGCCAACCACATCAGCCCCGATCGACGCGTGCGAGGTCAATGTCTTCGGTATCGCCGAGGCCGGGTGCGTGGTGACGGTTAACGGCGCGTCCGTCACGCTCGACGGCGATAGATTCTTGGCTCGCGCGGCAGTAACGCAGGCGGCGCCCGACATCACGATCGTGGTGCGGAAGGGGCGCAACGAGAAGCGCATCGTCCGGCGTTTCAGCGTCACCGAGTAGGACAAGCGATCCGGAGGCGTAACGTGAACGTGCTTGGAATCATGGGCAGCCCACGAATGCGCGGAAACAGCGATCTGCTGCTCGATGCCGTGCTGGAAGGCGCGACGGGCGTGGGCGCCGATTGCCAGAAGGTCGTCGTCGACAAGCTTGACATTCGGCCCTGCCGGCACTGCGGCGGATGCGAGCGCCTGCATGGCGAGGGCTGCGTTCAGAAGGACGACATGGCGGACCTCTACGAGCCGTTGCGGACCGCGGACCGTATCGTCGTGGCCTCGCCGATGTTCTTCATGAGCCTGACCGCGCAAGCCAAGACCGTCATCGATCGCTGCCAACCATTCTGGTGCATGAAGTACATCGAGAAGAAGCCCACATCCGAGTCTGAGCACGCTCGCAAGGGTCTCTTCATTGGCGTTGGCGGGTGCGACTTCGAGACGCTGTTCGACAGCTCGCGCCTCATCATGCGCTCGTTCTACACCATCCTCGAAGTCGGCGAGTGGGACGAGTTGACCTTCCGATCCATCGAGGACCGGGGTGAGATCGCCGATCACGCCACCGCGCTCACCGACGCTCTCGAGGCAGGCAAACGTCTGGCACAACCGTGATCGGGGCGGCGCGCCGGCCGAGATGCTTCTCGACGGCCGCGAGCAGCACGCCGCGGCGGACGGGCTTCTCGATGAAGGCCTGGATCAGAGGAGTTCCTCCCGACAGCCCGAGCCGCCACCGGTTCTCGGCTGACAGACGATACGTGCCGCTCACGACGATCACCGGAATCGCCTGCGCCGGGGTCCCGGATGAGCCCCGCAACTCCCTGACGAAATCGACGCCCTCCAAATCCGACCTCATCTTCACGTCTGTCACGATCAGGTCTACCCCACCCTCACCGACGATGCGCAGCGCCTCGTCCGAGTTCTCGGCCAGCGCAACCGCATACCCCGCGCTCTCGAGTTGTGCCGCCATCAACTCCCTCATCGACAATTCGTCATCCACGACAAGTATCCGTGCACCCACGCGCGACCTCCCGGGCTTGCCGACCGGCGGCAAGCCTCGACAGGTCTACGTTCTGGCGTTCGCGCAGGTCACGCCGCGGGGGCTAGGCCAGGTGTTTCTCAACCATCTGGCAGAGCAACTCGATCAGTTACAGCTTCACCGACCCAGTAATACGTTTCGAGACCGCAGGGAGGATTGCACGCCCCACGAACGAGAAACATCCGCCAACACCACACGCGCTGGAGGCCAGCTATGGATACGCTCGATTTCGGTCGGTCGTTCGTGACCTTCGTAACGCCGGGACACACCAACAACGCGCGCATTCAGGTCGAGTGCCGCGTCACGCTCACCGCGCCTGACGCCGACCCGCTCACGTACCTTCTCCTCGCGTCCTGCAAGGGTGAAGATACGTATGGCGCGGGCGACCTCTTCCTGCAGCCGAACTACGATTTCTGCGGGATCTTCTCCCCCCACGAGTACATGATCATTCGCGCGCACGCCGCGTCCGATCTTGGCGGGAAGGAGATCGGCGACATCTCGCCCCGCTTCGATCATCTGGTCATCCAACTGTGCGAGGCGGAAGCCGACGACTGCGAAGACGACGAAGAGGTCGTCAGCGTAACGCTTCACGGGCTGCCCATCGTCGGCATCACCACGATCCGTGACGAGGCGACGAGCCGCGAGGCCGTCATCGAATACCCGATCAAGACGATGAACGTCAACGACATCGACGCCATCTGGCAGGTCGACACGGGCCCGGCTCTCTTCCCCGATCTTACGGCTGACGTCAGTCGCCCCATAGAGCGCTTCGACTTGGCATTCATCGCCTACAGTCGTCTCGACCGAGCGGAGTTCATCCTGCAAGTCCCGACGCCCGTCGCTAGCGGCGATGGCGAGGTCTTAGTGCCTCACTACTCGCAGACGCGCAAGCTCGCCGCCACCAACCGCATCGTGGCGTTGCGCTAGGCAGGTCGCTCGTCGTGACCGACGAACCAAACGCCGACCGCCTGACAGGAAAGGATGCTCTCGATGACCGACCGCGAGCGCTTCGTGAACTGCGTGCTGGGCCAGCCCGTCGATAGGCCGCCATTCTGGCTCTTCTGGGGGCCGTGGGCGCGCGCGTGGAAGCGGTGGGAGGCGGAGGGCAAGCCGGCGGAGATGGATCACCGCAGCTTCGCCAAGCCTGATTCCCCGCCGCTCATCGTCCCCGTTAAGCTCGGCCCTTGCCCCGCTATCGAGCCCACGGTGATCGAGGAAGACGACGACTACATCGTCCACACCGACGGGTGGGGCATCGTCCGCCGTGACTACAAGCACGCGGAATCGATGGCCGAGTTCCTGAAGTTCCCCGTGCAGAATCGCGACGACTGGGAGCGCTTCAAGGCGGAGCATCTTGACCCAAGCCACCCGGGCCGCCTGGCCGGGGATTGGCTGGCGACGGCCCAGGATTGGATGGCAAAGGACCTGCCGATCCAGCTCGGGGGATTTCCCGATTGCGCGGTGTTCGGCAGCGTGCGGTGGTTGCTCGGCGATGAGGAGTGCCTGCTGGCGTTCATCCTCGAGCCCGAACTCGTGCGCGACATCATGAACCACATGACCGAGATCTACATCACCGTTTTCAACGAGGTGGTGAAGGCCGGCGTCCGCGTCGACGTGATCCACATCTGGGAGGACATGTGCGGTCGCCAAGGGCCGCTGATCTCCCCCAATCATTGGCGCGAGTTCATGGGCCCGTACTACCGGCGGATCAAGGAGTTCGCGGTCGACGCGGGCATCCCGGTCGTCAGCGTCGATACCGACGGCAAGCCCGACGACATCGTGCCGCCCATGATGGAGACCGGGGTGAATCTGCTGTACCCGATGGAAGTCGCGGCCGGGACGGATGTCAACGATTACCGGGAGCGCTTTCCGGAGCTGGCGATGATGGGCGGCATCGACAAACGCGCGCTCGCCATCGATCCAGCCGCCATCGATGCGGAACTCGACCGCATCTGGCCGGCGGTCGAGACGGGACGGTACATCCCCGACCTCGACCACCTCATCCCGGATGATGTATCGTGGCCGAACTACACGCACTACTGCGAGGAGTTGCGCCGCCGCATCTACGCGATGGCGCGGTAGACCAATGAAATCACACACAGCATATCTCAGGTTCAACGTTCCCGAGCGCATGGGCTTCATCAACATTACGCGCGAGGTCCAGCAGCAAGTCGCCGAGAGCGGCGCGCAGGAGGGTCTCTGCCTCGTCAACGCGATGCACATCACCGCGTCGGTCTTCATCAACGATGACGAGTCGGGGCTGCATGAGGACTACAAGAAGTGGCTCGAGGAGCTGGCGCCATTTGATCCGTCGCCGCAGCGTTACCGCCACAACCTCACGGGCGAGGACAACGGCGACGCGCACCATAAGCGCCAGATCATGGGGCGCGAGGTCACGGTCGCGATCACCGAAGGCCGCCTCGATTTCGGCCCGTGGGAGCAGATCTTCTACGGCGAATTCGACGGTCGCCGGAGCAAGCGCGTTCTCTGCAAGATCATCGGCGAGTAGCGGCGCGCCTCCCCCCTACTCCTCCATCTCCCCGATCACGTGAAGCTTCATCGTGTTCGTCGTGCCGCGCTTCTCAATCGGCGTCCCCGCCGTGATGACGATCTCATCCCCGCGCTCGAGAAGTCCGCGGTCCCGCAGCGTGCGGTCGATCAGCGCCACTTGCTCATCGGTGGATGTCGCGGGCCCCACCAAGATCGGCGCCACGCCCCAGTAGAGCGCGCATCGCCGGGCCGTGCTCGCCAGCGGCGTCGCCGCGATGATGGGGATGCCCGGACGACACTTCGACGCCAGCCGCGCCGTATATCCCGACTGCGTGAACGCGACGAGAGCCTTGGCCCCGATCTGTTCGGCTGCCTCGGCGGCGGCGGATGAGATGGCCTCGCCAAACGCGAGGTCGCGCCCGCCGGTCCAATCGGTCACCAGGTGCTTACCCTCAAACAGCGCGCCTTCGGCGGCCACTGCTATCCGCCGCATCATCTGAACCGTCTCCACTGGGTACTCGCCGACGGCCGTTTCGCCCGAGAGCATCACCGCGTCTCCGCCGTCGAGGATCGCGTTCGCCACATCAGACGCCTCCGCGCGCGTCGGTCGTGGATTCTCACACATCGATTCCAGCATCTGCGTCGCGATGATTACGGGCTTCCTGGCCGCGGCGCACACGTCGATGATCGCCTTCTGCAGAAGCGGCACTTCCTCCGGCGATGTCTCC
>CAZKUN010000162.1:14048-21304 GCA_964555935.1 uncultured Armatimonadia bacterium | reverse complement strand
ACGACGACTTCCGCAAGCTGCGTTGCCGCGTAGTTGAGGCTTGCGTCACGCCTGTCGACCGCCGACACGATCGCGCCGCGCACCACGAGGCGCCCCTCCGCGGACTCCACGCCGGCATCGTCGCCCGTCACGCCGATGACCGTCTTCACTCGTCCCGTCTTCGCGTGCAGCAGCACGATCATCGAATCAGCGCCACCCGCGGCGAATCCCCACGGGAACAGCCCTCGCGATCGATCCTCAATCACGCCGGCCATGCTCCCGCCACCGATCACCACTGCCACCAGCTTGTCGCTCAGCGGCTGTAGCGGCGTGACCGTCATGTTGCCCGGCTGGGCGTTCGATGCAACGGCCACGACGCGCTTCAGTCCCCCCGCCCCGTGACATGCAATGACCATCGGCCGCGCGATGCCTAGCGTCGGGTCGGACCCGTCGTCGCTGCCGGGCGCGCCAATGATGGTGCGGAAAACATCAGCCGGTGCCGTGGTGGGCGTGGTCGTCGTCTCCGCGCCCGATGCACCCGTCCAACACGGACAATGATCCGTCTCCCGATCGTCGGTGATCTTGTGCGGGTTGCCGCCATCTGCATCCATCGCCCAGATGTTCCATCGACCGCCTCGGTCGCTGTCGAAGGCGATCTGCGTCCCGTCCGGCGACCACGCTGGGCGCGAGTCCCACGCGCGGTCGTCGGTCAGTCGCTGCGGGTCCGAGCCATCCGCGTTCATCACGTAAATCTCAAAGTTACCGTCGCGCTCGGACGTCCACGCGATCTGCGACCCGTCGGGCGACCACTCGGGATCGTAGTCGGGCCCTGGGTGCCGCGTCATGTTCGTGGGGTTCGAGCCGTCGGCGTTGCAGACGAATATGTCGCCGCGACCCTCTGATGTTGAGCGGAACGCAACGCGCGTGCCGTCGGGGGACCAGACTGGATCTACTTCGTCGGACCCGGCGTACACGAGCAACGGGGCGATCTGACTGCCATCGGGGCGGGCCACGTAGAGATCCTGCGTGCCCTCGACGCCGGACGAGAACAGGATCTGCGACCCGTCGGGGGCCCAGTCCGGCTTCCCGCACTGAGAGCCGCCCTTCGTGATGTTGGTGATGAAGCTGCCGTCCAGCGCCATCACCACGATGTCGACCGCGCCGCCCTCGCCGTACTCAAACGCGATGTGACGCCCATCGGGAGAGAAGTCTGGCCACGCGGTCCGCGCATCGTCGGGACCAATGGCCTGCATCTCCGTGCCGTCTGATCGCATCACGTGCACGCGCTCGCGGCCACCCCGATCCGAGGCGAACGCGATCCACCCGGGCGCCGTGCGCGCGACCGCGCCGGTCGCTTCACCCACCCGCTGCAACTCATACAGCCCAGTAATCCCCGCGCCGTGGACGACCGAGATGCTGGTCTTCGCCCCGTTTGGCATCAGCAGAGGGGTCATCCCGAAGGTCTCGCCCCCGGCCGTCTCCACATCAAGCCACTGCATCAGGCCCGGCGGCACCTGCGCCGCAGCCGGAACAACCGGCGCCACGACCATCAGGCACGTTACCACCCCAGCCAATGCCCGCAATCCGCTCACCTCCGCTACACGTGGACTCTATAGGCATCTACGCGTCAACCATAGAACCGTTTCGTCGTTCACTTACATCATACCTGTCAGCCGAGGCGCCCGGTAACGCGGAGGGATATGGTGCCACGCCGGGGAATCGCATGGGCACGTAGCGTTGAGCTGCAATTGCTGAGAGGAGCATTCGCGCATGAAAGCCGTACATATTCTGGGCAACAAGCAGGTTGAGATCGCCGAGTATCCCATGCCCGTCCCGGCTGAGAACGAAGTCCTGGTCAAGGTAACCGCCAGCGGTGTTTGCGGTGGGGAGATGCATTCATTCCGCGGCGAGAACGCCATGGACATGAACGGCGGCCACGAGGTCTCGGGCATCATTGCCGACCCCAACGGCCACGCCCAGTGGGAAGAGGGCGACCGCGTCGGTGTCTTCACGCTTCAGGGCTGCGGCAAGTGCCGTTGGTGTCGCCGAGGCCGCGACACATTCTGCGCCGAGGTCGGCACTCCCAGCGCCACGCACGCGCAGTACATCACCTCGCGCGCCAACGCCATGGTAAAGCTGCCCGATGATGTCTCAGCCGCCGTCGCGGTCCTTCTCTGCGGCGACGGTCTTGGCGTCCCGTATGGCGGCACCACGCGCGCCGGCGTTGGGCCAGGCGATGTCACCTGCGTCTTCGGTTGCGGCCCGGTCGGGCTGGGGATGGTGCTGGTCCAAAAATACCTCGGCGCCTGGCCGATCGCGGTTGAGCCGATCGCGAAACGTCGCGAACTCGCCCAGAGGATGGGCGCTTGGCAGACCATCGACCCCACCACCACTGACGACCTCGTCGCCACGCTCAAGGACCTCACCGATGGCATCGGGCCGGACGCCTGCTTCGAGTGCTCCGGCCGACAGGACACGCTCGATTGCGCCGTCGACGCCACCAAGCCCGAGGGCATCATCTGCCAGGTCGGCCACGGTCCCCAGACCCTCGACCCGCAGAAGCTCATCATGAAGCGAAACATGACGATCTTCGGCAACTGGGTCTCCCATCCGGGTTGGTACCCGGACATGCTGGAGATGTACCGCAACGGTCTCGACATCGAGCGGTTGATGACAATGGAAACCAGCTTCGAGAACGCTCAGGAGGCCTACTCCGGCCTCGAACAGGGCCTCCAAGGCAAAGCCATCCTGAACTGGGAGTAGCCGTCTCGTAGCGTGGGCTTCCTAACTCATGCATGCCGTCGGAGGGGGCGAATACGAGCACGTGTCGAAGACACGAGCGCAAGTATCCGGCCCGCGCCGTCCGTCCCACCGCGAACCAACATGGCAGACAGACGCCTCACCAAGCCCAGGTCCGCGCCCCATCAGTCGACAGCTTGGCTCGCGCTGTCTGCCATTTGCGTTCTGCTCCTCGCCGGGTGCGCCAATCGTCCGCGCAGCATCACCGAAGACCGCCTTGGCAAGCTCGATGAGATCCAGGTCGACTTCACCGTCAGCCCGAACGGGCTCCGCTACGCCTACATCACCAAGCGCGGCGGCGCCCCTCGCATCATCATCGATGGCGAGGTCGGCCCGGACTACGCGGACGTCGTCAAGGGCAGTCTCACTTTCAGCCCCGATAGCTCGCGCTTCCTATACGCCGCCACCGATGGCGACCGATTCTTCGTCGTCGCCGACGGCGAGGAGGGCGAGCGGTTTGACGCGGTGACGGGGCCCCGCCCTCGCTTCAGTCCCGATGCCCGCCGCCTTGCCTACGTCGCCGGGCGCGAGGGCGGTCTGTGCGTCGTGGTCGACAGTGCAGTTGGGCCGCGGTATGACGCCATCCTCGATCTCTGCTTCAGCCCTGACGGCAAGCGAACCGCCTACGTCGGAGTGCGCGACGGCCTCCCGCGCGTCGCCATCGACCACAAGCCCGACGAGCCCTACGATGGAACCGGCGTCGACTCGCTCAGATTCAGCCCCGACTCCCGGCACGTCTCCTACGCCGCCGAGAAGGGCGATCGCTGGTTCGTTGTCGTTGACGGTGATGAGTCGATGCCCGTCGACGCCCTCGGCAGCGTCTGGCGATGGAGTCCTGACGGCACTCGCCTGGCTTACACGTTCGACCTCAACGGCCACCACGACATCGGCGTCGCATCGCCTGTGGGAGAGGTCCCAACCCCGACCGACGTCGACTACGACACCGTCCTCGACGACAGCATCACCTTCAGCCCTGGCGGCGCCGCCCTCGCCTTTGTCGTGAAGCTCCCCAAGGGCCGCTCCGTCGTCACGCATCGTGAAGCCGGCCCGGTCTACGACACCATCGATCCGCTCAGCCTCACCTTCAGCGATGACGGCGAGCACTTCGCCTACGTGGCCGAGCGCGACGCAATGGACCGGGTCGTGTTGGATGGGCAGGAGGGTCCGGAATACGACAACATCCTCGGGCTTCGATTCCGGCCGGGGTCGGATCAGGTCGGTTACGTCGCGGCGCGAGGGAAGCTGGCCTACGTCGTCATCGGCGACATCGAGGGCGAGCCGTGCGAGGGAGTCCTGCCCGATGGCGTCGTGTTCAGTCCTGACGGTCAGCGCGTGGGCTACGGCGCGAGGCTTTACAGCAAATGGGCGATCATCCTCGACGGGAAGCAACGGACCGAGCACGTGGAGATGCGCGACGGCAGCCTCACGTGGAGCGCCGATAGCGCTCACTTCGCCTACATCGCCGAGGGCCCTGAGGGCTCCCGCGTCGTGCTCGACGCCCAGCCCGGACCCATCTATGGTTCCATCGCCCCCGGCGGCCCAACCTTCGCCCCCGACGGCTCGGTCCAATACGTCACCTACATCGGCGACGTCGTCTACCGCATCACCCAGTCCCCAAGCTAGCCCGCTCCGCCCGCCACCATCCGTGCTCCACATCCACCGTCCTTGGTGTCCCTTGGTGACCTTGGTGTTCCATCCGGCACGACGCCGTTCTTCGTCCGTCTTCGCGTCTTCGAGTCTTCTCGCTTTCGTTGCCGTCCTTACTCGTTCCGCTCATCCTCAAGCTCTGCCACTCGCGCCTCCAAGGCCTCGACCTTGTCCCGCCTTGCCTTGCTCCCGAATGCGCGGATCAGAACGTAGATAATCAACCCGTGAATCACCACGAGCACCGATACGAGCAGCAATTCCTGAAGTCCGAACGCACCCATCATCGGTACCCTCCCAATCCCCGTAAGAGAGGTTTCGACCCCGAACGCCGTTCTTCGTCCGTCTTCGCGTCTTCGAGTCTTCCCGCTTTCGTTGCCGTCCCTACCGTATCTCCTCCAACCTCCGCGCCTCGATAGCCAGCATCTCCCGCTCTTGGTCCTCCGTCAGATGCGGCTCCCTCTCCTCGGCCAGCAGTTCCATCGCCCGGTCGTGCGCCACCTCATGGATCCACTTCCCGCCGGCCTCTTCCCACGGCTGCCGCTCGCCCCGGTGGATGACGTCCGGATAGTGAAGCTGGTCGCGATAGTTGTCGAGCGTGTGGTCATGGGTCATGAACGTCCCGCCGATGCCCACTTCATCCAGCACGGGCATGGCCAGCATCTCGTCGTTGACGGGCACGCCCTTCTGCGCGCGGAGAAGCTGCCCGGCGATGTCGTTATCGATCACCGCCATCTCCATCGACAGGCTCTGTTGGCTGTCGAGCTGGCCGATCCCCCAGATGATGTTCACTCCCGCCAGCGCGTGCTGCATCCCGGTGACCACCTTCTCAAGCCCTGCTTGCGCGTCGGGCACGCAGCTCTCGGTGCTCATCCAGC
Source organism: uncultured Armatimonadia bacterium (assembly GCA_964555935.1). Taxonomy (GTDB): domain Bacteria; phylum Armatimonadota; class Zipacnadia; order Zipacnadales; family VGFC01; genus CAZKUN01. Next base: position 16,004 of record CAZKUN010000162.1, on the reverse strand, counting down.
TCGCGCTCGGCAAGTCGTAGTACTGCGCGATCTGCGCGCCCGATGCCGCGTGGAGGCCGCACTCAGCCGCGCCCGTCAGCGAGATCAGCGACCGCATGTCGAATGGATGCGCGAAACCCATGTTGTACACGCACGGGCGTCCCGGTTCCAGCGTCTGGGTGATGATGAACCCCGCCAGCGCTTCCGCGTTGCCTTGCGCGATTGATCCCGCCAAGGTCACCGACGCGGTTGCGCCCGCGAGCGGCTCGACGTTGATCATCATTGGGATCCGCTTGCCCGATGTCAGGTAGAAGAGATCACATGCCGCGTTGCTCCACCTGAGCGGGCTCACGCACGTGTACCCGAGGCTGAACACGGGGTGTTGGTCATACGGTCGCGGCGCCACAACGTTCGCCATATCGAGGATCGTCAGCGGCCCCGCGGGGGTGAAGACGCACGGCCTGAGATGCTTGCTGGAGTTTTGCGCGAGCACTCGGAATCCCACGAAGTCCCGACTCGTCGGCGGGAAATCCACCATCGACGTCGACACCGGCGCGTGCACGTGCTCCAGCCGGTCGTAGAGCCTCACGAGCTGCCCCAGCGATTCCGACGTCATCTCCTTGCGCTCGCCGAGGGTCGTGATGTGCAGCGCGTTCCCGCCCCAGAACACGGTCGGGCCATTCGCGGTGAGGTCCACATCTTCCCCACTCAGCGTGCTCAGCCGCACCGTCTTCGGCGCGACGGCGATCGAGTCCCTCACGAGGCCTTCGGGCAGCCTGAGAACCTTCGCCTGCCCGGTCTCCTCAGCGCCGGCCTTCACGAGCGCCGCCCGCACCTCGTCATGATCGACCCACACGCCCATCTCGCCCAGAATCCGTATCGCCTCGGAGTCCATCCGCTGCAGATCATCTTGCGTCAACGGTCCCATGTTCTCGCCTTCCTTTACCCTTCAACAGAACTGTAGGAGCTGCTTTAGCAGGGAAACTCAACGAGTTTCCACGACAGAAAACACGCCCCATGCCACTGCCTCCGCCGTCCCTCATCCGCCTCCCTGCCTCGCGTAGCATCGTCGCCCTCGTCGATGCACTCCAAACCCCTTGTAGGAGCTGCTTTAGCTGCGACACAAAACACGCCCCACGCCACTGCCTCCGCCCCGCCCTACACCTCCACCGCCCCTCCACCCTCAATCGACACATACGCCGCCAGCACTTCCACTCCCATCCGCCCCAATTCCACCGTGTCCGCAATCTCGCCCTCGCCTTCGATGGCGCGGATGAGCTGATCGATCGAGCCTTTTGGCCGCGTGTCGCCGACGTATTCGGCCATTGGCACGCTCGCGCCGTTGATGATCGCCATGTCCGTATAAGGGTCCAGCAGCACGTTCCTGTTCGCGAATCGGATCGACAGATCGTTCACGCCCTGCATCGGCTCATCCAGCTTCTGCTTGCCCACGGCCAGCGTCGCGTAGAACTCGCCGTAGTCGCAGACGATCTGGCCGAAGTTCTCGGCAGGCGAATCGGCGTACTCCTCCCAGAAGCTCGCCTTCTTCGCGGTCACGCTCTCAGGCATCCCAAGCAGCGTCACCATGTAGTCAATCGCGTAGCATCCCATGTTCGTCATCTCGCCGCCGCCCGATACCTCCGGCGGGTCGAAGCGCTCCGGCCACAGCGCTCTGATCGGGAAGTCCATCCCGAAGGTCATCCCGAAGTCGTGGTGATACGAAATCGGCCTCCCCCACTCGCCCTCGGCCATCTCCTCCCGCAGCTTCGCGAAGGGCGCCAGCCCCTTCACCATCGGGATGTCAAGCACGCTGTGGGCGTCGCTCACCGCCGCCTCAATCCGCCGCGCCGAATCCAGACTCTCACACATTGGCTTGTTCACCAGGATCGACTTCCCATGCGCGGCGGCCAGCTCCACCATTGTCGCCTTATCGCCCGGGTCGCTCGTCACGCACGCGATGTCCACTTCCGGATTACC
>CAZKUN010000162.1:0-14038 GCA_964555935.1 uncultured Armatimonadia bacterium | reverse complement strand
GATTACCCGCGACCGCCTCGTATGCATCCGCCAGGCCAATGCCCATCGCCTGCGCGAGTTCCGGCCCTCGACGTTCGTCACGCTCATATCCAGCCACAACCCGCGTCCGCGGATGCCCGGCGAAGGCGCCCACAAGCCCCTGCCCATGCGTGCAGCAGTTGCCCAGTATGCCGACGCCGTAAATCCTCTCATTCGTCGCCATCGGGCTCACCCTCATCCACCCACTCGAACAGCGGAATCGGCCCGCCCAGCACTTCCCGCTCAAACTGCTCCATCCAGTCGCCGAGCCTCGCATACGGGTGGATCCCGCTCCGGCTCATCACAACCGACACCACCGCCGCCAGAATGAGGTACCCGCACAGCGCCCCGCCCGCGCAGATCCCTGCCGTGAAGATCCCCCACCATTCCGTCAGGTTCGGCCGGATGTCGCCATACCCAACCGTCGTCAGCGTGACGGCCGCGAAGTAGAAATGGTGATACACTCCCGGCATCTGGCCCTCGTATTCCTCGCCCGAGAGCGTGATCGCGGTCTCCCCGGTGAGCGAGTACGTGATGATCGTAGCCGACAGCAGCGCCCCCACCAGCCCCAGGTACGCCATCATCGTGTAGAGACCGACCTTGATCGGATCCCACGACACCCTGATGCTGAACCCTACCAGTCGCGTGGCCAGCGCTCGCCCTCCCCGGCCCGACTGCGCCATCAGCCGCGCGTGGTATTCGTGGATCGCGACCGCTGCTTTCATCGCCTCACCGTGCAGCCCGCAGTCGGCGAGGAAGAACGCGACGTACCTCAGAGCGCGATCGACAAGTTCCGCGGCCATGCGGTCATCGCTGAGCACTTCGCCCGTATCCGCGTAGAGTTTCTCAATCAGCAGCGGGCATAGCGTGAACGCGCCGGGGTCCTCGCGCGCTTCAGTGCAGGTTTTGCGAACGAACTTCGCCACGAGTTGGCGGGCCTGTTCGCGCGGAGTGATTGCCGTTTCAGACATGATCTTGCGCCTCCGTTACGTGCGTGGCCCACTCTTCCCGCTCGCCGCCCGGCGTCCCTCCCCCAAGGCCTCGTCCCGGCGCGCGACGAACCGTTACCCACCATGAACACCATCGCGCTCATCTGTGTCGCCGCGTTCGCGAACGCCCAACCGATCCCCGCCAACGGCTCCTTCGACGCCGGCACTCGTGACTGGGGGCTGTCCCAGCAAGAGGGCGCGACCGCCGACTTCACAGCCGTCGCCTCCGATTCGCCCGATGGCGGTCTCGCCGCGCGGCTTGAGGTCACCAATCAGGGCCTCATCCAGCACCTCCAGCTCATGCATGGGTTCCCGACCGCTGATCTCACCGTCGGCGATGCCTACGAGCTGCGCTTCTTCGCGCGCAGCGATGACGCCAACACGCTGTCCGTCCGCGTCTTCAACCGCGACCGCCCCTGGTCGAGCGTAGGGCTCGGCGCCGATGCCAACCTCACCAATGAGTGGCGCGAGTTCCGTTTCCCGTTCCGCGCGACCCAGACCCCGCAGGACCAGTCGAAGGTCGACTTCTTCCTCGGCACGGCCACGGGCGTGATCTGGATCGACGGCGTGGAAATCCTCCCCTTCACCCGCGAGGTCATCCAAGGCACCATCCTCATCGAGTCTGATGACTGGTCCGCCACGTTCACCGAGCAAGGAGCCCTCGCCCGCTTCGTCCAGACGCCGGGCGATGTCGACCTCGCCATGGCCGCCGCGGGCGATCCCATCTACCAGATCACCCTCGTCGGCGACGCGGGCGAGCGCGCGCTGACCGTCCAGGACGGGCCCGATGTCTCCGTCGCCGAGCGCGAGGACGGCGGCCGCGAGTTCCGTTACGATCACGGCGACGTCATCCTCACCTGCACCGTTGCCCCGCGCGAGGACGGGCTCCTGGCCTTCGCCGCGAGCGCCTCGGCTTCCGGCGAAGAGGCGATCACCGCCATCCGCTACCCAATCCTCCGCGCGCCAATCCAGCTAGGCGATGGGCCCGATGACGACGCCATCCTCCTCCCCGCCTTCGATGGCGGAATCTGCGAAGCGCCCAAGCTCAGCCTCGCCGCTCGCGGCGGCGGATTCACCGCCTTATATCCCGGGCCGGCCTCGTGCCAGCTCATGGCCTACTACCAGCCGACCTCCGGTCTCTACATGGCCGCTTACGACCCCGACGGCTACCCGAAGCGCTTCTCGATTCTCTCCGACGTCGACCTCACCTTTGCCTTCGATCACTACTTCCCGCGCGTGGCCGGCGAGGACGCCGAGCTGACCTATCCCGTCGTGATCGGAACGTGCGGCGGCACGTGGCACGACGCGGCCGAGATCTACCGCGACTGGGCGCATCAGCAAGCCTGGTGCCAGACGCCTCTCACCGAGAAGACGCCCGACTGGCTCGCCCGCGGCGCGCTGGTCACCAACTTCGATCCCCGCAACTACAAGGACCTCACCCGCCTGCACGCGCGCCTCGGACGCTTCGTCGATCTCTACGCCACGCCGCTGATCCCCAACTCGCGCGGTTGGGAGCGCTGGGGAACGTGGACGGGTCAGGAGTACCTCCCGCCGCTGCCCAGCGAGGAGCACTTCGATGCTTCCGCCCAGATAATCCGCGAGCACGATGGGCGTGGAATGGTGATGCTGTCAGGCTACCGCTGGACCATCGAGAAGAAGCAGGGCGACGACTCCGTCTATAGCAGTCAGGAGCGTTTCGACCGCGAGGTGGCGCCAAATGCCGTCTGTGATTCTGCCGGCGAGCCAATCGTCCGCACCTCGACCAAAGAGAACGACTGGCACGGGCAGAAATGGGCGATGCTCTGCCGCGCGACCGACTTCGCCAAGGACACCATCGTCGACATATCCGAGTATTGCGTCCGCCACGATTACCCCGTCATCCACTTCGACCAAGAGGTCAGCGGCAGCTACGCCAACGGCGTCTGCGGCAGCGCCGAGCACGGCCACCCGCCGGGCGATGGCCGCTATGTCCACCTCGCGCTCGAGGACCTGTACAAGCGCATCCGCGAGCGCTGCGAGCCTCTTAGCGACGATTTCGTGCTTTCGATGGAGGAGCCCAACGAACTCTATCTGCCGTATCTCAACCTCTGCCAGTGCCGGCCCTTCGGCCTAACCACCGAGTGGCCCGCCACGCCGCCGATGACCCGCTCGGTGCCGCTATTCAGCTACCTCTACCACGACCGGCTGATCCAATGGGCGGCGTTCTACCCGTGGAAGTCGGGCGGGCACCCCGAGGTCAGCGCGGCCAAGGGCTTCGCCGCCGGGCTGATGCCTGGATTGCACCCGTATGACTACTCGCTGCCGGAGGAGGGCACGACGCGCTACTCGGAGTTCTTCCGCACGTGCATGGATCTGTACCTGGGGGATGCCCGGGAGTGCCTGATCTTCGGGGAGATGCAATCACCTCTCGATGTCGAGATCCCCGACCGCACCATCAGGCTCGGCAAGAACGAGACTGAACTCACCGTCCCGGCCGTCTACCATTCAACCTGGCGCCTCCCGAATGCGAGCGGAGTCGAGGCGGGTGGAGCGGGTGGAGCGGGCCAGGCAGGATTCCGCGAAGCCACCGTCTTCTTCAACCCAACCGATGAGTCGTTCACCCTCAGCCTCCCCACCGGCCCACTCACCCTCGACCCCTGGTCCGCCAACCTCACCGAGCTAGCTCCATAGCCCGCCGCCGCCGTTCGTAGGGGCGCAATTCATTGCGCCCTGCCGTCGCCGTTCCGTACGACGATCGTCTCGATCGTCGACGCCGTCACCGTCCACGGTCGTCACTCCCCAATGACCTTTCCGATGGCCTCAAACAGCACGTCGGCCCGGATCGGCTTGGTGACATACGCGTCCATCCCCGCCTCGAGGCAGCGCCGCTCGTCCTCGGCCATAGCGTGGGCGGTGAGAGCGATGATGGGCGTGTGTCGCCCCGTCTGCTTCTCACGTTCACGAATTGCGCCAGTCGCCTCCACGCCATCCACCTCCGGCATCTGCACGTCCATCAAAACTACGTCGAACGCCCCAGACTCGGTGGCTTCGATCGCCGCCCTGCCGTCACCGACGACCGTCACGACGTGGCCTGCCTTCTCCAGCAGCCTCATGGCCAGCCGTTGGTTCACGACATTGTCCTCGGCCAGCAGAACCCGAAGCTTGCGCCGCGCTTCGCGGATCGTGTAGCGCGTGACGGGAGCCCTGCCCTCCGCGTCATCCCGGGGGCCGCGGGCCAAGGCGCTTACGATAGCATCCCGCAATTCGGACTGCCTTACGGGCTTCAGCAAGTACGCGTCAATTCCCAACTCCTTGCATCGAGCCGCGTCGCCACGCGCCCCGGCCGACGTGAGCATGACCACGGTGGTGCGGACAAGATGGGCGGCCGATTGGATGCGCTCGGCAACCGCGAACCCGTCAACATCCGGCATGGCTCTGTCCAGAAGCAGAAGAGCGAAGGGGTGTCCTCGCTGATGGTGATCCTCGAGTTCCCGCAAGGCTTCGGCGCCCCCCGGCGCTTCCCTGACCGACAGACCCCACGATGACAGGCACTCCGTCAGAATGGTGCGGTTAGTCGCGTTGTCGTCGACCACCAGCACCTTCATTCCGGCGAGGTCCGCGTCTGGCACATCTTCGACGACCGGCGGATGCTCGGCGACACCGAAGCGGGCCGTGAACGAGAAGGTGCTTCCCTTGCCGACCTCGCTCCGGACCGAGATGCGGCCCCCCATCTGCTCAACAATACGTTCTGATATGGCGAGCCCAAGCCCCGTGCCGCCGTGTGCCCGCGTCGTCGACCCATCAGCCTGGATGAACGCTCCAAAGATGCTGTCCAACATGTCCTCGGGAATCCCGATGCCGGTGTCAGACACTGAGATCTCCAGCTCGACTTCATCCGCCGCCTCGGACTGCGCGGCGACGCGCAGCACGATCTCCCCCTGCTCCGTGAATTTCACGGCATTACCGACAAGGTTCGTAACGACCTGTCGCAGTCGCCCGGGGTCTCCACGCAGAGCGTCGGGGACATCGGGACCGACGTGCCCCATCAGCTCGACGCCCCTCTCCTGAGCGCGAAGCGCTAGCGCGCTCAGGACGGTCTCAATTGCGCCGCGCAGGCCGAAATCGATGGAGTCCATGGAGAGCTGGCCAGCCTCCATTTTCGACAGGTCCAGCACGTCATTGATGACCGACAGGAGCGCATCTCCCGACGAGTGGACGGTCTCCAGGTAGTCCCGCTGTTCCTCCGTCAACTCCGTGTCGAGAGCCAAGTCCGTCATCCCGATCACCGCGTTCAGCGGCGTCCGTATCTCGTGTGACATGGTCGCGAGAAACTGGCTCTTGGCCACAGTGGCCGCCTCTGCCTCGGCAGCCATTATCCGCGCCTCCTCGGCCCTCTGCTCGAGCTGAAGGTTCAGGGACTCAGTGTCCTTCACAGCCGCCTCCAGTTCCGCCTCGGTCCGTTTCAGGGCCGTGATGTCCTTGCCCAACGTGGCCACCCCGACGACCTCCCCGTCCTCGTCGGTGAGCAGCGACAGCGTCAGCAACACCGGGATGCGCGTTCCGTCCCTGTTCCAGCGCAGCGCCTCTACGTTCCGCACCGCCCCTCCGGTCCGAAGTTGCGCCCGCAGCTCTTCGCCCTGCTCGGGCCGCTCGGGGGGGATGATCGTCTCAATCGACTGGCCCAGGAGTTCATCCCGCGACCAGCCGTATGAGCGCTCCGCCTCCTTGTTCATGTCGACCACGATCTCGTCCAGGTCCTCGATGAGTATCGGGTCGGCCGCGTCCATGAACACTGTGGCCATCCGCCGCAGCTCCGCCGTGCGCTCCGCCACTTGGCGGTCCAGCGATTCGGTCAGCTCGACGAGTTCAGCGCCTTGCCGCTGGAGGGCGCGCTGATTCTCCATGAGCGTGGCTTCCCACCGATGGGTCACCCGGTACACGGCAAGCCAACTGACGGCGGTGAACGGAATCAGGAGGATGACTAGGCCGACATAGAGGAAGACAGGTCGCCTCTTTGCTGCCAAGGCTCGGTCTGCGACGTTGGAGAGATCCTGCCCGAAGGCGACCATCCCATCGGAGTATATCTTCTTCTGCGCCGCGTATCCGTCGCTGAACAGCAGGGCCTGCGCCTCATCCAGGCGCCCTTGACGAACGTGCTCGAAGGCCTCGGCCTCCACCGCCACCAGCTTGAGGTTAGCCGCGTCGGTCTCGGCGGCCGGCGGGTTGGCCTGGCCCTCGTCGGCCCACTCGATGGCCTCCTTGATCGCGGCGTCTAGTTGCGGCTCGAACCGGCTGTAGCGTTCCTCCCACTGCGAGTCCCCCGTCACCGCCGCCATGCGCGCGGACATGGTGAGCACTTCATCCAGGTGGACGATCGTCCCTCGCAGTTCCGCAAGGCGAAGGTGGTGGTGCTCGGGATCCGCCAGGCAGCGCGCCAAAGCCGCGGCGTACGCTTCCTTCAACGCCTCATACTCTTCGCTGTGCAGACGCGCTTGAGCCTCTGCCAGCTGGCCCTCGCGGACCAGGCCGAAGGCATCGCTCTCCATCTCCACGAGCTTGAGGTTGGCCGCGTCGATGTCCATCGCCGCCTGGCGGCTATGCTCCGCGGGCGCGAGCCCGACAGCCTCCTTGATCGCCGAATCCAGCTCCGTCTCGAAGCTGTGGTACCGGTCTTCCCACGCGGGGTCTCCCGTGGCGGCCGCCATGCGCGCCGACATGGTGAGTACTTCATCCAGGTGGGCAATCGCCCCACCCAGCTCCTGGATTCTCAGACTCCGACTCTCCGCGGCCCTTGCGTCTCGGAAGAAACTCCACGAGTGCCAGCCAAACCATCCCAGCAAGGCACAGTTGGCCACGAGCACTGCGGTGAGAAAGACGAGCGGATTGCGCGCTCTCGGCGCCGTATCCTCCGACGTCATCGTCGAGCCTCCTTGTCTGCCACGCAAAACTCCGGTACGCGCGCCATCCTCTCCGTCGCCATCCAGCGAAACTCCGGGACAGCAACCATTTTCCCTAAGCGAACTCGCCGTCTGAGTTCGCGTGGTTCCTGTCCCTGGATTTCGCGTCTCTCCTCCCGCCCCATCCACGGCCGTCACGCCCCAACAACCTTGCCGATGGTCTCAAACAGCACGTCGGCCCGGATTGGCTTGGCGACGTACGCGTCCATCCCGGCCTCAAGGAACCGCCGTTCGTCGCCCGCCATAGCGTGGGCGGTGAGGGCGATAATCGGCGTGTGCTGACCGGTGCCCTCTTCGCGCTCGCGGATGACGGACGTCGCTTCCGTCCCGTCCATTCCCGGCATCTGCACGTCCATCAGGATCACGTCAAACTCCCCGTCCGCGGCGGCCTGGACAGCTTCCGAGCCGTCGCTCACCACGGTGACCGAGTGGCCTGCCTTTTCCAGAAGTCGCTCGGCCAGACGCTGATTCACGATGTTGTCCTCAGCCAGCAGCACGCGCAGCCGGCGCTGCGTCACGGGAGGTCTGTCCTGCTCGGGCTCCGAAGCACCCTCGGCGGCGGGCGGTTGCTCGCCGATCTCGAACCTCGCGGTGAACCGGAACGTGCTACCTTTGCCCTCCTCGCTCTCAGCCCAGATGCGCCCATCCATCAGCTCCACAATGCGCTTGGATATAGCGAGGCCCAAGCCCGTCCCGCCATACTGTCGCGTCGTCGAGCCGTCGGCCTGGGCGAACGATTCGAAGATACGGTCGAGCTTCTCGGCGGCTATTCCTATCCCCGTGTCGGTGACTGAGAACTCCAACTCGACCCCGTCCTCAGCCTCCTCCCCCAACTCGACGCGCAGCACGATCTCGCCGTCGCTCGTGAACTTGACGGCATTGCCCACCAGGTTCACGATGACTTGCCGAAGCCGGCCCGGATCTCCCCGCAGCGCGTCTGGCACGTCGTGAGCGACGTGACACATCAGCTCGACGCCGCTCTTGGCGGTGCGAAAGGCCAGCCCGGCCATCGCCGGCTTGATGGCGCCCCGCAGGCTGAAGTCGAGCGACTCCATCGGCAGCTCCCCGGCCTCCATCCTCGACAGATCCAGGATGTCGTTGATCACCGTCAGAAGCGACTCGCCTGAGGATTGCACGGTCTCCAGATACTCCCGCTGCTCCTCGCTCAGGTTGGTGTCGAGAGCCAACTCGGTCATGCCGATCACGGCATTCATCGGCGTCCGGATCTCGTGGCTCATGTTCGCCAGGAACTCGCTCTTCGAGGCGTTGGCGACCTCGGCTTCCTCCTTGGCCGCCCTCAGCTCTGCCGTGCGTTCGGCGACCTGCCGGTCGAGGGACTCGTTCAACTCGGCCAGTTCGTCGTGCTGCTGTTGCAGCCGCCGTCGGTTCTCGGCGATGGTGGTCTCCCATCGCGAGGTGGCAACGAAGAGAACAGCCATGACCACGAAGACGATCAGGCTCGCCGCAAGCAGCGACCGCGTCGCGAAGCGCGTGGCTTCCTTCCCGCGCGCTGAGATCCCCCTGGGGACATTGGCGCTGATGAGGAGAGCCGCGTCTCCCTCGATGTTCGGGAATGTCTTGTAGAGCCTAAGCGCTTCCCCATCTTCCTCCACGATCAGCACTGGCTCGACCGGCGTGATCCTGTCGGCAATATCGAGGTCCGTGGCCGACGCGGCATCGCCCAGCAGCGGAGCCACATTCATGTCAACCTGCGTCTGCTCCGCCACGCCCTCAATGCGCTCTGCTCCCAGGAAGCGCCCCATCAGAAGCGTGCCGTGCATCGGCCCCTCGGATTCGCTGGTGAGGATCGGCCGCGAGGCGATCAGCATCGGCCCTAGCTCGGTCATCTGCACGCCGTTGATCGCGCTCTCGGTCGTCTCGTGTTGCAGGAGGTGGTGGGTGGTTGGCCACGCGGCGGCGGGGAATTCGGCGACATCCATCGGCTCTTCGGTCTCGAGGTCATAGACCGCGCCGGAGACAACCGCACCATCGCCGTCGATCACGTAGAGGAGGTTGAGACCCGCGTCGATGAAAGTCGTCGTCACGAGGTTCGAATCGCGATACTCCTCATTTCCGTCCATGACGAACTCATACGTGTCGTCCCACGACGCCCAGTCGTTGACCAGCACGTCGAGGTGATCGACCTCCCGCTCCAGGGCCGCGACACACCGCTCGACGTCCTTGACCGCCTCGTCGCGCTCCAGGTCCGCGAAGCTCGGTTGGATAACGTACCGATGAACCGCGACGCCCGCGCCAATGTAGAGTACGAGCACAGCGCCTAGCGCGACCGCCATCCTCAGCCGAAGTGCCATAGCCGCCCCCTAATGTCCGGCAGGTAATCCGTGCTCTACCACGGGCCTTCCCAAACGGCATTCAGCCCCACGAAGTCGCCATCGCGGGTTGAGTTACTGCGAGCGTAATACGCGAACGTTCCGAGGCCGTGTCCCAGATCATAGAACGCCCCGCCCGCCAGGTACTCGTCGTGACCCGTCGTCCAGTCGGCCATGAATTCGAAGCGGTCCGTGACGAAGTACTCCGCGCCGACGAACCCCCGATTCGGACCGTTGTGCCGGAAGCCCCCATGGAGGCGGCAGTTCCCCGCGTCCTTGGATGCGACGACATACCAGTCAGACAGCGCTCCCCACCGCGTAGCGTCCCAGACGCCGATCGCCACGGCTGGCGTGCTGTCGTTCTCCGGCACAACCTGCCACTTGGCGTTGACGGCCCAATCGGAATCGTAGTTGATCTCGTTCAGATCAAACCCAATCTCCAGACGGTCCGTGACGCCGAACTGCGTGCACAGATACAGGCCGGCATCCTCCGAGAACGGCGTCGCGTGGCCATCCAATTCCAGCGCAACGCGAACCGTGCGCGCGTCCATGACATCGGCGGATGGGATCAGATTCAGCGAGGTAGGATACGCGAGGACCGGCGCGGCTGCCAGCGAGAGCGCTACGACAAGTGACGGCAGTGAACGCATCATAGAACCTGCATGGGCGCGGGTTAGTCTCCGTACGGGACCACCTTCGCCCAGAGGGCCGCCATCCCTGCCCGACGAACCGGTGCGCCATAAGGGGGAAGTGACATGGCAGGCAAGATATCAGACCTGATTCCCGAGGAGCTGTCGCCTGAATCCGAGGCGATCCTGCAAGATCTCGTCAAACGCAAGATGAAGGGCGCGTGCGGCATGTTGGTGGGTGTCGTGCGGGCGATGGAAGAGCAGTTTGGGCCCGAAGTTCACGAGGTTCTGCGCGAAAAGCGAGCGAACCGAACGGGCCGGCCGGAGGACCAACTGGGGCCGCCGGAAGAGGATCTCCATGCCTTCTGCGACCGGCTTGAGAAAGGCTGCACGGGCAGCCACGAGTGGGAGCGGCTCGTCGACGAGCCGGGCGAGGTTGGATACACCTTTACGGCGTGTCTGTGGGCCGAGATCTTCAACGAATTGGGCGCCACTGACATCGGCTGGTGGTGGTGTGAGGGCGACGAGCCCGCGGTGAAGGCTTACCACCCGAGACTCGGCTTCCGGCGGACGAAAACGCTCATGGAAGGCGACGACGAGTGTGACCACATCTTCCTGGTAGAGGACTGAAAAAGCCACCGGAAAACAACCGGAAGGCGCGAGAACTCATCGAATCAGGGCGACTAATCTCGCTTTTTTCGCTAGTTTTCGCTAGTAGAATCGGTGCGCGAGGGGAGTATGCGGGTCGGAATCCCCGAATCCGGAAGGGTCCTTCCGGTCAGATGTCGTAGTGCTCCCGGTACGCCTCGACGCACGCCATGAAGAGGTCCGTCTTCACCGATTCGTGGATGCAGTTGCTGCTCATCAGGATGTGTCCCGAGCCATTGCCGTCATTCAGGCACTTGAATGTGGCATCACGCACATCAGCGGCCGTGCCACTCGTTAGCAGGTGGCGGATGTCCATGTTGCCGATCATGCAGATCCGGTCGCCATACTCAGCCTTCAACGAGGGCATGTCCATCCCCGCCGCGATGTCGATCTCCTCGAATCCGTCGACCTCCGCGCCGATCAGAAAATCGCCCAGAACGGGCCACATGAGCCCATCAGAGGCATTGCTGGTGAACGCGCCGGCGGCGCGCATGGCGCGGCTCTGCTCGCGGACGGCGGGCATCATCAGCTCGCGATAGTCAGCCGGCGAGACCATCGGCCCATGGTCACAAGCCATGTCGCCGCCAAGGGCGATGAGATCGGCCCCTTCCTCGATGTAGCGCAACCCCAAATCGCGGCCGAGCCAGCCCTGTCGCTCATAGTAGCGGGCCAGTGTCTCGCGGTCGCGGACGAACCACTCGAAGATGTGTGGCGGGACCGCTGCGGCGCCGATAGTGTACGCAGCGGCGAAAATGGCGAGGTGGAGATCCTCGTCGGCGATGATGCGGCAGGCCTCGCGCCACATGAGGAACGAGTCATCGTTGAAGGCCGGCGCGGCGTAGTCTGCGTCCAGAGCGACGCGGGCGGCCTCCTCGGCGGACGGTTTCGACGGGGCGGGAGCCCCGTCGCTACGCGAAGGTCGGTGGCGGATCCAGCCGCTGGGGAGGCGCTCGACGAGGCTAGAGCCGATCCGCCAATTGGCCTCGTCGATGCGGACGGGTGGCTCGGCGGGCGGCAGCTCGTTTGGGTAGAGGCGGATCATATCGAAGCCCAGGATCTTCGCGATATCGACGGTATCGCGGGCTTCCTGGAGCATCAGGCCGCGCCAGTCGCCATCGGCCAGACGCTCCATGCGGTGGGTGAAGTTGGCGGCGGCATGGGGGCGGCCGAGGATGTCGTCGGCGACGGGTGATTTGACGAGTTTCTCAAAGAAGGGCGTGCGGTCGGGCGCCTCGCGGCGAAGGGCGGTCAGGACGCGTTCTCGGGAAGTCATGTGGGGTGTTTCGGAATGGATGGGCAGGAGTCCTTGCGGGCGCCGAGGTGAGCGCTACTCAATCACATCGGGGATCTTGGATTCCTGCATCTTGTAGTGCGTGTCGCAGAGCCAGACGATGTCGTGGGCCGGCGTGACGGCGGGCCGCAGGCCGAGCTTGGCGTGGGTGGGGTCCTTCTCCTTGATGAGGGCATGCAGCGCGCGGATGCCGGAGCGCTCGGCCTGGGTGAAGGGATCGTCGCGATCGCGGACGCCGTGGGCGTCGAGGATCTCAAGATCATCGTCCTTGAGGACCTGACTGGTGGCCTCCTTCATCAGCTTGAGCTGAGGCCCGATCTTGAGGTTCTTCATGGTGTCGGCGCCGAAGATGGTATCGACGGCGGGGATGACCATGGGCACGACGGCTCGCAGCGTGGTGGCGGCGAAGTTGGCATACGGCGCAACCCTGCGGACCCACTCCTTCGTGACCTCGAAGTCATATTGGCCCATGTCCGGCTCGAAGACAAGGTGTTGGCACCCTTCTGCCTCGCACCAGACCTGCACCCGGTACTGGTGCGTAGTGAACTGATACCACTTCCGGCCGACGAGTTGCACGGTGAAGAAGCGGGGGCCTTCCTTGGCCTCGCCGGCCATGGCGCGGAGCAGCTGCGCGACCGAGCTTGCCACCCGGCTGTCGTGCGCTGTTATGTCGTCGTGCGTGGCGACGAACCCAGCATCCATCCGTTGGGTGATACGGGCCTCCACCTCCTCGAGTTCCTTGCGGAAGTTCGGGTCGTCCAAGCCGTAGAGCAAGTCGGCGACGCTGAACGCCCCATAGCAGGACTGGCAGGGAACTTCCGGGATGCCGCGGTCGAGGAACTCACGCAGAGCACCGACGCGGTGTCGACCTCGACAGGGGTGGCCGTCCCCGCCTTGAGTGCCGGGACACGGGACGGCGAAGTGATAGCCGTCCGCAAGGCCAGTTCGCGCGGACGAGGTCGTCCACGGTTCGTTGGAGTTCGCCCATGAAGTACTGAGGCCAGAGCGCCTCGGTGTGGATCTGGAACTCGCGGCCACGGAGTTCGAGCATAGCCTCACCGTGGGGCTCCTTGCGCAGGAACATGCCTCGGGTCCAGTGGAGGCGCTGGACTTTCCCGTCGGAGGCCAGGCGGGTGTAGGTGTAAGGGTGAGTGCGGACGATCATCCAGGGCACGAGGCCGGTGGGCGACTCATCCATCATGCAGACCATGGAAACCCGCCGGCGGCCGTCAGCAACGGAATCCTCAGGCAACCAGGGGAGTGCGGGTCGGACCTGAGGGACGTGCTGGGCGACGAGGCTCGCGGCGCCGTCGTCGAGCCGGTATGAGACGTCGTACTTCTCCATGAGGCGCAGGAAGAAGGGGTAGAGCCACTTCTCGAACTGGGTTTCGCCGTCGCGGGGGTCATCGTGCCAAATGGTCTGCAGGCGACTATCGGGGAGGATACCGGCGTTGTCGCGGGTGGTCCGGTCCTCGAGGACGAATCCGATGGCCTTCGTGAGCCAATCGGGTTGGAGGACGACATCGTCTCTGAGACGCTCGTCATCGCCGTAGTAGACGATGTAACCGAGATCGTGCATGAGGTCGGCCAAGGTCTCGGTCGCGGTCTCGTTCAGTCCGTGACGGTCACAGACAGCGGCGAAGTCGTCGTAGGAGATGCGCGGTTCGGGCATGTTGATGAGTTCATCGCGAGCCTCGCGCCAGTGGCGGTTGAAGGCCATGCCCATCTGAGGGAGATCGGCGGCAGCGTGGGCGATCAACTCCTTGAGTTCCGCAACGCCGACCGGCTCATCCGCCCCCTCGTCCGTCACCAGGCTATCGACCTCCCGGAAGCCGACGATCATGGGGCCATAGTCGCGCGTGAGCACGGGCTTGTCGATCTGAGCGATGCGCCCGCCGGTCCGGCAGTGGGTGGAGACGATGATGACGCGGGCGTCGCTCCCGACGCGCAGCCGGATCATCTTGAGCCAGTCCTCCACCTGGCACTGCTGCACGCCCATCCGCGGCTCCCATACCAGCAGGTAGACGGAGCGGCGGCTGAAGAAGAACTGGTGCGTGACGCGGTAGACGTCCTGGCCGCCGAAGTCCCAGGCGTTGAACTGGATCTGTTTCTCCGGCACCCCGGGGTGAGGGAGGTGGAGCGCCTGTGGCCTTACCCCCTAAAGCGAGTCCAGGTTCAGTGTTAGTATCTGGGTGTA
>CAZKUN010000161.1:0-21382 GCA_964555935.1 uncultured Armatimonadia bacterium | reverse complement strand
CGGGGCACAGTTCGCGCATGCGCCTGTAGAGGCGGATGAGTAACTGTCCGCGAGCTTTGCCGTAGTCGATGGAATCGCGCGCGCCATCGCCGCTATCGGTCCCGAACACGGCCTTGTCGGACTCGTGCACGAGGCCGAAGAGGTCGTCCTCGTTCATCACCTGGACGATGGCGCCGGGGACGGCCTCGTGGAGTTGCGCGAACTTCGCGGCGAGGATATCGACGTCGGTCGTCGCGTCGTAGCCGAGGTCGGCCCACATCTGGCGGAACTCGGGCTCCGCTTCGTAGGCGGGATCGTAGTGCAGCGGGTCTTTCTCCGTGCCGTCGAAGGTCTTCGCGGCGGCCCAGTCCACGCGGTAGTGGTCGGGGTTCATGCAGAACACCATGGTCACGAAGCGCTCGCGGCAGTACTTGCCGAACTTGGCGAACGCCTCGAGCTGGTCGGGCCGCCACGGGTAGCGAAACTTCCCGGCCGCCTCCGAGTTGTAGCCGACTATCGCGTTGCCGTACCAGTAGACGTTCTGGTTGGCCTTGATGCGGGGGATCAACTCGATGTCGCGCCACTGCTGGGCCTCGTCGGGGCTGAAGCCCGTCATGCTCCCGCGGACCGCGATGAGCGGCCTGTCGACGATGGTTGCCGTCTTGATCTTCGCCGCTTCCCCGTCCCCGACGATCAATTGGCGCAGCGACTGGAGGGCGTAGAAGGTGCCGGCTCCGTGGAATCGGTCGCGGACATCGTCGTAGTCATAGCCAGCGAGCAAGACGATGCTCTGGCCGCGTAGTCGGCCGACCTTGAGCGCGTAACCCTCCGGGCCGAGGTCGGGCCAGTCGGTGAAGTCGTCCTCAGGGGTATTGCGATCGTCGTACTTGCCAATCGCGAGTTTCATCGCCGCGAAGGCATCGGCGGCTTTCTGGTTGTGGCGGGGCGCGCCGAGCACGAACAGCGTGTCGTAGTCGGCGTAAGAGGCCAGGTTATCAGGGACGCTGGTGACACTGTCTAAGCCCGCGGCATGGAGAATCGCCGTCAGCTCCTCCTCGGTGATCGTGCTGAGGCCGACCAACTCGCCGTCGTCGTCCCGCACGGTCTCGTAGGGGGAGCCGGGAGCCCTCACGATCGCAGCATTGCCGATGGTGATGAAGCTCTTGCTGGGGCCGTAGTTCACGCAGCGCGGGACAGGCAGCACCTTCCACGAGGGCGGCACGCGATCTGCGCGCGCCGCCGCCGCGCCGGCGGCTAGAGAGATGACAGCAACCAACGGGAGCGATTGTGACACGGGGCGTTCCTCCTGGGGGCGAGCCAGCCTGCACGAGTCGACGGCGAATCGTTCGGTGCGCGGGGAGACGGCACCTGCAGGGCGAGCAAGCGCCATCAGCGAAACGGGATGGCGACTCCGCGGTCTGACGCGCAACCGCCACTGACTCCGCCCGCGCAAAGGACGTGGTCCCGATATGCCTTGTCCAAGCTCGATAGCGTGCTCGTTGGTTGCGGTGCTCTCGTTCTGCGTGGCAGCAGCGGCTCAGCCCACCGAGGCCTTTGGAGTTCCTCTGTTTATCCGTGAGGACCAGGGCATCGATCGCGTGGACGAGCCCGTTGCGTCAGGGATTCCGCTGCCGGCCGGCGTCGCGTGGAGTCCCGGGCACATCCGCATCACCGACGCCGCCGGCGAGGCGGTGGCCTGTCAGGCGCACCAGCTCGGGCTGTGCTGGCCGGACGGCTCCTTGCGGTGGGTGTTGCTGCAGTTCCAGGCGACCGTTCCGGCGGAGGCGACTGCGGTCTACACGCTGGGCGTGCAGCCGGGGGCGTCGGATCTGGAGATCCGACCTACGGGGGCTCTGCCACCCGAGAGCGTGACGGTCGTAGAGGGTGACGAAGCCGTCGCGGTGACGACCGGCCCGATCCGGTTCGGCATATTCCGCCAGGGGTTTCGCCTCCCGAACTCTCTGCTAGTTCGCGATGGTGACAGGTACGTGCCCGTCCTCGCTGGGGCTCGCCTGGAGCTTGTGGCCGACCGCGAGCACATGACCCTTGACGAGTTCAAGGCGACGGGCCGGGACGCGGCGGACCTCGCCAGTTACGGGATGGCCGACACGGGCGAAGTTGCGTGGGAGCGGATTCAGCGTGGCATCGATTACAGTTCGTTCCTGAGCGGGCCGGTGAACATCACTGTCGAGGAACGCGGGCCCGTCCGGGCCGTGTTACGCGTGGAGCGCGCCGCTGAGAAGACAGAGGGCGACGTGGGTTTCGTCGCCCGCATCTATGCCTACGCCGGCAAGAAGTACCTTCGCGTTGAGTTCACCCTCGAAAGTTACGAGCAGTTCATCCCCGTCCCCGCCGAGCCGAGTTACCAGGCCATCTGCAACAGCAAACACATCAGGGAGTTCTCGTACCGCCTGAGACTTTTCGAGGGCGCGGACGCCATCAAGTTCGGGGGATCTGATGGTGCCTTGCAGGCGGAGGCGAGGGCAGGCCTCGCGCTGCAGCAGCTTGAGCCCGGCGCATTCTCCGTGCGCGACGCCGCGGGCGCTGTCATTGCCGAGGCCGACCGGGCCCCAGGCTGGATGACTGCGGACTTCGGATCACACTCCGTCGGGCTGGCCACCAAGTGGTTCTGGGAGACCGCACCCAAGGTCCTTGGGTACGATGCGGGAGCGGGGGAGATGTCTCTCGAGCTTTGGCCAGAGGATGCGCCCGGCTCCGGCTACCCCATTCCGGCGGGCCGCGTCAAGACATACGAGTTCATGCTGGGCGTGGACACGCCCGGGCCGGAACTGAGTGCCATTGCGCGGGCGGAACTGCGCGCGTATCCAGACCCGGAGTACGTCACCTCGACGGGAGCCACGCATCGCTTCGTGCCGCTCGCCGACCGTCGCTTCTCCAAGCAAGCGGACTACGTCCGCAATACCCGCGATCAGGCCGAGGCGGCGCGTCTGTACGGCGACATCGACTTCGGGGACCAGATCGGATGGAACGCCGACGAACGCTGGAACGGCTACCACGGCACGACGCACGAGTGGTTCGTCTTCTACCTCGCATCCGGGGAGCCAGAGCTGTTCCGCATCGCGGAGCAGGAAACGTGGCACAGCATCGATGTCGACACCCAGCACTGGGGCTACATGCCGGGTTGTCGCGAGGCCGAATATGCCCGCAAGCATGACCATGTCTGCCCCAGGCCGATCCAGGGCGGGATCAAGGTCTGGAGTTTCGGCGAGGTGGACTACTACTTCCTGACCGGCAGACGGCGCGTGCTCGAGAGCATCAAGCGCAACGCCCAGTTCCTGTTGAACTGCGGTGGCGTGGTGAATCATGTCTTCACGCCCGAGCGCGCCACGTCGTTGCCCTTCTTGCACCTCGCGTACATCTACGAGGCGATCGGCGATGAAGCCGCGCTGGCCGAAGCGTATCCGGGCGCGATGGAGCCCGGCGCGGGCGCGCGCCGCAACGACTCCATTGGGGCGGAGGAATCAGCGGCCTATCTCGGCACGCTCAAGGAGATCAGCGACCACTTCAACGGCGTCTACGACCGAGGCGAACACATCCAGTCGTCGTTCCTCGCCTCCTACCCGGCGGAGGCGTTCCACCGTTACTACACTCTCACCGGCGACAAGACGGCCGCGGCGGGAATCGTGAAGGCAGCCCAGTTCCTGTACAACGACATGATCATCCCCACCGGCATCATCAAGTACGCCGGCGGCCCGCCATGGAGCGAGCACAGCCCGTGGATGCCATGGTGGGATGGCGTGGAGGCGCCGGCCGCGTTGGCGTATATGGTCAGCGGCGATGCGACGTACCTGGATTGGGGCATGCCGCCGGTGGACTGGGTCCTCAACTATCGCGGGCAGGGCTATAGTTCGGGCCCGTGGAGTTGGCAGGGCGCGATGGGCTTCGGAGGGACGCTGTCGACGTTCCTTTGGGCGATGCGCGAGGCGGGCATGACGCAAGACGACCTCACGAGGCTTCGCAACGACGTCGACTTCGACGAAGCGCTTGGGGCCAGCCGGGCGAAGTGCATGGAGTTCTACGACCGTTCGATGGAGAACACGCCGGAGTCGGGCGTCTTCTGCCGCTTGGCGGGCGAGATCGGGAGAGTGCTCGTGAACCAGGGGCGCTACGACGAGGCCATTGAGTGGCTGGACGAGTGGAAGGGCGCACCGTATGGCGTGTACGTCAACTGGGTTCTCGATCGGGCCAAGGCACTGAAGGTAGAGGCAGAGGATCGCTGACCAGGCGCGGCCAACATGCCGCCAGGTTGGATTCTGGGACTGCGGGATGGAGTATTAGCGAGCCAACAGCCTCCGGGCTCCCCGAGGAGATTGCCCTGTGAGCACGCTCCGAGTCGGCGTCATCGGCGTCGGAAGAATGGCCGAGATCTCCCACCTGCCGATACTGGCGGGCCTGCCTCAGATCGAACTGGTTGCCTTCTGTGACGTCGATGCCGACAACCTCGCGGCGCGGTCAGATGAGTATGGGGTCGAGCGGCGATATAGCGACCACCACGACATGTTCGAGCGCGAGCGACTCGACGCCGCGTGCATCTTTATCCCCCCATTCGCCCACACCGATGCTGAGACCATCGCGGCTCGCGAGGGCATCCACCTGTTCGTCGAGAAGCCGCCGGCGCTGTCAATGGAGAAGGCCCACGAGGTCGCCGCGGCGATTGACGGGGCGGGGATCATCAACGCGGTGGGCTTCAATGAGCGATACCGCACGACGGTGGATGTGGCGCGCGAGCGGCTGGAGGGACAGCAGCCTGTCCAGGCACTGATCCACCGACTCCACGGCAGCAGCGCGGCCGCGTATTGGTGGATGGTCGAGCGACTCTCAGGCGGCGCGTTCGTCGAGAACACCATCCACGGCGCTGACCTGATGCGCTACCTGGGGGCCGAGCCTGAGTCCGTGTCGGCGGTGATCGTGGACCGGCCGGACAAGACCGAGGACCTCGACATCCCTCTGAGCCATTGCGCGACATACACCCTCGCCGGCGGAGGCGCGGCCAACGTCACGACCTGCACGGCTCTGGATGGGCATGGACGTGCCGAGTTCCTTCTGGTGGCGGGGGGCTCGCTGTATGATCTCAGCGGCGGCTCGCTCGCCATTGACGGCGAGTTGATCGCGCAGGATGAGGACGGGCGCGCCTGCTACAGACGGGAGTTCGCTACGTTTTTCGACGCGATTACCGACGACGACCCCGACCGAATTCGGTCGCCCTATAGCGATGGCGTCCGATCGTTGGCCGCCGTGCTGGGCGCCGTTGATTCTGCCAGGAATGGTGGAGCGCGAGTGGACCTGAACCAACCGCCGTACACCGCAACAGAGTGACGCCGTCGGGGTTGAAACCCCTTCTACAGTGACGGCGGATGGAGTTGGTGAATGTTGAGTGACCGCATGTTGGCGAGACGTCGGTTGGGCCGCACGGGTTTTCAGGTGTCTCCGCTGGGGCTTGGCGGCGCGCATCTTGGGGTGACGCCCGATGGGCCCGATGATGATCTGGCCGCCCGCACGGTCCACGCGGCTCTTGAAGCCGGGATCAATCTCATCGACACCGCGCCGATGTACTGGGGCAGCGAGGGACGCGTGGGCCCGGCCCTGGAGCAGTGGTATGACGGCGATACCAGGCGCAGGGAATCGGTCATCCTATCCACGAAAACCGGCCGCGACGGCCGGGGGGCCAAGGACTACTCGGGGGAGGGCACCAAGCGCAGCGTGGAGGCGAGTCTCGGCCAGCTGCGGACGGACTACATCGACCTGCTGCTGGCCCACGACCCGACGGATGTCTCGGAGGTGTTCGCCCCGGATGGCGTTCTGACCGTGTTGCGCGAACTGAAGGAACAGCAAGTCATCCGCGCGATTGGCTTGGGCGTGCGCCGCCACGAGATCCACCGGCGCTGCATCGAGAGCGGAGAGTTTGACGTCTGCCTGACGTTCGGTGACTTCAACCTGCTCGATCAGAGCGCTCGTGCAGGGGTCATCGAGCCCGCCGCGCGGCATGGTGTGGGCGTCCTCAACGGCACGGCGATGATGAATGGTCTTCTGACGGGACCGGACCCGCGCGAAATCGCCGCGAAGGCGGGTGGCATGGCCACCCCGGCGAAGATTGAGACGGCCCACGAGCTTTGGAAGTGGGGCCGAGAGCGGGGCGTGGGGCTGAGCGCGCTGAATCTCCAGTTCTGTATGCGCGAGCAGGGCGTGTCCACGAGCCTTCTGGGCGTCGCCAACCCAACGGAACTCGAAGCCAACATCCAGGCGGCATCAGAAGTCATCCCCGACGAGGTCTGGTCCGAACTCGAGGCATTACTCAACGCTGAGGGCTGACGAGGAGCGACACGCATGGGCACGCCAGCAGACGCGACACCAGATATCGTGGTCGGAGACACTCCCACGGTTCCGCCGGCCTGGGCGCTTCGGCAGCGGCATCTGATCCGGTCGATGGGCGAAGCCGCCGAGCGGTTCGTCGAGCACTACACGTGGCGAGGCGGCGAGCTGGTCTGGCGCAACGACTGGCCGGGGATGGATGGCTCCGACGACGCGTATGAGAGCTTCAGCAACTTCCCGCTGTTCTACGCGTTGGGCGGCGGGGAACGCATCCACGAACTCTCCCGCCGGCTGTGGGATGCCGTGACCGAGCAGTTCACTCGCACGGGCCAAGTCCACCGGGAGTTTGACGCGTATTACGACTGGATGCACCACGGCGAGAGCTACACGTACATCTACTTCTTCGGCCTGGCCGACCCGACGATTGGCCGCGACGCGGACCGGGCGACTCGCTTTGCCGAGATGTATACCGGCGACGACCCCGAGGCCGCCAACTACGACCGCGAGCACAAGCTGATTCGGTCGCCCATCAACGGCAGCAGGGGGCCGCAATTCGAGGTGACCGCGGAGGACTGGCACACCCACCGCCCGATCCTGGACGACTACCCCCCGCCGTTTGAGGACATCCCCGGCGTGACGGGCCCGAACTGCCCGTGGACCGACGATCGGGTCATGGACGAGATCATCACGCGCATGAACGCGCGGATGATGAAGGGCGATGTGCCGCTGAACCTCGCCGCCACGAGTTTGGTGACGAACGCCTACCTATACACGGGTGATGACAAGTACAAGGACTGGGTGCTGGAGTACACGGCGGCGTGGCGCGACCGAGCCAAGGCCAACGGCGGATTGGTGCCTGACAACGTCGGTCCCACGGGGAAGATCGGCGAGCTGAATGATGGGAAATGGTGGGGCGGCTACTACGGCTACCGCTGGCCGCACGGCTCGTCAATCCCCAGTGAAGCCTGCATGATCGCCGCCGCCAACGCGCATCTGTTGACCGGTGATGCGGAGTGGCTTGAGTTCCCGCGCAGCCAACTCGATTACATCTGCAACCTGGCCGAGAAACAGGACGGCGTGCTCGTCGCGCCGCTTCGTCACGGCGACAGCGGGTGGGGTCACCCCGTGCCCCTTCTCTCCCAGTTGAGGACGTTCCTGGAGCTGTGGTGGCACTCCCAAGACGAGGCCGACCTGCAGCGGATCCGCGAGATCGTGGCGCCGGATCAGTCGACGGAGGCGAGCGATCAGCGTGGCAAGGCAGATACTACGAACACCGGCGGGTGGTTCCGCTACGTGATGGGGGAATGGCCGGAATACCCGGAGGCGGTGCAGCGAGCGGGCCATTCGATGGCTCGCCGGCGCATGGATACGATGCGCCACGACGGCCCTAACCGCGATGACTGGGACGTTCACCACTGGCAACAGATCAACCCGGTGTCGACCGAGGCGTTGGTGAATTTGACTCTGGGGGCGCCGCAACACCAGTACCACGGCGGGTTGTTGCACTGCCGCGTGCGATACTTCGACGCCGCCAAGCGCCGCCCGGGCCTGCCCGATGACGTGGCGGCCCTGGTCAGTGGCATCACGCGCGAGCGCACGGTCGTGGAACTCGTCAACACCAGCCTGACGGAGCCGCGCGAGTTGATCATCCAGGCGGGCGGATTCGGCGAGCATCAGTTCACTGACGTGCGGTGGGGAGCCGAAGTCCGTTCGGTCGACACGAAATGGTTGGTGACGCGCCTCGAGCCGGGGTGCGGGGTGACGCTTGACCTGGGGATGCGGCGTTACGCGAACCAACCCACCTACGCGCAGCCGTGGCATGGCGATCGCGTGCCTCGAGGGCTGGCCTGAAGCTGTGGCTACCGCCCGTCCGCCAGGCCCTTGATGCCCAGCGTGTCGTTCAGGTAGCCCTTGTTGACGCGACAGCTCTCGTCCGCGGTTAGATCCGTGTAGTCGAGATCCACCACAAGCCACCCCTCGTAACTCTCCGCGCCGAGCGCTTCCCAGGTTGCGGCGAAGTCGATAGTGCCCTGCCCCAGCTCGGTGAAGCGGCGGTCGAGCCCCAGGTCCTTGAAGTGGATATACTGGACGCGGGGCGCGTATGTCCGCACGGTCTCGACAACGTCGAAGTCGCCCAGCGCGAGTTGCGCGGTGTCGGGCGTGCACAGCACGAGTTCGGGATCCGTCATTTCCATCAGTCGGTCGAAGTTCGCCTGCCACTCAAACATCGAACCCCAGTGCTGGTGCCACGAACAGCGAAGTCCGGCGTCTCTGCAGATTTCGCCGCAGGCGTTGGCCGCGTCAGCGACGCGCTTGAAGTCCTCGTCGGAGTAATCCCCCGAGTCGTTTCGGGCGCCGCCGTCGATGAGGACGAAGTCGC
This sequence comes from uncultured Armatimonadia bacterium, assembly GCA_964555935.1. Classification (GTDB taxonomy): domain Bacteria; phylum Armatimonadota; class Zipacnadia; order Zipacnadales; family VGFC01; genus CAZKUN01. The sequence goes on along the minus strand of CAZKUN010000161.1, from coordinate 12,693 downwards.
AGCCCACGCGCGCGCAGAACTGCGCGCCGGCCGCGACTCGAGAGCGGTGCTCCGCCACCACGTCGGCGTTCTCGAAGCCGCTCGAGATGTAGAGCGATGCGAGGCTCAGGCCGTAGCCGCTGAGCTTACGCTGGAATTCGTCCGGCCGGTCGTACCACTGGTCGATGTCGCGGTAGCAGTATTCGACGCCATCCCACCCGCAACTCGCCATGCATTCCGCGCCCGCCCAGAGACTGTCGAGCCCGCCGCCCCATGTCGCCGGATGGTATCCGAGTCTGATGCTCAAAATTCGCCCTCCTCGCCGGGCGACAGGATCACGCACTTGACGCCCATGGCCTCCACTCGTCCGGCGAACTCAGCGGGGTCTTGCTCGATCGGCTCGAAGGCGCTGTAGTGTGTCGGTATGATTGCCTTGGGACCGAGAAATCCGACGGCCCTGACCGCGTCATCAATGCCCATCGTGAAGTGGTCGCCGATGGGCACGATGGCAACGTCGATATCGGCGGTCTCGCCGATGAGGCGCATGTCGCCAAACAGGCCTGTGTCTCCGGCGTAGTAGACCGTCTGTCCCGACATCGTCACCAGGAAACCGCATGGCGGACCGGTATACTCGATGAAGTCGTCGCCGATCACCCCGCCGCCATGGGTGGCGAAGGTGAGCTTGACTCGGCCCCACGGCAGGTTGGTCCCGCCGCCGATGTGGAGCGGGACAACTGAGGCGCCATGGCGCTCGCAGTACATCGCCAACTCGTACGTCGCCACGACGGGGACGTCCAAGCGCTTCGCGATTGGGATGGTGTCGCCCAGGTGGTCGGAGTGACCGTGGGAGGGAAGCACGGCGTCGACCTCGACCTCATCGGGTCCGATGACCGCCTCGGGGTTGTCGGTGAGAAATGGGTCGAAGATGATGGAATGCTTGCCATCGCTCGCCGTGAAGCACGCGTGTCCCAGTGACCTGATTATCATTTGTCATCACGCTCCCGGTCTGCCGAGGGTGAGTTCAACGTGCTGGCGCGTTCGCCGTCGGGCGCAAGCCCCCCTTCCGTCGACGCAGGCCCTGGCGTCGCAAGGGACGAACTGCGATGCACTTCGCGTCAACCTAACGTCAGGGGGCACTCTCGGATGCGCCCGCGCACCTCTCTGCTCTGTCTATCCATCGGACTCGCGCTCCTCGCGGGCGGGATGGTACTGACCGATGAGCAGGCCACGATTACAGTCAATGACGAGGTCATCCGCAGCGGGCTCTCGCCCGAGAGTTTCTGCGTTGTGAACTGGGAGTTCTCCGGCCATCTGCATTCGCTGAGGGAGATCTGGGATAACTGCTACGGCGAGTTCATCGACCATCTCCGCGCCAACGGGCTGCGGGCTTTCCGGTATCCGGGAGGCGGTTATGTGGCTCATTTCTTCCCCGGCGTCTCCAGCGAGGCGTGGTTTCCCGATTTCAAGGCGGGCCAGGACGGGCCGCACCGCCCGGATGACTGGATCGAGTACGAGGAGTTCCTGCAGTTCCTGGCCGATGGCGATTTCAAAGCGATCGTGCAGCTTAACACGCACTACGCCTTCGACCCGAAGACCAGTCGGCGCGTGCCACTTAGGGGCGAGGACGGAGAGCTGTCCAAGCACGCGCTTGACCTCGCGACAGATGCCGCGCGGCGGGCTGTTCGACAGGCCAAGCGGATGAAGATGCTCGGGCACGTGACCCAGTGGGAGATCGGCAACGAAGACTACTTCTCGTTCACTCCCGAGCAGTACGGAGAGATCGCCCGCCGGTTCATTGAGGCCATCCGCGGCGTGGATCCGGGCGCGAGCATCCTGGTCACGACGCAGTGGAGTTTTCCGTCCGCGGCGCCCGAATCGAGGCGTCTGGATTGGTCCGTCGGCGTGCTTCAGTATCTCGACGAGCACGTCGCGGACAGAACGAACATCAGCTTCGTCAACCACGAGTACGCGTGGGTGATGGAGGACTACGAGCATTCGGCGTATGACGAATGGAAACGCTACGTTGGCACCAATCCGACGCATCGCTACGAGCAACCGTGGGGCGAGTTGCCTTGCGCGCCGTATGACTTGCTGTTTGGGGCCTATGATGGGAATGGCTTCAGCGGCGCCGGCCTGCACGTCACCGAATTCCGCTACGGGTGGATGACGAACCTCTACAACAAGTCGCTGGGGTCGGGCGTGGCGAACGTGAACCTGGTCCTGCACTACATGAAGCACCCCCGAATTCGCGGAGCCGCCGCGCATAGTCTGATGCATGGGAGCCGCGTCAGCGACGAGGCCGAGAGGCCCTTCGGCGCGTGGGGCTTCAACATCATCGAGTACACGCCCACGGATCGGATCCCGCATAACTTCGTCAGCACGCCCATGTCTCAAGGCTACCGGCTGATCGAGCGGTTCTGCCGAGGCGAGCTGCTGGCCGCGGAAAGCTCCACGTGGAATCTGAACGTCGGCGCGTCGCGCGACGCGGGCGTGCTGCGCCTCTTGGTGGTTAACCGCACGCGCGACAGCGAGGAGTCGGCGGAGTCGAATGTGGTGGCGGCCGGTCTTGAACTGCCCGAGGGCTGGGAGGTGGGATCCGCTCTCGTACACGTGCTCAACAGCGAGACCTTCGCCGACAGAAGTGGGGCCCTGCAGACGTACGATGAGGTGAACGAGATTCTCGTGAGGACGCGCGAAGTGGATGCGCCGGAAGCGGGAGAGTTGACCTTCGAGTTCCCGCCGCATTCGGCGACCTTGGTTGAGTTGGCGCTTGAGTAGACGGACCCGACTCGGGCGGATCAGCGAACGGACATGCCACCCAGAAAGGGAGAGCGACCAAATGAGCAGCGTTCGGTTGGGCGTGATCGGTTGCGGAGGAATGTGCAAGGCGCATCTGGGGTCGGTTGGAGCGAAGTCGGCGAGCATCTCCGAGGAACTCCGACCTTACGCCGAGAGAATCGAGATCCGCGGGCTCGCCGACATCGACCCCGCGAAGGCCGAGGGCTACCGGGAGACCTACGGCGGCGAGTACGTGACGGACGACCCCGAGCGCATCTTCCAGGACCCGGATATCGACGCGGTGCTCATCACCACATGGCACGACACTCACGCGCCCTTCTCGCTCCGCGCCATGGAGAATGGCAAGCACGTGCTCATTGAGAAGCCGATGGCGATGACGCGGGAGGAATGCGACGCGATTCTCGCGGCCGAGGAGCGGACCGGCCTCAAGTATATGGTGGCCTTCAGGTGCCGCTTCGCGAAGGGTGCCCGGGACGTGAAGCGGGAGATTCCCAACCCCAACAACGTCATCGCCCACGCGCGTACGGACGGTATCTGGCCGGAGGGGTTGTGGGCGCAGGACCCCGTGAAGGGCGGCGGGCAGATCCTCTCGCAGGGGTGTCACATCGTGGACCTGATGTTCTACCTCGCCGGCGCTGAGCCTGAGTCCGTCTACGCCGTCGGAGGGGTGCAGCATCACTCCCGTCCGGACGTGGTCGACACCATCAACGCGTCGGTGCGGTTCAAGAACGGCAGCGTGGGCGCCTTCCTCGGGGGTGACGGCGGCACGGGCCGGCTGATGGAGGGACACGCCCTTCCATGCGCGTGCCCGTTCTTCGTGATGGCGGTCGACGGCGGGAGAAGCGCCATTGCGACCGACCACGGGCATGACGCCCGCTTCCAGTCGTCAGTGCCCGAGGCCGAGTGGACCATCCCCTACGAGTCGCGCGACTACTCGGAGACGGTTGGCCCGGAAATCGCCAGCGGTGTGCCCGACATTCTCCCCGCCTTCGCGAAGTCCATCCTGGAGGACGAGGCGCCGCCGGCGACGGCTGTCGATGGGGCGCGCGTGACGCGGTTCATCCTCAGTTGCTTCGAGTCAGCGCGGACGGGCAAGGTGATCGCTCTCTGAGGCCGGGGCGCCTAGCGCGCCGGGCGGCCGCGTCTGTAGACCACGGGACGGTCAAGCGCCGTCGTCGTGACGACCGGGCCGCCTGTTGGATGTTCGATGAGCGCGTGCCAGCTCGTGGGATCGCCGCGGATGCCCATCGGTCGGTCGACAAGGTTTGCGACCAGGAAGTTGGGCGTGCGCTCGAACAGAAGCAGCGATTCACCGGCCGGAGGAATGGCGTTGCCCCCATAGCCCAGCACCTGCACGTCATCGCAATCCCGCACCACGAAGATGGGCGTGGGGCCCTCGCCCTTGAGTCCGTAGACACGCACGTTCCGGGCATCGCGCAGCTCCATGTTTCCGTCGCCGGCACTGTGCTCGGGGTTGCACTGGTAGAAGCGTAGCGGCTCCGTGGTGCCGCGCACCAGCAGATGGCGATAGTCCAGGTGAGGGCTGCCGCGGTGGTCGGAATGGAAGTTGTACCAGCGCCCGCCTCCGTTCCCTGTCACCACCGCCTGCGGGTGGCCTAGCACCGGCCGGACGCCCTCGGGATCGGCCTTGAATGACGCCCACATCTCCACAGCCCGATAGACCGAGTTCCTGCCGGCTCGCCACTCCAGACAGTAGGCTCCCGGCGCGCCGGCTGAAATCCCGAGGAACGCCACTATAGTCTCCGCGTCCCGATTGTCGGCGGTGCTCACCACCGGTTTGGGCGCCGTATGGTCCCCGAAGTCGCCCCCTTCCGCCGCCAGCCCGGTGATAGTGGACCAGACTCGATGCGCCCCCACCAGCTTCGTGTTCGGCCGGAGCTTGAGGGTCCGCGACACGCGGTACCTGCCTCGCGGGAGGAACACCACCTCGTGGTCGTCGATGGCCCGCTGGATGGCGTCGGCATCGTCGGTCTCGTTGTCGCCCATGGCATTGTACGGCGGCGCCTTCACGTTCGCTGCGCCGGGCGATTCGAAGCTCGGGAAGTCCTCGGGCCACGCGTGTCGGCTTTGGAGATCATCAGGCGGCGCGGCGCGTTCGGTCCGAGCCGAAAGCGCTCGCCCCTCCTGCCGCTCGCCGTCGATGTAGACCGGCGCGGCGTAGATATGTTCGAGCCTCTCGTTGGGGGAATCGATCCCGTGGGCATACTCCGCGATCCGCAGCCACCCTTCGCCGCCCCCCGGCAGGTCCGCGGCGTCGAGGTGGCGGACGACCGTCTCCGCGCCCTTCACGTAGACGTTTTGCATGTAGAGGCTCGTGCGGCTCTCAAGCGCCACGTTCGGCCCGGGCTGTCGGAACTCAATGCTGCTATCCACAAGACAAAGCTGCCCGAAGAGGTCACGGGCAAGTCGGTTGGGGTCAGTCACGATGAGCGGACCGGACGCGTCGCTCACCACGCGAAGCCCCACGGCCGTCAGCGTCTCGTAGCCGCGGTAGCGCAGGGCGGTCTCGGTCTGGCCGATGAGGGTGAAGCCGGTGATGGTCGGGGCTGGTTGCGCCTCGAGGAGATCGGCTCCGATGCGCCCGCCAATGACGGTCGCGTTGGCGTGGCTGCCGCCCGATCCACAGGCGCCCTCGATGCCGGAGAAGCCGTGGGTGGCGTCGATCACGCAGTCCTGGACTCCGGACCCTTGGGCTCCGCGGTGGCGGATGCCAACGGCGCCTGGGTTGCCCTCGCCGATCGCAATGTCGATGCCGACCCACATCTGGTTGAAGCTGCCATTTGGCTGAGGACTCGCCTGCGTGGCGACATCCCACCTGACGAAGCGGATCACGTGCTTCCGACTGGCGGGGTCATCGAACCCGGGCGAGTTCGGCGCCAGGACGATCCGAGGTCTGGTCTCGCCGCGCCTCGAGCCGAGCAACAGATTGGGCAGCGCCCGCGGGCCAATGCCGAAGCCTAGCGCCAGAAACGCCGCGTCGACCGTTCGCGCGCGCTTCCCGAGGTGCCCTTGCTCGCACCTCAGAGTGTCGCTGACCAGGTACGTTCCCGGCGGGAAGAAGGCGGCCAGGCAGTGGGTGCGGGCGTGGTCGATGGCGCGCTGAAGCGCCTCGGTACAGTCTGTGGCTCCTGCGGGGTCGGCGCTGAACGGCGGCGCGGTGACATCGAGGAAACCCATATCCGCGAGTTCGGCGCTGCCGAGCGGAATGGCGGCATCGTCCGCGAGACATGCTGCGCACAGGGCGGTCATACAGGTTGCCAGGGCTGTGAACTTCGGTTTCGGCATGGCGCATCACGCTCCCCGCGTTGGTGGTCGGATGACCAGCTTCCAGGCGCTCGTGCCCGCGTCCTCCCGTGTCACGCAGGGGATCGGACCGGCCAAGGCTGGGGAGGATGCCATCGCGTCGAACCGGAAGCTAGGTAAACAGCGGAGGTCAACAATGGCCAGCTTGCGGTTCGGGGCGATGATCGTGGGATGTCTGGCGGCGCTGCCGGCGGTTGGGCAGCAGGGCTACTTCCGCCAGTATATCGAGGCCGAGGACTGCGCGCTCACCAACCTCAAGGTGGGTCGGAACGAACTCTCCTCCTACATCGGCACTCGGTTCGCGTATGACATGTTCGCCGAGCCTGGGTCGGGCACGATGACCGCGCCGCTCGCCGCGGAACTCCCGCCAGGCAAGGTCAGTGTCTTCGTGCGGGTCTACGCCAGCGACGGAGAGCACGAGTCGCGGGCGATGACGGTGAGGATGGGTGGGGCAGAGGCATCGCTTGCTTACCCGCGCGAGCAGATGGACGACAACATGAACTGGCTGCCCCTGGAGGTGGAGACCGTCGACCCCGCCCGGCATATCGAGGTCGAGGCGGCGTCACCGATGGGTGGCCGGATCATCATCGACTCGATTCTGGTGTCGAACGACCCGGAAGACGGTACGTATTTCGCCAGAGGGCGGACGCGCTTGGTCGAGCGTGACCAGCCCCCCGCCGAGCAGACCGCACGCCCGGAAACCGAGGGGAACATGCTGCTGAATTCGGGTTTCGAGGTGGCACCCACCAACGGCTGACGGGCCGGTTATCAGAGCCAGTGGGCGCTTACCGATGAGCGCCTGAGCAACGAGAACCCCTTCGAGAGCGACCGCTGCCTGAGGCCGGGAATGCTCCGCGACAAACGGCGGGCACTCACGGGCCGCTGGTTCACGTATGACGGCATCTACTCATCTCCCTTCATGCTCGAGGCGGGAGCGACCTACACGGCCTCGATCTACGCGCGCGTGGATGGTCCCGTCACGGGAGCAATCGGTGTCAAAGGCAAGCAGCAGAGCTTCGAGTTGAATGGCTCGGACGACTGGCAGCGTGTCTCGGCGACCATCGACGCGCTCGAGGAGATCGACAGCTTCTACGTGACCCTGTCGGCCGATGGTCCGCGGGAGGTCTGCCTGGACGCGGCGCAGCTTGAGCGCGGCGGTTTGACTGACTACGCGCCACGGGCGGGCGTTGACGTGGGCTTGAGTGCGGGCGGACGAGCAGGTCACGTCTGGCGTGAAGGTGATGACGTGTCGTTGACCTGGGAGATGCGTGGCGCCGACCGAGATGCCGACGTGGTGCTGCAGCACGTGGTCCACGACGCGACGGGGCGGATCGTTGAGACAGGCGAGGAGACCATCACCGCGTCAGAGGCCTCCACGGACCGCCGCGGGCTGGTGAATGGCCCGCACCCGACCGGCGCTTATCGAGTTGCGTACACGGTACAGGTGGAAGGATTGCCCTTTTACTCAGGACAGCTCTGCTACTCGGTGATCCCGAGCACGCGGGGAGCCAGCGCCGAGACCGTTGGGCTCTACGCGTCCCATTCCGAGCAGTGCTTTGCGGCGATGGCGAACGCTGGCATGGTCTGGACGAACACGCTCTCCAGCGGCGGGCACTTCGCCGAGTGGACGAACGTCGAGCCGGATGACGACGCGTTCGTCTTCCACGATGACGACATCGACCTCGCGCGCAAATACGGCATCCGGATCTGCGCGAACATCAATACCAATCGCAGCAACATGCCCAAGTGGTGCATCCAGGATGAACCTGGCGAAGGCGAGTGGATCAAGCACCCGATGGGGTACTTTGCCCTGGCCGAGTGGGAGGAGTTCTGCTTCGCTCTCGTCGAGCACTACCGCGATTACGTTGGGCATTGGCTGATCATAGACGAGCCCGACGGCGGCACGAACAGCTACTCGCCCGAGGACTACGCCAAGCTCCTGCGGGCCGCTCGTCGCGCGGCGAAGAGAGCCGACCCGGACTGCGTCGTCTTTGCCCATACGGGGACCTCGACTGGCTGGCATGACAAGGTGTGGGCGTTGCTGACGCCGGATGACTACGATGCGGCGTATACCTATACCGGCCGCTTCGACAGGGCGAAAGGCCAGCACCTCAGCGCTGGGGCCGCCGATGCGGGCAAGCCTATCTGGACGGTTGACTTCGCCCCCGTCGCGAAGCTGGCCACGCCACATGCCTCGATCGACGCGACCCGCGTCGCGCCGTGGGCCGTGACCGCCATCAACACGCGCAAGTATGACATCTGGGCGGTCAGGTCTCTGTCGTGGGGGCGCGCGGAGAAGTGGCTGCGCTACGACGGGCGCTATCCCGGGCCGCCGCCGGGCTTGCGTTACATGAGCATCTGGGAGCACGACGGCTCGCTGACGCCGCATGGTGTCTCGATAGCGACCATGAACGCGCTCATCGGAGACGCGAAGCCCGTTGGTGAGGCGACCATGCCCGAGGGCATGGAGGGTCATCTGTTCGCCAAGGACGAGCGCAAGCTGCTCATCGCTTGGACGGAGGACGGCTCCAGCCGCCGTCTCGATTCGCGGGGGGGCAAGGGCATGGGACGCCTACGGCGCGGAGCTGGGCGCGCCCGTCGTGGGCTATCTGCCCACGTTCATCGAGTTCACTGGCGAGGAGACTGAGTTCCGGGCCGAGATCGCTGAACGGATCACTGCGGAGCTACTGGATCCGGCGGCCGACGGGGAGCCGTACCGGGCGCGCTTTGTCGCCGAGATCGCCGGGCCCGTTGAAGGCGAATGGTCCGCATCCGGCACTTACTTCTTCGACCGCGAGCGCGTGCAGGCGATTCCCGTGCGTGTCGGTGAGGATGGGGCGGCGGAGATCATCCTGCCGCTGAACGCGTGGCCGAATCTGCCGATCAAGGGCCGGCGGGCTGACATCAGCCTGTACCTGCCGGGGCGGATGCTGGGCGGCACGCTAGAGATAGATACCACGGGCGGATAGACTCGCTTCACTCGGGGCTCGCGAACGGAACTGACGGGCAGGAAGGGCGATGTACAAGTAGCGCGCGACCGTGTTCGAACCGGCCGACGGCGAGATTCCACAGCCTGAGAGCCACCAAGCCAACGGGAGTGCTTCATGAGAATGCCATTGATCGGCGTGGTCGTCATCCTGACGATCTTGGGCGCGATGTGCCCGCCCACACATGCCATCCCGGCCTTCCCCGGCGCCGAAGGCTATGGGACCGAGACGCCCGGGGGGCGAGGTGGGCGCGTCATCGAGGTCACGAACGTCAACGACTCGGGGCCGGGCAGCCTGCGGCAGGCTTGCGAGGTCGAGACGGGGCCTCGGATCGTCGTGTTCCGCGTGAGCGGGACCATTGAACTCTCGGCCAACATTACGATACGCGAGGCCAACAGCTACGTCACGGTCGCGGGGCAGACGGCGCCGGGTGACGGCATCCAACTGAAGAACTGGACGATCGCCGTGGCCTACGGCGGCCACGATGCCATCATCCGACATATCCGCGCGCGCCCTGGTTCGGGCGCTCTGACCGCGGACAACGGCGGACAGATCGACGGGATACTCGTCTACGGCGGCGGTGGCAAGCACACCTACAACGTGGTCATCGACCACTGCTCGGTGATGTGGGCGGCCGACGAGAATGGCGAGGCCTACTCCGAAGTCAGTGACGTTACATACCAATGGTGCATCTTCGCCGAAGGGCTGCAGGGGGGCCATCCTAAAGGCCCGCACAGCATGGGAATGCTGATCGGCGGGTGGGGCAACTCGCGGACGCTCACCGCCTCGGTGCATCACTGCCTGTTCGCTCACAACGGCGGGCGCAACCCGGCCCTCATTTTCAATAACCCCCTATCCAAGCCCGTCTCGCGGTTCGACTTCCGCAACAACGTGGTCTACAACTGGAACAACAACTACGCTCAGTTCACCACGCATGGCGAGTTCGAGGAAGCCCACGGGCCCGAGGTGAACTTCGTCGACAACATCTATCTCAAGGGCCCGGATGGTAATCCGCGAGATGACAATGTCGTGTGGGTGAAAGGCGCCGCGCGGCTTTACATCGAGGGGAACACGACGCCCGCGTGCCCGGACGGCACGGGCGACGGCTGGGCGGTCGGAGTTCGAGAGACCGACGACAAGCCGGACTACGGTCCGGCCGACGAGGCGCGATATCAGGCGAAGGGGCCCTTCGATACGCCGCCGATCACGGCCACACTGATGGATGAGTTGCTTGACCTCGTGCTCCGGAACGCGGGGGCTACCCGGCCCCGACGCGACGCCGTCGATCAACGGATCGCGGACGAGGTCACAGCGGGTACGGGCGAGGTAGGGAAGGGCAGCGACCACCCCGAGTTGCGGTCGTCCGAGCCGCCGACTGACTCGGATCACGACGGCATGCCGGATGCGTGGGAACAGGACCATGGCCTCAATCCGAATGATCCCGATGATCGCAACGGCGACCTCGATGGCGATGGGTACACGAATGTCGAGCAGTACCTGAACGAACTCGCATCCCAGGAGGGCTGAGATGGGCGCCGCATTTGCCGCCGCTTGCCTATTGGCTCTCGCATCCGCGGCCACCAGTCAGGAGGCCCCGGAGGTGATCGAGGCGAGCCAGCCCTCCCGCCCACTGCTTGGGGTCATCCGTTGGGACATGTATAGCGGCCACCCTTACACCACTCAGAAGCAGGAGTTTGGCTTCCTCAAGCCGGAGAAGTACCACTGGCGCGCGCCGTTCTTCGTCCGGCGCACGGGCGACCCGGAGGCCCCGCTGGCGTTCAACCCCGAGTACTTGCCCGAGCCCATTCAGGAGGCAACCGACGCGGAGATCGCCTTCGCTGCCTCCGGTGGCATTGACTACTGGGCATTCGGTCACCACGGCCGCCATCAGACGGTCCGCCGCGCATTGCGCGACGGCCTTGAGGCCTACCTGCGGAGCCCGCTGAAGACGCAAGTCGGCTTCTGCCTCATCGCCAATGCCGCGGGAATGGGCAGCACCGAGTTCTGGGAGCCGGCCTCGGTGATTCATACCGAGGCGGAGGTCCTCGACGACTGGCGCCAATATGTCGACGAGTACGTCGAGTTGATGCGCGAGCCGACGTATCAGCGCGTGCTCGGGGGCAGGCCGTTGTTATACGTCTACCAGCCGAGCCTGCTAGGCGAGGGCCAGCGGAAGGAGCCCGCTCCCCTCGCGCTGATACGGGGAGCTTTCGACCACCTCCGCAACCGACTGCAACAATCCGGTGTCGGCAATCCCTACATCGTCGGGATGGTGAATAGCGGCCTCGACGTGTGGCGTGAACTCGTCGCTGAAGGCCTGCTCGACGCGGTCACGTTGTACCACTACCGGTACGGTGTCCCAGAGGCCACCGAGCCGATTCCCTACGCCGACCTGTGGCCCGCTATCCGCCGCACCGTGCTCGATGGCGTGTTCGGTGACGCGGACCTGAGGGTCGTGCCGATACTGATGTCGGGAGCGGATTGGATGCCGCGGGCGGAGAAGAACCCTGAGATCTTCCCCGCCTGGGACTGGGCCGAGCCACTGCCCGGGGACCTGGCGCGGCACGTGACGGCGGGACTGGACTATGTGGTCGAGCACCCCGCGAAGTGCGAGGCCAACTCGGTCATCATGTATGGCTGGAATGAGCACTCCGAGGGCGGGGCCATCTGCCCGCTGATGGGTGAGGCGCCAGACTATCGCCCCGTCACGCGTCAGATCGACGAGGTGTCCGGCGCCCTTCGGAGTTGGGTGCCGCCGTCCCCACCGACCGAGGCCCCGTAACGGCGACCTCGGTGGTGAGGAGTACCTGAACTCGCGTCACGGGAGGCTTGAGATGAGCGCCGCATTGGCCATGGGCATGGTCGCGCTGTGCATCGTCTGCGCGGCATCCGGCGTGGCGGCACAGGTCCCCGACTGGGTCGTCTACCCGGGTGAGGAATGGCAGACTCTCACGCCCGAGGAAGCGGGCGTCACCGACCTAGCGGCCTGGGATCGGTGGCTCGCAGCGGCGACGGAGAAGGCCAGCGGCGCGGCGTTCCAGGGAGAGGACCATACGGACAACAAGTGGGGCGTCGCCATCACGCGTGGCGGCTATCTCGTGCAGACTTTCGGTGACCCCGATTACAGATACCAGACGGCGTCGCTGGGGAAGACCTTCAGCATCGCCTGTCTGCAACTTGCGGTAGACCACGGCATCATCGAGAGCGCGGATGACCTCATCAGCAAGTACTGGACGGGCGAAGGCGAGCTGAACGCCCCCCATAAGTACCTGAATGAAGGCCATCACCAGACGCTGACCTTCCAGCACCTCAGCGACCACTGGGGCGGCTTCCCTATCACGAACGGGTGGTCGTGGAAGTTTGGCCAGAACTACGGCCAGCCCGCTCCCGACTGGTCAGACTGCACCAACGATCCCGACCACGATAACTACGCCCACACCGCGCCGGGCAGCCTCCACCATTACAGCAGCGGAGGCTACTGGCGCTTCGCCCAAGCGCTCACCGCAGTCTGGGGCCGGAGCCTCAAAGACGTGCTGGATGAGAAGCTCTTCACCCGCATTGCCCATATGAGCAGGGAGGTTTTCGGTAGAGGTGCCAAGAAACT
>CAZKUN010000160.1:6086-21441 GCA_964555935.1 uncultured Armatimonadia bacterium | reverse complement strand
TGGCCTCGCTTCTCGTCGGCATGGCCTCCGCCAGGCCGGCGTTCGCCGGGTCCGTCGAGGATCGCGGCGACAAGACAATCATCCATGTCACCGTGTTCGATCTCCCCGACCCCAGCAACACGGACACGTTCAATCGCGGTGAGGTCGCCGGCGTCCGCGCATTCAAGAAGAAGTTCCCCGAGATCTTCGCCGAGCGCTATCGCGACAAGTACAAAGCGAATCCAGCCAAATACGGGGATCACAACTGGGACAACGTAGACATCGAACTCAAGCGCTTCTCCGGCATCAAGGTGGAGGGCGCCGAATCCGACCTGTTGGCCATCGCGGGTGGCATGGCCCCCGATGTGCTCTACCTGAACTTCCGCAAGTCCGACACCTACATCCAGAACGAGTTCCTCTACCCTCTCGATAAGCCCGAGGACGACTACATCAGCAGCATGACGCAAGAGGAGATCGACTTCCGCATCAACCCCAAACTGTGGCCGGTCATCGACCGGAAGGGCCCTGACGGCGCGAAGCACGTCTGGGCCATGCCCTACGGTGGCGCGCTCGGCAAGGTCCTGCTCTATAGGCGCGACCTCTTCGACGAGAAGGGCATCGAGTACCCCACCATCGACTGGACCTGGGACGACCTCATCGCCGCCGCGCGGGAGATCACCGACCCCGAGCGCGGCGTTTCCGGAATGCTCCTGTCTCGCGGCAAGCACGAGAGCTGGTACTGGATCACCTTCCTCTGGTCGGCCGGCGGCGAAGTCATGGAGTATAACGAAGAGAAGGACGAGTGGCGCTGCGTCTTCGACACCCGTGAGGCCGCGGAAGCCCTCGACTTCTACACCCGCCTCGGCGCGGAGAAGTGGACCGACGACGAGGGCAACATCCGCCGCGGATATGCCGACAAGGACGCCGACGATGCCTACCAGAAGTGGGATCGCGGCGAGATCGGCATGACGATGTCGTACATCGACGAGAAGATCTTCGCCACCATCAACCCCGAGGTCACCGGCATGGTCCCCGTGCCGATGGGGCCGACCGGCAAGCGCGGCGGCGAACTGAATAGCCGCATGATGTCGCTCTTCAGCCAGATCGAAGACCCCGTCGTCCGCGACGCCGGCTGGGAGTACATGCGGTTCTTCGACTGCGAGGAAGCCGTCGCCATCAAGACCCGCATCATGGTCGAGGGCGGCCTTGGGCGATTCGTAAACCCGAGGCTCCTGCGCGCGTTTGGCTACCCGGAGATCGAGCGGCTCTCACCGAGAGGCTGGGCCGAGACCTTTGAGATCGCGATTGCCACAGGCCGACCCGAACCATACGGCCGCAACAGCAACGTCGCCTACGACTTGATGACGTTCCCCATCCAGAAAGCCGAAGAGCTGGCGATCAACGACGAGCTTCCCGAAGACCCCGAAGAGCGTCTGAATGTCATGCACGAGTTGCTGAAGGACGGCTGCGACCGCGCGAACGACGAGATGATCGGCATCGTCACGCCGGCGGAACGACTCAAGCGGCGCGTCTCGGCGATCGTCCTCCTCATCGCGCTGGTCATCACTCTCACCATCGTCTTCCGGAGCATCATGCGGGCCTTCACGCCCGAGCAGATAGGTCCGCCCGAGAGCCGCAAATTCAAGTTCGCCAAGCACGCCTGGCCGGTGATACTTCTCATACCCGCGGTTCTAACGGTGGCTCTCTGGCAATATGCCCCGCTGATAAAAGGCTCCAACATGGCGTTCCACGACTACCGCCTGCTGGGGGAATCGACGTGGGTCGGCGTGGACAACTTCGGGGATCTGCTGTACGACAGCTACTTCTGGACCTCCGTCTGGAACTCGCTGCGCTACAGCTTCCTGGTCATGGCGCTGACTTTCCTGCCGCCGATCATCCTGGCGATTCTGCTCCAGGAAATCCCGCGCGCCACGCTATTCTACCGCACGATCTACTACCTGCCGGCCGTCATCACCGGGCTGGTGACCATCTTGCTGTGGAAGCAGTTCTACGAGCCCACGGAGAAGGGCTCGCTCAACGCGCTCATCATGCAGGTCCCTGCTTTCGTCTTCCTCGGGGCGGGGTTGACGCTGATGACCTTCGGATTCATCTTTGCCCGGCGGCTGCTATACCATGACATGAAACTCTCCGCCTGGGGGATGGCGCTGGCGGGCATCCTCCTCTTCCTCACCTGTGGAGCGATGGCCAGCCCGATCTTCTTCCAGCCCGGCGAGGGCTTCTGGGAGAGCCTTGGCCAGCTCCCGATGCGGCTCGTCTCGAAGACACCCGAAGCGCATCGGTGGCTCAGCAACCCGAAAACATCCATGCTCTCATGCGTCCTGCCCATGGTCTGGGCCGGTATGGGCCCCGGGTGTCTCATCTACCTCGCGGCCCTCAAAGGCATCCCTGACGACTACCACGAGGCCGCGGATATCGATGGCGCCGGCTTCGTCGATAAGATCATCCACATCGTCTTTCCGATGCTCAGGCCGCTCATCATCATCAACTTCGTCGGCGTGTTCATCGCATCGTGGTACACCGCCACGGGCAACATCCTCGTCATGACCGGCGGCGGCGCCGGGACGGAGGTAGTTGGGCTCCACATCTGGTTCAAAGCGTTCCAGTTCCTCAAGTTCGGCCCCGCGACGGCGATGGCATGGGTGCTAGGCTTCATGCTCATCGGCTTCACCGTCCACCAGCTCAAGATACTGTCGCGGCTGGAGTTCAGGGCGCAGGGGGCCAAGGACTAACCGATGCCTATTATCGCGAAAGTCGAACGAAGAGCATTCAAGACACGTATCCTCATCGGCTCCATCTACCTGGTGCTGACCGTGGGCGCGCTGAGCATGCTCTACCCCTTCGGGCTGATGCTCGCCGGCAGCACCAAGAGCGCCGTCGACCTCCCGAATAACGTTATCATTCCGAAGTTCCTGCGAAGCGACGCCGATCTCTACCGGAAGCACATCGAAGGCCTGTTCAACGAGTCGTTCGACCAGTTGCAGATGGCCTACGAGACGGACACGCCATCGTTCCTGAAGCTCGATCCGCCCCCAATGGTCAACGAGAAGCTGGTTGACGCGTGGCAGGCATTCATCGACGAAGCCGCTCCCCCGTTCACGACCTACACCGTCGGGTATCTCCGAACGCCCGTCTCTCGCGGCGTCCTGCCCCATTCGCTCCGCAACTTCAAGACCGAGATGGTGGAGCGATTCGACAACGACATGCTGGCGATGAACCGGCAACTCGGTACCGAGTTCGTCAACTGGAATGCGTTCATCGTCATCCCTGAAGACTACACCTTGCGACGCAATACGCCGGGGACAGACCCGTTCGACCTTGCCTTCCGCGAATTCAAGGCAGGCGTGCCCGTCGACGAGCGCACGTACTTCTGCATCGACGGGTTCTACAAGACTCAGTTCCTCAAGTCCGCGTACACCGAGGACCTCGACCAGTACAACGATGAGCACGGGACCGGCTACATGAGCTGGAGCCAGATCCACCTCGCTGAGCGGGCGCCGACCGACAACGGAGTAGAGCGCGAAGACTGGCTGACCTTCGTTCGGACGATCCTCAATCTGCTCTGGGTCCGCGTCGACGCCGATGCCCAACCGCTCTACCAACGCTACCTCGAGACCAAGTACGGCACGGTCGCGGCGGTGAACGAGAAATACGGAACGAGCTACACCGCGTTCGACGAGATCGTCCTCGCCGAGGAGCCGCCGATCGAGGGCATGCCAATGTCGGACTTTGCCTCCTTCCTCGAGGGGTGGCAAGACCCCGAGACCGGCGAGATACACGAGATCCCCGCCGACATGATCCGCGTCTACACCCTCGACTTCATGTTCCGCGACTATCTCAAGGCCGAGCACGCATCGGTCGAGGCCGCCAACGCGGCCCTCGGCACGCGCTACGACACCTGGCTCGACGCGCTCCCGCCCCAGGACCAGTGGCACTACCGCGCTTTCGGGGGCAAGACGAAGTGGCTGAAGAAGGAGTTCGTCACCCGCAACTACGTGACCGTCGCCGACTACATCATCCGTCATGGTCGCGGCATCCTCAACACGGTCATCTACTGCTTCTTGGCCATCGCGGCCGCGCTCATCGTAAACCCGCTGGCGGCGTACGCCCTCAGCCGCTTCAAGCCGCGCTGGTCATACAAAGCGCTGCTGTTTCTGATGATGACCATGGCCTTCCCGCCGATGGTCACGCAGATCCCCGTCTTCCTGATGCTCCGCCAACTCCACATGCTCAATACGTTCTGGGCGCTTGTGCTGCCGGGGCTTGCGAACGGGTACATGATCTTCCTGCTCAAGGGGTTCTTCGACTCCCTGCCGCAGGAGCTTTACGAGAGCGCTTCGGTTGATGGCGCCGGCGAGCTGCGCATCTTCTGGGTCATCACGGTGCGGCTCAGCCAACCCATCCTGGCGGTCATCGCGCTGAATGCGTTCACCGCCGCCTACTCGAACTTCATGATGGCGCTTCTCATCTGCCAGGACGAGCGGATGTGGACGCTGATGCCGTGGCTGTACCAGCTCCAGCAGCGCAGCGGCCAGGGGGTTGTGTTCGCGTCCCTGTTGATCGCGGCGATCCCCACGTTCCTGGTGTTCGCATTCTGCCAGAACATCATCATGCGCGGGATTGTTGTGCCGGTGGAGAAGTAATGACAGGCTTGGGCTGGAGGCCGCCACTGATGACCATGCAACTCGTCGTCTCTGTATGCGCCGAGCGGCTCGGCGGCGTCGCGATCTTCGCGGCAATTGCGCTTGCCGCCGCCACGATCCCGCGAGGCCCCGCCTCCGCCCAGGACGCTCCTCCCGAGGGCGAGCCAACGACCGCCACCGAGGCCGCGCTCCAGGAGAAGTATGGCGACAAGATATCGTTTGAGGACTACACCACGTACCGGGACCTGGTGGATGCGCTGCCAGACCCCGAGAAGGCGTGGGAGCTGACGCTCGAAGACCAACTCGGGAGCTTCTACTTCCCGATTCACCTCCGCAAGCGCATCACGCCTAACTACGTCCCCGAGAACTCCGAGTGGGGGTTCATCGCGGACGATCCAGCCCTGCCGCGCGTGATCCTAATCGGCGACTCCATCTCCCGATCCTACACCGTCGGCGTCCGCAAGGCGCTGGCCGGCAAGGCCAACGTGCATCGCGCGCCGGCGAACTGCGGACCGACTGACAGCGGGTTGAAGAACATGGATGTCTGGCTGGATCAGGGCAGCGGCGAGTGGGACATCATCTACTTCAACTTCGGGATCCACGACCGGCGCAAGTCGCCGGAGCAATACCAGGCAAACCTCGGGAAGGTGGTCGCGCGACTGCAGGAGACCGGCGCGCAACTCATCTTCGGGCGCACCACTCCATTCGAGGAGAAAGACGTGCCCGGCGTCGATGGCAGCATCGCCCTCAACGCAGTCTCTGACGCCGTCATGGAGCAGAACGATATCCCGGTCGATGACCTCCACGCCGCCGTGGCCGACGACCTCGACACCGTCCAGGCCGAGGATCGCACTCACTTCAATGGCGACGGAATCAGGCTACTCGCCGATCAGGTCGCCACTTGCGTAGCGGGCCAGATCGGGGTCGTGAACGAATAGTTGAGACAGCCAGGGCGCTCGTGTCGACTTCCTCCTCAGAGTCCCCTATCAACCCCGTAGCCGATACAGAACATGATCGCGCAGTTGAGGGCGTCGGAGATTGCAGGCCTAACTGTCGGCGGGCGTCTCCACGTCATCGGACGGTTCCTCAAGCCCATCGGGCCCGGTGTCGCGGTCGGTCGGTTCGTCTTTCGGAGCCTCTTCCGCGGCTGCGTCGGTCGCTTCGCTGCCCTCGGCGGCCGGGCGGCCATCCGCCTTGGCGGGCACGGGTCCCATCGGGCCTGACTTGTCAGTGGGCCTCATATTGCCGGTCTTGGGGGTATGTGGAGGCGGCGCCGTCAGCGGCTCCACGTAGGTCAGTCTGAACATGATCCACACGCAGATTCCCACCGTTGCCGCCAGGACCACGATCACGACGACCGGATTCATAGACTTCTTCATTGGAGTCTCCTCAGATCAGGTGGCGGTCGGCTTCGACGCGCCCAATGACCCCAACCTCGCCCGCCCCGCAACCGCCTCCCACGGGCGTTCAGTCCACGCTCGCCGTCAGCTCGGCCCACGAATCCTCGGGCACGTTGACCGTGACCGTTCTCCCATCCGTAAACTCAATCAGGGCGGTCACGCCGTCCCACTCCGCCGACAGGACCCGCCGCTTCTGCCCGGGCCTGAGCGGGGCCAGCAGCGTTAGGAACCGAACCGAACCGTTGCCGGCCTTCAGGTGCTGCGTCGTCGTCGCCGGCTCGGCGGTCTTGCCCACCTTCCAACCCAGCAACTCCGGCTCAGTCTGGGCCGGCGTCGCCCTGACGGTTAGACCCTCGGCATCCAGCGGCACGATCTCCAGGTTTGGCAACTCCGCGTCGGCCGTCCGGATGATCGTGCCCTCGACCTCCGTCACCGTGCTGTCGAGGTGCCACCTCACATCGTAATCGTGGCTCTCACCGTCCTTGCTGATGAGCGTGTCGGCCACAACGTATAGGTTGGGTTTCACGAACAGCACGCGCCGATGATGCGTGGCCGGGAGGCCCCAGCCCTCCTTGAAGTTGCCGCCATCCTTGTACGGATACGAGTCCGACGCGCCAGACAGTCCGTAGTGGGCATCGTAAACGCCCGCGGCGAAATCGCTCGCAGCACTAGTGGTCCACTTCACGTCGTCGCGCGCCTGGTACGGCATTCCGTTGGGAGTGGGATTAGCGTACCACTTGCGGCGCTGCGGCCGGCTATCGACGAGCACCGTGTTGTGAGAGAAGGTGTCGCGACTATAGGCGACCATGGGCGTGTCGGAGTAGTCCATCGTGCCCGGATCAAAGAGGATCTGGCGACCATACGACCAGAGGACAAGGCTCAGCTTGTCCTGGTGGGCGTGGCGATACCCGACCGGACCGAAATCGAATCCAAGGTAGCACGCGTCTAGCTCCCAGCCTGAGCGCATGGCCCCCGCGCCGGCGTATGGGAGGTAGACTGAGGTGTAACTCGGCTCCTCACCTTCGTTACCGTCTGTCGCGATCCACCGGAAGTCTTCGCGCTCGGGGAACAACTCCGATGCCCTGGCCAGGTGCGGCGTCACGGTGAGCGGCCCATTGTCGTTGTAGGCCGGCATCATGCGATCCGGCGCCATCAGCTTCACGTAGTACCCGTACGGATTCTCACACTTGGCCAGCAACTCGCCGATCCCATCCTCATGTTCGCGACCGACGGTCTTGGCGAGGTCATACATCAGCAGGTAGTTGGAGAAGAACTGGTGGTAACCGGGACACAACTCGATGCTCGACCCATCCGGCAAATACCCCCGGTCCATGTCGGTCACGGCGACCGCCGCGGCGTGAGAGCGCCAATCAGCGGCCTCGCTGAACTCCGGGTACAACACCCCCGAACTGTAGAGCCCGGCCATCTCAAACGTGAGCCAGTTGGAGGTGGTTGAGTGCTTCTCACGCAGGTAGCGGGTCTGCTCAAGAGTCGACTTCAGGAACAGAACCACGTCGTCGTCAGTGAAGGTCGGCGAGAGCAGGAAATAGTTGAAGGCATGCGGCCAGCCCGTGCGCATCCGGATGCCGGTGGTCATCGTGGCCCAATACGCAGGCCCCCCATCCGGCGGCACTTGCGTCACCCAGCTTCGCAGCAGATCGACCCAGACCGTCGCCTGAGGATCCTCCTGGCCCGCATGCCAGTATCCCACGCCGAGGGCCTGCCAGTTGTACATCCGCGCCCAATTGGCGTGGCCGCTGTTGCTCAGCCAATCAAGCTCGCCGTTGTCGAGCCATCGACTCTCGTCGAACTCGCCGGTCCGATCGGCCGCCCGCTGGGCCACAGCCGCGCACTTCGCGCCGTTTTCGATCTCACGGTCGACGTCATGCGGATTGAACCACCAGTACTTGCCCTCGCGCGTCCGGAAGTGCGTGGCCAGCGCCACGCGCGCGGCGGCGTAATCATCGTTGCCGACCGCCTCCGTGACTTTCGACAACGCAGGTAGACCGAGATCCAAAGCCCCGAAGAACTCGGCGTCGGGCAATCGGTCATCGATGCCTTGCGCGCACGCGGCGCCGGCGACCGTCGCGACGACTATAGCTGCCATCATCTGCATGCCCTCCTGCGCGGCTTGGGTTCAGTCGTCGAGTTCGCCCAAGGGGTCGCCGATCCATTCTTGGAGGTGCGCCTCCGCCTCAGGGGCAACCACACGACACCCAACTCAGAGCCGAGGTGCCTCGCCCCGATGCCCAAGACTGAAGAAATCATCGACGACCACATTCAACTCACCCGCCGGTATTTCGTGGGTATAGGCACCGCCGCCGTGACGGGCGTGGCGCTGTCCAGCGTCAGCGCCGACACGCCTCCCGAACTCGCCGACGCGATAGGCGATCTCGAGTACCTTACAGCTGACGCGGACTTCGTCAACTGCAGCCGCGGCAATCCGTCGCCTCCGATGCTCTCCCCGGAGGAGCACCGCGCCGCCGGCATGCATCGAGACACGTGGCGGCTCGAGGTCATCGCCGATCCGGACACGGACGCGAAGATCGAAAACCCGCTCTCCGAGGAGTTGGGTACGGCGCTGACGTGGAATGATCTCATGGAGCTGGCCGAGGAGCGCGCCGCCTGCTATCTCCACATCGTGACATGCCTCAACGTGTCGGACCCGTGCGGGATGGGGCTGTGGGAAGGCGTGCCTTTGCGCGACGTTGTCTGGCTGGCCAAACCCAAGGCGAACATCCGTCGCGTCTTCTACAACGGCTTTCACAACAATGACCCGGATCAGATCTTCCGCAGTTCGCTGCCCTTCGGCCGCGTCCTCGAAGACCCTCCCGGGCAACTCCCGGTGATGCTCTGCTACAAGCTCAACGGCGAGTACCTGTCGCCCGACCGAGGCGGGCCGGTGCGCGTCTTCGTGCCGGACGCCTACGGCTTCAAGTCAGTCAAGTGGGTCCAGCGCGTCGTGCTATCGAACGCGTTCCAGGCCAACGATACCTACGCCGAGTGGAACAACGACATCGACACTTCGCTGAAGACCGCCGCGCGCTTCATCTCGCATCCCGAGTCGGCGAGCGCCGATCAGCCGATCCCCATCACCGGACTGGCGCAGGTCGGCGTCTCTGGTCTCGCGCGGGTGCAGGTTCAGGCTCTGCCGAAGGGGCAGACGTCTGATGAGGACTGGCGGGACGCCGACATCCTCGGGCCACCGGACTCGTGGGGGGGCGAAGTGGGCGACGGGCCGCTGCCGTGCTCGCCGACGGGTTTCGACGCGACGTCGGGCGAGCCCCTCACCTGGCCGCAACGGTTCACCATCGCTCACTGGGCCGCCCTGCTCCCGAAGATGAGTCCCGGCGAGTACGACTTGCGGTGCCGCACCATCGACGTGGCCGGATACATCCAGCCCATGCCGCGCCCGTTCCAAAAATCCGGGAAAAACGCCATCCATCGCGTGGATCTCACCGTCAGAAACTAGGGACCTATCGTGAAGGGTAGAGCGCCGAGCTCCGTCTTCCCCGCCTTGAGGGTCAGCCGCCACCGGCCGGTCTTCAGGCTGTCGGCAGTTCGGCTGAACAGGCTGAGGATCACCGACCCGCCGGCCTCCACATCGATGACCTGCTTGTCGATCACCTCGTCGCCGCAATGCCAAGTTGCCAAGATGACTCCTCCGCGCCACGTGTCGTCGGCCTCAGCCCTGAGGTAGAGCAACTCCGTGCCGGCGGGGAAGGCGCTCCGCGCAGCGGCTTCGCCCTCGTCGCTCAAGGGGTCAGCCAACGCCACCGTTAGCCCGTCCACCCGCAGTTCGCCGGCGCCACCCTCAGGCACCCCAGCACCACCTTCGGGGGTGCCGAAGATCGTCGGAACCGGCGGCTTAATTGACGGCCCGCCGGGGTTTGCGCCGGAATCGCGAGTCGTGCCGAGAGGCACTGAAGGTTGCGGACCGGCGTCGCGGCCGGCGCTGCCCGCGCGCGGCGCGCCGAAGTAGACCTCCGGGTCATCATCGATTTCCTCGGAGGCTGCGGGTCCCGCGCCATCGTCGCTACGAGTTGCCGGGCCAAACGACACATCCGGGTCCGAGTCGATCTGCTCATCAGCGCCGGCGGCAGGGGTCGCTGGTCGTCTCACCGCGGGCGGCCTGGTGGGAGCCGCGTCTCCGACCGTGAAAGCCTCGCGGGCGATCGTCCGGCCCGCCTGGATGATGACCAACTCGTAGCCGGCCGCCGTGAAGCCGCCGGCGGGCGCCATGTTGAGGCTCAGCGTAACAGAGGTCGTGTTCGGCGACAGAGCCATCTCGTCGCCGTAGACGACGCTGCCGTTTCGTCGCCATTCGAAGCTGATGCGGGTCTCGGGAGACGGCGCGCGGAAGCGGATGTGCCCATATAACTTGTCGGCAGCGGCGAAGTTGTCCGCGGCGCCCTCGGGCCGGCCATCGACCAGGTTCCGGCAGATGACGAAGGTGTCGACCTCCTGCGCGAGAACTCCGGGCGCGCCGAGGACGGCCGCGATTGCCGCTCCCCAGATAACCCAATGCCGCCGGGCGATGTATGTCATGGAATCCCTCTCAGTGCTTATCTTCTGAACAGTCTCCCAATGCGCCGGCGACCTCCTCGGCGAGAGCGCGAGCTTCGTCGAGCGACGGGATGGCATCCCATCTCGAACTGGTCCGCGTGTGGCAAGAGATCCTCCCCTGGATCCACCAGAGGAACCTCTTTCCCTGCCAGCCGTCGTAGCCGCCGATCTGTACCGGATCCCTGTTCCCCAGGTCCCCGATTCGCCGGGACCTCTCGGCTGCGTCTTCCCTGTCGGCGAGGCGAAGTATCGACGCGTAGCTTTCAATCCTCACGGTCCGCTCATCGACAGTGCGCTCCTCTTCCCATTTCACCGACGCGGAATCACGGCTCTCCACGTAGTCATCCGGATCCGCGGCCTTGCCACCTGCCCAGTTTGCGAAGCGCTCGAATGACAGCCGCTGGCACTCGGTCCAGTGGGCGCGCGGGCCGGTCACGAGCGGCTTGGGATCGAGATGCACGACGTACGATCTCGGCTCGGGGCGAGGGACCAGGAGTTCGGGCGGGATGTCGCTCCACGCCTCATCGAACTGGGGGTGCGTGACCTTCACTCGGAAGGAGCTGAAGGTGGAGCCCTCCGGTCCCGGCGGAACGTACAGGACCTCGGTCTTGCCGTCGCCACCCGTCTTGCCCTCGGCGACGGTGCCAGTGCCCAGGGATGTGATGTCGACGGAGGCGCCTCGGACAGGCAACCCCGTCTCGCCGGCCAGGGCCTCGATGATGATGGGGACACGCTGGCCCTCCGCCTCGAGGATGAATGACGCGACGTCGTAGCCGCTCGTGCGATTCGTGAAGCCCGGGTCGTTGGGGCTGTTCTGTTGCGAGCCGACGATGAGTGTCTTCTCCTGCTGCCGGTAGCCGTCCGCCCGGGCGCGGACCCGAATCATGTCGCCGACGATGAGGTCCGCGCTCTCGACCGTCACCTTGCCGTTGGCCTCGGTCCATGTACCTTCGAGAATCCGCCCGTTTTCATCGAGGACCTCAACGTTGGCCATCTTTAACGGGCCGACGGCCTCCCGACCGTTGGCGTCGCGGCTTTTGCCGTGGACGGTGACGCGCAGCTCCCGCGCGAGAATGTCTTCCCGCATCTTCATCCGGGCGTCGAACTCCAGGGAGATGAGATCGGGGTTCTCCGGATGGGGGACCTGGAACCGGCCGGTGATGGTGCGATGAGCCTCATGCTGGATCACGATGCGGTACTCGCCAGGCCCAAGAATGGCGATGACGCGGCCCCACTTGTCGGTGGTGATTCCGTGGCGACCGGTCAGATCGGAGGCGACCGCGTCCTCGGGGTACTCCATGGCGTAGACATCCGGACCCGTGATCCTGATCGACGCGCGGGCGAGCGCAAGGCCGTCTTCGTTGCTCGTCAAGTTGACCGTGACCCAGTAGCGGATGTCATCGTCCGCTGCGGAGGCAGTGGCGACCGCGCATAGCGCGAGAACAGGAAGAGCAGACCGAATGGCAGTCAGCATAGGCTTCATGGCGGCACCCATTCCAGACGTTCCTTACCTATTTCAACATACCTGCGAGAACGGCGAACTCCCTGGCGCGACCATCGGGCAGAGGTCCTTGATGGACCAGAGGCGCACGTTAGGCAACTAATCCTCCGTCTCTCTCGTCGCCACAAGGAGCCCCCGATGACCCTCCGCGCGCTATCTTCCCTCGCGATACTGACGATCATCGCCACGCCCGCTCTTGCCGTGGACCTGGATGCCGACGGTATTCCGGACGAACTCGAGATCGCTCTGGGTTGCGTGGTCGGTGTGGACGATGGGCTTGTGGTGGTTTTCGAGCACGAGGTCTACCAGAACGAGCCCGCCGATGCCGAGGGCAACGCGCCGGACCTGGCCCGTGTCTACCTCGCGCACGTCGCCGAGGACCGTTACCTGTGGAAGCTGGAGTTCGCCTACGACGCTCAACCCAAAGGCGCCGTCGTCATCATCTACCTGGACGCCGACAGCGGCCCAAACACGGGGCGTCAGGACAAGCCCGAGGCGAAGGGCACGGACGTCATGTACTCGGCGCGCGATGGCATCGCCGGCGCGTCGTATCACAACCCCGGTTTCGGTGGCGGCGCCGGCGTCGATGCGCGGGGAGCGCACGAGGGGAACGCGCTCTTCTTCTGCGACGACATCGACCTCAACCGTGATGGCGCTGACGTGCTGGTCCGGGCGCGATTCCTCTGCCAGCTCGCGGGTGGCCAAGGCGATAGCTCGGACTTCTTCGAGGTCCGCATCCCCGCCGACGCGACTGGCCAGAAGCCCGAGATCCCCCAATCCGGCGGCCCCGGCTTCAAAGGGCTCACGCGCGACCAAGTCGAGCCCACCAACGCCGCCTCAGTTCAGCGCCCGCGCCCCAACGTGCCGTATGACATCGCTGGGCGCTCGCCGGGCAAGCCCGCGGGGGTTGCGCGCGAGCGGGTGAGCATGTCGCTCCTGGAAGAGGATGGCGTCCCTCGCACGGAGGAGCCGATCACCTTTGGCGCGCCCTTTGCCGAGGGCGTCGTATTCGACCCGAGCCGGATCCGGTTGCTCGCGGGCGACACGGAACTCCCGGCCCAGGTCTGCCCGACGAGCTACTGGGCGGACGATAGCATCCGCTGGGCGCTCGTCGACTCGTTCGTCGACATCGACGCGAGCGCGACCAAGGAGCTGACGGTTGAATACGGGAGCGAGGTGACGCGCGCCGAGATCGGGAGCCCCCTCGTCGTCACTGAGGCAGATGGTGCATTCACTGTCGACACGGGCCCCATGCAACTCGCGGAAGTGGTCACCGTGGATGGCGAGGTCATCTGTCCGTCGCCGCTCGCGGCGCTCGTGCTGACATCAGCTGACGGGACCGAGTACGTGGCGACGTCAGAGGTCGCCCGGGTCGAGTTGGCTGGCCCGCTGAAGACCATCACCCGGACCGAAGGGCCCTTCGCCGCCGAGGACGGCACGAAGCTCCTCCGGCACATCACCCGCGCCACGTTCTGGGCGGGCTCATCAACCATCGAGCTGGCCGTGACGCTCATCGACGACTACCTCGAGACCGAGTTCATCGAGATCAGCTCGCTTGAGCTGTCTCTCGGGCTGGCTGGCGCGAGCAACGCCACGTTCCTCGTCGAGCGGGCACCGACGGACGTCTTGCTGAATGGCGCTCCGTCGCGCCTCTTCCAGCGGGATGATGAAGTCTGCACGCTGACATCGGGGGCGGGTGAGTTGGCGGCCGGCAACCACACGGATGGCGCCGCGGCCATCGAATCCGCTGACGGCCGAGGCATAGCCGTCGCCGTTGAGGACTTCTGGCAGCGCTATCCGAAGGCGCTGTCGGCGACTGAAGACGGTCTCACGATTGAGCTGCTTCCTGACATCACCGGCGAGACCGCCTATGGCGATCTGCCGACGCATCTCACGTTCCCCTTCGTTGGCGGCAAGTATCGCTTCAAGTGGGGCATGTCGACCACGGAGCGGATCGCTCTTCGCTTCCGTTCATCCGAGGCGGTGCCTGACGTCACTCAACTCGGCGCGAGGCCACTCATCGCCGTCATCCCATCCGCGTATTACGCCCAGACGGGCGCCCTCGGACCCATGGCACCGCAAGTGGCCGGTGAGTTCGAGGCCTTCGACGACGCCTTCGCGAACGCGCTCGACCGTCACTTGGAGAAGAAGGAGGCCAAGCGCGAGTACGGCTTCCTCAACTGGGGAGACTGGCACGGAGAGCGCGGGAGGAACTGGGGGAACAACGAGTACGACCTGGCCCACGCGCTCTTCATGCAATTCGCCCGCACGGGTGACCGACGGTGCTTCCGCGTCGCCCAAGCCGCCGCGCGCCACCAAGCTGATGTCGACTGCGTTCACGCCTACCCCGATCCGTATTACGTTGGCGCAAACCAGCTGCACTCGGTCTGCCATACGGGCGAGTGGTCGCAGAACCTGCGCCAGCCCAAGTGGAGCTTCAAGTATACCTACCACACGGCGGCAACCAACGGGCACACCTGGTCCGAGGGCATGTGCGACGCCTGGTATCTCACGGGCGACGCGCGAGTCATGGAGGCGGCCCAAGGGTTGGGCGAACACATCGCGTGGCACATGGCGCCGAACTTCGAGGAGCTAGGCACCCACGAGCGTAGCGCCGGCTGGTCTCTTCAGGCAATCATGGCGCTCTACCGGGCAACGCGCGATGAGGCGTACCTCGACGCGGCCCGACGCATCGCCATCGTCCCATTGCGCGAGCAGAAGTTCGAGTCAACCGGCGCGTGGCCCCACGTTCTCCCCGGCGATCACGCGGCCGGCGTAGCCGGAGCCGTCGGCAACGTCGGCTTCCTGATCGGAATCCTCACATCAGGCCTGGGCGACCTTCACGCAGAGGCGGCGACTCCCGAACTTGAGCGTTCTCTCGTTGCCGCCGCGCCGTTCATGGAGAGCTTGTGGCGGCCGAGTTACCGGGATTTCCAGTACACGTCCTCGCCTGGTTTCGCCGAGGGCGGCTCGACGGCCGGACTGAATGGCATCTGCGCCCAACCACTGGGATACCTCTACACGCTGACCGGTGATGAGGCCTACCTGACGCGCGTCGCGGAGGCCTACATGGGAGCCGTTCGCCATCCGTCGGACGGCTTCGGAAAGAGCTTCGCACAGTGGGCACGCGAAGCAAGCGACCTGATGGCGGTGCTCAAGTCGGCGGAGAATCCATCGCCCGTCGCGCAGCGTGCCATTGCTCTCGATCCGACGCAGTTGCTGCTCGAGGACCTCGCCGACGTCGCGGA
>CAZKUN010000160.1:0-6076 GCA_964555935.1 uncultured Armatimonadia bacterium | reverse complement strand
CAGCCCGGGAGGCGCGAGGACTGTCAGCGCGAGTCGCACGCTCTACGGCGCGAAGCCCAAAGCGAATGCGACCGGCACGATCCGTCTGATCGCTCCCGACGGCGCCAAACTCGAGCGCGCCGAGTTCGATACCGACTTGCCTCTGGAGTGGGAGACCCAACTCGCTGCGGATTCGCCTGCGGGGCTCTACACGGTCACCATCGACGACGACATGCGGGCTGTGTGGGATGCCGACGGCGAGGGATGCAAGCGCGTGTTGCCGATCGAGACGATGGTGCAGTTCGGCGCGCCCGGCACACGTCGCTACCACTTCTCCGTCCCCGGAGGCGCGGACTCGTTCACCGTGTCCGCCGTCGGCGCGCACGATGGGGAGTTCGGTCTGGCCGTCTATGACCCGGAAGGCGACATGGTCGACTGGCGACAGGGAGTTGCCAGTGGCGCCGATCCAGGCAGCCGGACGCTGGACCTTGAGGTCCGGCCGGAGACATCCGGCATGTGGAGCGTCGTGGCGTGGGCACGGCTGGATCTGGGTCTGCGGCTGGAGGGTGTGCCCGCATACGTGTCGACGACCGCCGATGGGTGGTTCGATCCAACGGCTCAGTGACGGCTACGGCGGCTTATGCCAGAGCGAACGCCAGTATGCCTGGTCCGTCTCGTACGGGTCGACCCTCACATCAGCCGCGAGGTCGGGCTGAAGAACGCCGTACACGCCCATCTCCCGGATATAGTGCACGTTGGGCCGGAAGCCATCCATGTCGAACCGCCTGATCCTCGCCAGGTGATCCTGCGATGCGCCGACTGCTGTTAGCAGCGTCTGGTAGTCATCATCGTCTGTCGATGCGAAGACACTTCCCCCGCAGGCGCCATAGCCCCCCGCCGCTTCCGCCAACGGCGCCAGAAGGTATAGCGACTTCTCCGGCCGCGAGAGATTGAAAACCAACTCTCGCGAGTGGCGGACCCTCGGATCGTCGTTCCTGATCACGCCTGACGTCGCCACGCCCATCCAGTCGCCCGGCGTGCGCGGAAGCGGGTTCTCCGGGTCACCGTGACACGACACGCAGCGACGGTCGAGCACCTCACTTGTATGGTCACCCCAGCCCTGCCCGCCGACCGCCCCCGACCCAAGCGCCGCGTACGTGCCGGCATACGCAGCCGCGGAATCGAGCCACCACCGCACGAGCGCTCGCTCGCTCTCCGACGTCTCCACTCCGTAATGCGTCGGGGCCAGCTTGTGCATGATGGGGCTCCCCGCCGAGCCCAGCGCGCGCGGCGGGTAATTGCTCTTGGAGAGGTTGCGGCCGTCGGCAATCTGGCCATGCACGGTGAGGTTGATGTAACTGTGCGAGTACATCGGCCCGCGGTCGCCCGACAGGATCACGCCGCCCGCGCGGGGCCCGCCCTGCTCGGTCGCATCGTAATCGTGACACGCCACGCAGTGCCGGTCGATGATGGGCTGGATGTCGCGCGGGAAGTCGATGACCTCCGGCACGCCCTCGACCGGCGACACCGGACTTGGGTCGCGCCTGCCGGCGAGGAGGTTGGTGGCGGGCTGCGCCGTCTGACCCCGGTGCTCGTGACAGCCCCCACAGCTCAGCGTCTCCCCGGGCTGCACGGTGAAGAAGCTCTGCATTCGCTTCACGGCGACGTCGTTCTCATCGAGAGCAGCCAAGAAGAAACTGCGCGAGGCCGGCAACTCGAAGTACGCCGACCCGTCCTTCTCCACCGGCACCGTGCCGACGATGCGCTCGAGGGTGAAGGTGCCACCGTAGCTGAGCGGCTCCCACCCGCCGCTGAAGTTCACCGGCTTGGGCAGCGTCTCAAGCACCAGGAGCTTCTTGATCTCCCCCGGGACCACGCCATCCATATTGCGCCCGTTGTAGACGTCAGTGAGGAGGACGCGGCCCGTCGGCTCGCGCCGGTCAGACTTCGACGGGACCACGTGCTCCCGCGGCCGAGGCCTGATCGGGCGCGGCTCGTGAGCGCGCAGACCGGCGAGTTTGTCGCTATCGCGCAAGTCGAAGAGGCTCTCAACGCGCCCATCGCCATCCATCAGGAGGACCTCCGTCCCTCCCGCAACGAGAAACAGATCTTCGGTGATCGGGTACGGATCGTGAAAGAGTCGCCCTTTGGAGATCCTCCGGGCCGACGCGCTCTCATCCGGTCCCGCGCCTGGGTCAACGATGGTGATGTGGCCTTCGTGCTCGCGTCGGCCGTGGCCGGGCGAGAAGGAGGCGACCACGCTGCGCGAGTTGGGCATCGGCTTGGCGTCGATCATGACGGTGGACGGATTCAGGTTCCCGTAGAAGACCATCTGCTCGGTGCCATCGGGGTTGGCGGTCCAGAGGTGGTGATACGCCACCTGGCTGCGGTCAACATACTCCCAGCGCTGGTAGATGACCCGCCCGTCCGCCAGCACCCATGGGGTGTTGTCCTGCTCGACGTTGGCCGAGAGCGGACGGATGTCGCCGCCGCCGCCATCGCAGCGGTACAGCACCGCCACGCGCACGTAGTAGCAGTTCACCATCCGGTTGCAGCGGCTGGAGCAGAAGATGATATCGCCATCAGGCAGGTACGTTGGCTCGATGTCGTCATAGGGCCCGTCGGTGAGTTGGCGCAGGCCGGTGCCGTCTGTGTTGATCTCGTAGAGGTGGTAGAACGGCTGGCCCCCTTTGCGGTAGGAGAATAGGATTTTCTCGCCGTCGTAGTGGACCTGGGGATCGCGCACGCCACCAGCGGGGTCGTCGATCAGCGCGACCGCGTGTCCAGTCTTCAGGTCCAGCTTGTATAGCTGCCCGCCCTCGTGGTAGAGCGTCCGCGTCGGGTTGTTCGACCAGTAGCTGAAATTCGCGTACCAGTGGCCATCCGGGTCGATGCCCCGGGTGGCGAAGACCAGCTCATTCGCCCCGGCGTCGAGCAGGCGCTGCCGGGATGCCGCGTAGCCGCTCTCGGTGGCGTCACCGGTCGGCGAGGCTTTTGGCGTTCCGGACATCGTGATCTCGTCGACGATGGTGTAGCCAAACAGGCCGCCATAGCGATCGAAGACGCGGATCCGGGCTTCCCGGCTCTCGTAGGCCGTCACATCCCATGATGCCCAGGTGGTGCTCTCTTCGTCGGTGCCGGTCGCGCGGCGCACGACGTCGTCGTCGACAACCAACTCCGCTCCGACCAAGCCTGACCAGTTCCCGCCGCCAAGTCGAACATTGATGTAGGTGGCATCTATGGTGAAGGCGGGGCTTGCCAGCGTTCCCGTGGCCCCGCCGCCGTTCCCGCGCGAATCGGCCAGGCCCGCCTTCGGCCCGGTGCCGAACGCATCACCTTCAGCGATCCATTCGCCGTAGTCGTCGCCATTGAAGTCCGCGAAAGCCACGTTGCCCGTATAGCGCGAGACGATGACGTCCGATCGGGCGACGTCGCTCAGGTAGACGTGGTCGACGTTGACATGGCCCCAGCCGCCGGTGAACCGGTCCACGATCTGCAAACGCGCCTCGCGGCCCGAAAACTGTCTGACGTCCCACGTATACCAACCCAGTTTCTCGCTGCCGCCAGGCCTGTCGTTCGGCCCCGTCGACGTTCGGACGGGCTTGCCGTCGATCAGCAGGTCCATGCACGTGTCGCCGGGGTGCTCGCCGCCGCCGATCAGGAAGTTGATGTATGGCCGCGTCAGGGCGAATGTCGGGCTGGTCAGTAGACCCGTCGCGCCATCTCCGCCGGCAAATGAGCTGACGAGGCCTTTGCCCTCGAAGCCCGAGACGTCCATCTGGCCCGCCAGCGTCCCCCGAGCCGGGCCGGCGCCGAACGCCTTGCCCTCGACGGTCCACGCGCCATAGTCCGCGCCCTCGAAGTCCGCGATGAGCACATCATCCGCGGCGCGCGCGCGTGGTGCGATCAGCACTAGGAGCGACACCAGACACGCGGTCAGTGGCCTCATGCCGGCGGTCTTCGCCATACAGGTGCGTCGCCCCTCGGCGGTGAAGATTCGGGCCTCGACGCAACCAGGAGGTTCAACGTGAAGCTCTGCGCGCTAACCATGCCTGTGGTGGTGATGATGATGACAGCTTCAGGACTGCACGCCGCGCCGCGAATCACCGTCGTGCGTGGTGAAGCGGCGTCGGGACCGAACCTCATCCAGGATCCGGCATTTGACGCGGCCGAGGCAAGCTGGCAAGCGTTCGATGCCGGGTACGAGCCGGCGCCCGGCGACGGGCGCGATGGATCGGACGCAGTGACGTGCATCCGCGCGGAGGGTGGCGGCGATCACGGCGTCTCCCAGAGCCTTGAACTCAACCAGGAAATGCCGACGCCGATTCGCGTCGAGGCGTGGAGCAAGGCCGCCGAGGTCAGTGGCGTGTCGGATCGAGGGTACGCGGTCTACTGCGATCTCACCTACGCCGACGGCTCCAATCTGTGGGGCCAGATATCCGCGTTCAGCACCGGCACGCATGACTGGCAGCGTCGCGAGGTGCTGATCATCCCCGCCAAGCCCGTGCAAGCCATCACCGTTCACCTGCTCTTCCGCGGCCATACGGGGCAGATCTGGTTTGACGATGTCGCGCTGCATGAACTCCGGGCAGCGGCAGGAACCGCGCTACTCGATGGCGTCCCCGTCGTGCCACCAACTCCCGAAGCCCTCCCCGCGGGCGACAGCCACGCAGCGGGCGGCGTGACGCTACAGCTAGACGAATCCGGCGCCATCGCATCGGTGATCGTGAACGGGGAGACCGCGTCCACCAACCAGGCCGTCGGCGGCTTCTTCGTTCGAGACGCGGCAGCCAACTCGGACTTCATTGGCTTCGATGACGGCAGATGCGAGGAGCTGGGGCTGGCACTCGACCTGGACTGGTCTGACGGAGACGACGCGCTACGGCTGTCGGGCACTCTCAAGGACACGACCGGCCAGGACCGGGCCGTGACGCTACTATTCGCGCTGCCGATCGCGGCGCGCGGCGCGGAATGGGCTGGCGGCCTTCGGGGCGGAACGACGATCGGGGGTACAGGTGAGTCATCCGACTCGGTCCCGATGGGCACAGGCGCCACGGGCACGATGGCCCGATACCCGTTCTCGTGCGTGACGACGGACGCCTGGGGCATCGCGCTTGGCGCCGACATCACGAAGCCGTGCCAATACCGCCTCGCCTACAACGCCGGGACGCAGCAGTACTTCGCTGCATTCGACTTCGCCCTCGTGCCCGACACGGTCGCCTCGCCAAGCGCCGCCGCGTTCAGCCTCATCGTCTACAGCGTCGATCCCGCGTGGGGTTTCCGCTCGGCGGCAGAGCGCTACTACGCCCTCTTCCCGGAGCAGTTCGTGACGCGCTCAAAGGACCAGGGGATCTGGATGCCCTTCAGCAAGATCAGCGAGGTAGAAGGATGGGAGGATTTCGGCTTCCGCTACAAGGAGGGCAACAACGAGACGACCTGGGACGACGCGAACGACATCCTGACCTTCCGCTACACCGAGCCCAGCACCTGGTGGATGGCGATGCCCGAGGGCATGCCCCGCACCTACGACGCGGCGATGGAGTTGGCGCGCAAGATCGCTGCCGGTGAGGCGAAGGGCAATCAGACGAAAGCCAAGGCGCTGCTCGCATGCGGCATCTTCGACGAGCAAGGCAAGTACATGATGCAGTTCAGGGACACGCCCTGGTGCGACGGAGCGGTCTTTGGGAATAGCTGCCTGCCCGGCATCGAGGGCGAGGTCATCGACGCGCGAATCAGTTGGAACGAGGAGCAGAAGCTCAGGCTGTACGGCCCCGACCGCCAGGGGGACCAGGATGGGGAGTATCTCGACTCGCTCGAGGGCTACGTTACGCCAGACCTCAACCACCGGCGGGAGCATTTCAAGGTGGCGCAGCGTCCGCTCACGTTCACGCGCGTCGATCACCAGCCCGTCATCCATAAGGCCTTCGCCGTCGACGAATTCGTCGAGTGGATCGCGGGTGATGTCCACGGGATGGGCAAGCTCATGTTCGCCAACGCCGTGCCGCATCGCTTCACATTCCTGTGCGGGCACCTCGATGTCATGGGTACGGAAACGAACTGGCTCCGGCAAGGGAACTGGACGCCAATGAGCCACGAC
>CAZKUN010000159.1:0-21679 GCA_964555935.1 uncultured Armatimonadia bacterium | reverse complement strand
GTGAGTCAGTCGGTCTCGCAGATGCCGTTCTAGGAACGGCGCGGGTCGGGAGACCCGCAGGCACGGTACGGATCACGGCGTCGCGGAGACTCGACCTACGATGGCGAGTGGGCACCGCGACGGTATGAGTATAGCCGGGCGTTCGTCAACACCAGCCGAATCCTCACGCCCTTGCCCGGCAAGGCCGGAAGGCTGGGGCACCCCGCCCATCGGACGAGCAAGTCGACGCCATCGGCGCGCAAGGGGACGCACTCATCCGCGGCGTAGCCGTCGAGCGCCCGCCCCTCTTCGTCGAGCAACTCCGCGCGAATCTCACCGTAGTCGCACTTGGCATTCAAGAGCAGCTCGCCTCCGTCCATCTCCCACGGCGTCGTGATGACCTCGCCCCCGCTGAAACTGGCCTCGAGCGATGCAAACCCGTCGACACGGAGCGTCGCCACGCCCACCCCGCCGTGTCCGCCACCGTCATCGTCACCCTCGTACGGGCCATGCCGCATCGAGCCGCCACGGAAGTAGATCAGCAACCGATCCCCCACGCGGACGGGCGGCGACCCGCCGTTGTGGCACATGAAGCGATCCCACTCGCCGATCCCGCCGCACTCCAGCAGGGGGGCCTGGGCCGGGCAGCGATCCCAGTGCCGCCCATCGCGGCTGGCGATCAGCTCGCACGTCATGTCACGGCGTTCCGGCCGCAAATCGAAGACCGAGAGCAATCCCAGGTACTGGTCGCCATAGACGAAGCCCGTATTGCTGTAGAGGTGGTCAGCCCAGTGCTGCGAGGTGATGGCGCGCTCCGGGGGCGTCCAGGTGATGAAGTCATCGCTGAAAGAGACGGATCGGTGGGGCAGGTCGCGCAGGAAGGCCACGTAGCGCTTCGCGAGCGGGTCGATCATCAGGCAGTGCGCGTCCCCAACCGGCCCGAGGTCGTCCGTGCCAGGTCGCGGATGGAAGCGGAAGATCGGGTCTGGCGCGTGGGTCCACGTGAGACCATCGCCGGACACCGCCGTGTAGATCCCAGCCATCGGCCCATCCCAGTCGAAGCTCGACCAGCCGAGAGCCTTGTAGCGGCGGGATGGGTCCGGGTCCATATCATCCAGCAGCACCGATTCCCAGTGGTCCTGGCCCTCGTGATGGTCGGGCGGGATCACAATGTTGTTGGCCGCGCTGCCGGCGTGTTCGTGCAGCCCCAGCTCAGGCCGGCGCCACGCGTAGCCGTCATCGCTTTCGGCGTAGCATGTCACGTGCCGCCCGTCCTCGATCCCGGTGAGGTACCACATCTTCAGCAGGCCCGCGTCTTCGTCGAAGACGACGGACGTCGTGAACCCGCGGCGCTCCCACGGCATCTCGGGCGTCAGCACGGGATGGGGGTGGTGCGTCGCCTGATGGAACACCCTCTCGACGCCTCGCATGCGCTTCAGTCGCCCGCTGGCGTGGGCGTTATCGACGCGCTCGAAGTCGACAAACAGTTGCGGCGACGCGCTGAGTTTCATCGAGGCCCTTCCCCTCCGGCACCGAGCGCGCGCAGATCCTCGAGCACGCTCTCCCGGACTCGATCCGCAACCGCGCGGTCCTTCCGGGCGCTCCACTCCCAACGCGCCTCGTCATCCACGGCCAGCACCTGCTGCACGCGCTCGTCCAGCGTGAGGCGGCCTTGCGTGTCGCCCCCTCGCTCACCTAAAGCCCGCCTCAGCATCAGCAGCAGTTCGTAGTCCTGAAGCCCCTCCCGCAGGGCCTCCATGTACTTGCTCGTGACGACGGAATCGGGCGTCAGGTAGAGCGGGGAGTGCCCGCTTCGCGGGGCCAGGTATTCGTTCCACGAGGACCCGTCTCCGTCGTCGCCGAACGCCCAGTAATGCGAGCCCGTCATCCCCTTGTCGAAGCAGAACCACGCCTGGAGCACCCAACACACGTACGGGTCCGCCACGCGCGTGTTCGCGCCCGCCGTGTAGGTCCACCACTCCAACCCCTCGCGGGCGTGTTGGGCGATGAACGCGTCATTGGCTTCCGGGTCGAGCTGGTAATGCCGGCGGTTGATGCACTGGATGTCACACGCCTCGCGCATCACCTCAGCGAGCACGGCGGGCGCCTTGCCAGGATCGGCGAAGTGGATGTCGTTCCAGATTCTCACGCCCGGAGCGCCTCGCTTGATCGCCCGGCCGGTCTCCAGGATCACGCGCAGATCGCCCTCGTTCGTCGGCTCATCGCGCAGCAGTATGGCGAGCCGCTCTGGCGCGATCCCCTTCGCGTCGAGGTATGCGGCCCAGTCCCGCGCCCACGACTCGAGTTTGGCCTCGCGGCTTGGCGTGTCGGGGGCCAGTTGTCCCGAGTCGGCGAAGACGCAGTACTGCCGCGCATCGGGCCACATCTCGAGCCACCGATCCATGGTCTCGCGCGATGGCGGCTCGGCGAGCCCCCCGTCGTCGGCGTAATTGCCATGCGGCATGACCGATGACGACGCCCAGGGAACGTTGACGCCGTACTCCCGCAGGACGCTCACGAATTCGTCGCGGTTCTCCGCCGTGACCCCGTACGAATTATCGATCGCGTAGTCCCAGCCGCCGACGCTAAGGGAGGAGCGGTCGGGCAGTCGAACGGGCACGACCTCGATCGACGCCGGGATGTCTGTCCTCACGCCCGCGCGCTCCAACCGAATCTTGCCCGTGTAGGTCCGGGCCAGCAGGTCTTTGGACGAGCAGCGGAGCCAGATCTGACGAGTCATCCCCGCCGGCACATCGACCACGTAGGCGCCCTCGCTCTCGGCCGCGGGAAGCATCGCCGCTGTCACGGGGACCGTGGCCTTCGTATCGACAGTGAGGACCTCGAAGACATCGATGTTGTCTTCCGGCAGCCCCCGCAACGTGAGTCGCGCGGAGGCATCGGCGTGGCCGGTGTTGCTGATGTTGAGCACGTCGGACCGTACCGCGTTCTGAGCCATGACGATGCGGACGCGCGGCTCCTCCACGCGGGGGTCAGTGAGGGGACCGAGCGGGTCCCACCGGTGGCTCTGCCAAACGCGGACCTCGGGCCCACCGTCGGAGCGCCACAGATCTGCCTGGAGTCTGAAGACACCGCGGTGCAGCCCGTTGAGCGGCAGGATTGCACGGAAATCCCCAACTTGCGGCACGGGGGAACTCTCGCTCTGCTCGCGAAGCGTCCGCAGGCTCGCATGGAAGGCGCCAGGCGCCCCCAGCGCGTTCGCTTTCTCGGCAAGGCCCGTGATGTCAAGCGCTATGCGCTCATCGATGGCTCTGGAGAGCAGGTAGCTGCGCCAGCCGCCCTTGCCCTCGCTGAACGTCCGCGCGGGAGCTGCGGGCGCGGGGAGGTCGGCTTCGGCCGAGAGGATCTCTATTTCGTCGAGCACGATGGTGCCCGTGGACGGATGCGGGGCCATGATCAGGCTGACGTAGCGCCCACGCTCGGCCATAGGCTCCGTCCGCCACCAATGGGTCGTCGGGGCGAGGCCTCGATCGGCCATGATGCGGTCGATTCCCGCCTGCACGGCGTCCGGCGTCAGAGGGGGAGACAGTTGCTCGGGCGACGGTGTCGTCGGTGATCCAGCGAGATGGAAGTCGAGGCCGTCGTCGCTGAGGAGGACCGCGACCTCCGCGGGCCACCACGGGCCCCATGGCGAGAGAACGGAATGCAGACCAACGCTCTCGATGACGCGCGCTTCCCCCAGGTCAAACACGATGACCACGGGGTCGATGGACGACCAACCCGCGACGCTTGGCACGGAATAGAATGGGTCGCCTTCAGCGTCGATCCACGAGTCGAGGATCTGTTCGTCCGCCAGTTGCCCGGTGTCGCCATGACGCGGGCCCTTCCAGCCCCAGTAGTTAGGCGGCGTCACGCACTCGTACGTCATCGACGCGGCGGGAGCCGCCACAGCGGCAACCACCAGGTACGCGCGGATCAGCATCGCGGTTCGCCTCCCCTCGCACGGGTGTGGGCGCACCTTCTCCGTGGTCCAGGTGGGGGCCTTTCGAGCGGACGGCGTCGGGTCGGGAAACCCAACCTGCGACAGTGACAGGTCCGAGAGGCCCTGACGGGGATCGCCAGGGCCTCGTTGGGTTCTAGTCGATCTCCAGCTCGTACTCGCCCGGCAAGGTCAGCGTCAGACTGAAGTGAGTGTCCTTGCCGACGAGCTTACCCTCCTGGTCGCTCAGCAGGGGCACGCGCACCTCGAACTCGTCGCGCTCCCATTGACGCAAGTCGTACACCTCAAAGCCGGGCATCTTGTCTTCGGCGCCCGAGACGGTCACGGGCTCGCCGTCGATCGGCGTGGTCGTGATGCCGTGACCCTTGAACGTGCCCATCACCCACTTCGCGGCGTTGAGCGCCACAGGCAGCAGGAGCCGGCGACGTCCCGTCTCGCCATACGCAATCTCAAGGCGCGTGCCGGCGTGGAGTTCGGCCGGCAGCAGCTCAGACACCTGTAGATTATGGATGGCCATCGGCCCGGAGAAACCCAGCCAATACTCGATCTCGATCGCACCCTCGCGCTGCGTGACCCGCTGCTCGTACTCGACCGACCCGTCCGTCGTTCCCGCAACAGGAACGCGGCCGGTGATGAGCGTCTCGGTGTCGCTGATTCTCCGGACCTGCGCCACGCCTTCGCTCTGAGTGCCAAGCGTCCACTCAGGTCCGTGACAGTTCACCTCGATCGATGCGACAATGCTGTCGCCACCCTTGATCCTCAATACGCCGGTATCTTCAACGATGAGCACGCGCTGCGCGCTCGCGGCGCACGTCAGCATCAGACAGACCGTCACGAATATCCCATATCTGCCTATCATTATCGTCCCCTCCCTCGTTGCCTCTAGTAAGGTTATACGCTTGGTCGTGCGGAGGGGTCCATGGGGACGCCGGCGGCGAACGCCGTCGTGGAAGCTCAGACATCGAGTTTCGCCGCTGAAACCCTCCCGCAGGCGGCAGGTGAGCCGCTGCCCCAAGGCGCACTAGCTATTGAGGAGACTGCCCCCATGAGACGGTTAGCCCCCCTGCTGTGCATCGTGCTGGCGCCGTGCCTCGCGTCGTGCCGTCAAACGGGCCCGGTTACGGCCAAGCCCGAGTTGGTGCCGCTCGCCGAGGCGTTCGTCGACGGGATGGCCGCCGACGAGTTCGATGAGTGCGTCGAGAGCTTCGACGCCATCATGTCGTCAGTCATGTCGGCGGAGGCGCTGAACGAGACGTGGGCCAAGACGGTTGCCGGCTCAGGCGAATACAAGGGCAGGCTTGCCTCGCAGAACGTCGTCGACCAGGGCTATAACCATGTGGTCGTGACGTGCGAATTCGCCGACGAGAACATGGACATCCGCCTCGTCTACAACCCGAAGGACAAGATCACCGGGCTCTGGATTGCCCGCAGCGCCACTCAAGGGGAGTACGAGTCCGCAGCCTATGCAGACCCGGAAGCGTTCGTCGAGATTGGGGTCGATGTCAACGAGGGCGGCGAGTGGGAGTTGCCCGGGACGCTCACCCTCCCCGCTCGCGAAGGTCCGTTCCCGGTGGTCGTGCTCGTGCATGGCTCGGGCCCCCAAGACCGCGATGAGACGATCGGGCCTAACAGGCCGTTCCGCGACCTCGCCGAGGGTCTCGCCACCCAGGGCATCGCCGTGATGCGGTATGAGAAACGCACCAAGGAGCACAAGGCGAAGATCGTCGAGATCTACGAGGAACTCACCGTCGATGAGGAGACCGTCGACGACGCACTCGCGGCCGTCGCGACGGTGAGGGAGATCGAGGTATTGGATGCCACGCAGGTTTACGTCCTCGGTCACAGCCTCGGCGGGATGCTGGTGCCTCGGATCGGCGCGCGAGATGATGAGATCGCTGGCTTTGTCATTATGGCCGGCACCGCGCGCCCGTTCCTCGACATCATCATCGAGCAGTACGAGTACATCGTCTCGATCGACGGGACGAGCGAGAAGGACGCCCAGGAGGTGCTCGCCGGTATCCGCAAGCAGGTCGACGCGACGAACGCCGAGGACCTATCCCTCGACACGCCCGCGGACACGCTGTTTGGCGGGATCCCGCCGGCGTATTGGCTGGATCTTCGCGCCTACGATCCGACGGAGGTCGTCAAGCAGGTGAAGAGCCCCATCCTCGCGATTCAGGGCGGCCGCGACTATCAGGTCACTGAGGTGGACTTCGATCTGTGGAAGGCGGCGCTTGCGGGTCGCGATGACGTGACGTTCAAGCTCTACGAGAACCTCAACCACCTCTTCGCCGAGGGCGAGGGCAAGGCCGTGCCCGCCGAATACCTCGAGCCCTCACACGTCGCGGAGGTCGTGATCAACGACATCGCGGAGTGGCTGAACGCGCCGAAGTAGCCACGCCGCGTCCGACCCACCTGTAGGAGGGGTTTCAACCCCGACGCCGTGGGTACGCGCGGAACGGCAAACGGCGTCGGGGTTGAAACCCCTCCTAACAGCTGCAACTCCAACCTAGCTACTCCGGTCGCGGGTGCTCCGGCCGCTCGGGGCGGGGGATCTCCCACTCGGCCTTCTGCTCCAGCGTCTTGCCATCCAGGCGATAGATCTTCGGCCCGGCCATCACGTAGACGGATCCATCGGCGACCTGCATCGTCGGCCCTCCGCCCGGCGGTCCACCCATCATTCCGCGCGGTCCGCCCATCATCCCCGGTCCGCCCATTGGCGGCTGGCCGGGCATCATCCCCGGCGCGGCGGGTGGGCGACCTTGCGCGACCTCTTCGCCGTCCTGAGCATACGCGTATGCGACCAGCCCAACGATGGCGACGGCCATGAT
Organism: uncultured Armatimonadia bacterium; assembly: GCA_964555935.1. Lineage (GTDB taxonomy): Bacteria > Armatimonadota > Zipacnadia > Zipacnadales > VGFC01 > CAZKUN01. Next base: position 14,911 of record CAZKUN010000159.1, on the reverse strand, counting down.
GACTGCGATAACAGTACCTAAGCGGTCTCTTGACATTGGATTGCGCCTCCTGGCTCTCGGATTATGGCCCTGCGCGACCGTACCCTACACTAACACCATTACGCCAGGTTGCGGGCCTTCATTACAGTATTGTAATGGTGGGTGACTTGTTGACGGTCGAGGCGTTCGGGTAAGATGACACCATGAGAATCCTGCTCGTGGAGGACCAAGAGAAGATCGCCGCCTTCGTGCGCAAGGCTCTGGAGGAGCAGGGCTTTGGCGTCGATGCCATCGACGACGGCGACGAGGCGTACATCCTCGCGACGACTCAGAGCTATGACGCGATCGTGCTCGACATCATGCTCCCGGGGCGCGATGGATTGAGCATTCTCCGCAACCTCCGCGACCAAGGCAACACGGTGCCCGTCATCTTGCTGACCGCCCGCAGCGAGCTGGGCGAGCGGCTTGAGGGTCTGAACCTGGGCGCCGACGATTACGTGACCAAGCCGTTCCACGTCGAGGAACTCATCGCCCGCATCCACGCGGTGGTGCGGCGCGGGACGGGACAGCAACTGAGCGTCCTTCAGGCGGGCGAGCTGGTGCTGAATGTCCTCACTCGCGAGGCGAAGCTCGGCGAGTCCGATGTCACGCTGACCGCGCGCGAGTTCAGCCTGCTGGAGTATCTGATGCGCTCGCCCGGACGCGTCTTCCCCCGAACCGAGATCCTCGAGCATGTCTGGGGCTACGACTTCGACCCAAGCAGCAACTTGGTAGACGTGTATATCCAGCGATTGCGTGAGAAACTCGATCCCGACCGCTCGCGCAACTTCATCGAGACGACCCGCGGCGTGGGATACCGCTTCCGCGACCAGCCGGGGGCACCCTCATGAAGTCCCGCTCGTTCCGCATCCGAATCGCGCTACTGTCGATGCTGCTCTCAGGTGTCGTGCTGAGCGCGTTCGCGGTTGCGGCATGGGCGTGGGTCTACCAGCTGGGTCTCGACCGAATCGATCAGGGGATCACCGGTCAGGCCGCGCGGCACCTCTCCCGCCCGCAGGAGATCAGCCATTGGGGAGACCTTGAACAGGCGCTGCAGATCCTCCACGGTGACCAAGTCGCCTGCGCGCCGATACTGCAGGTGACGGGCGTGGTCGGCGAGACGCTGCACCAGTCCGGCCACTGGCCCGGCGACTTCGCGGCCGGTGACGTGCCGAAGCCCGATTACGACACCCTCGGCGGGCCTCCGCCGGCCCCGCCGCCGATGGGTGCCGGGGCCCTCCCTCCCCCACCACCCGCGCCCATCACCGAGGCGACATTCGCCACCGCCCGAGCAAGCGACGCAACCTGGCGACTCGGCGCCATGGCGAACGACAGAACCGCGCTGGTCATCGGCGTCGACATGGCGCCCTTCCTCGCCGACATGCGCCGCAGCGCCGGGGCGCTTCTCATCGCGCTGCCGACCGCGCTACTGCTGATCGGCCTGGGAGCTTGGTTCATATCCGAACGCGCGTTGCGGCCGGTGGAGACCATCGCCGACACGGCCGAGCGGGTGACGGCGCGCGGGCTCGACCAGCGAATCCCCGACGTCGAGCATGACGAGGAGTTCCGGCGGCTAATAACAGTTTTCAACGCGATGCTCGACCGGCTGGAGGCGAGTTTTGGCCAGGCCACGCGCTTCAGCGCCGACGCCGCGCACGAGTTGAAAACGCCGCTCACGATCCTGCAGGGCGAGTTGGAGACAGCTTTGCAGGCGTCGCCGCCGGGCTCGGACGAGCAGCGGCATTACAGCGATCTGCTGGATGAGGTGCAACGCCTGACGGCGATCGTGCGGAAGCTGTTGCTGCTGTCGCTGGCCGATTCGGGACAACTCAACGTCACGCGCGAGCGCGTGAATCTCTCAACATTGGTCGAGGGCGCGCTCGAGGACGCGGAGGCGCTCTCGCCGCGGCTATCGGTCACGGGCGAGATCGCGCCGGTTGCGACCGTCATGGCCGATCCGGACCTCATGCGTCAGGTCCTCAGCAACCTCAGCAGCAACGCGATCAAGTACAACCACGAGGGCGGGCGCGTGGAGTTTCGGCTGGAGGAGGACGGCTCGAGCGTTCGCCTATCGGTCTCGAATACGGGTGACGGCATCCCCCCGGAGGACCGTCGGCTGATCTTCGACCGTTTCTACCGCGCCGACCGCTCGCGCAGCACCGATGGCTCGGGTCTAGGCCTCTCCCTCGCCCGTGAAATCGTCCGCGCCCACGACGGTACGCTGACGTTGGAGGATCAGGGCGAGGACGGACTGACGACGTTCACGATGGTGCTGCCGAAGGCGGAGTGACTGTTCGCGCCCGGCCACGGCCGCTGGTCAGGCGCTGAGAGCAGCCTCGAAAGCAAGTCCCCGAGTCTGGCATGTCGTGGAAACTCGTTGAGTTTCCACGACCGATTCAGCCCCGATGAACACTGCCCGGGGCCGCAAGTGGCGACCGGCCACGGCCCGGGGCGAGGCGCGGCAAGCAGCGCCGGGCGTCAACTTCACTCACCCCACCCCCACCTGCACGTTGAAGCTCAGCGCGCCTTCTTCCGCCGGGTTGCAGGCGCAGAAGAGGGCTTGGGGAATGCCACTTTCAACGTACACTTGCGGGCGTTCGAGGTTATTGACGGGCTGCGTCTCGCCGTCTTCCCAGTTGATCTCAAGCCGCGAGACGAGGGCGTGCTCGGAGAGCTGCCAGTCGATCGCGTCGCGGGACTCGAACAGGCATAGCGTCATGCCATCAACTCCGGTGAAGTAGCCGCCCTGATCTTTGATCAGGCAGTAATACCGGTCCTCGCCATACCAGATGATGGGGTCTTCCAGCGGGAACTTGGCCGTCGGGTGGGTCAGCACAGGCTCGGGGTGGCGGATGAACGGACCGAGGGGATCATCCGCGATCGCGACGCCGTGGACGACCTTGCCTCCGAAGGGCATCTCGCCCTCGCCCACGGTCTTGTACATCAGCACGAACTTGTCGTCCGGCCCGGCGGCGACGCTCGGGTTGGTGGTGATGAGGTGGTCCCATGATCCGCGCGTGACGTCGAGCAGGCACCTGTCGAAGCGCTTCCACGGCCCCGCCGGGTGATCCGCGACCGCGACGCCGACGCGCTGATGATTCCGATGGTCCCAATACTCCCCGTTGCCGAAGTTGCCGGTGTAGTAGAGGTAGTACTCGTCCCCGACGCGGATGGCCATCGGATTGTGGATGACATCGCGGTCGAAGGTGTTCGGATCGCCGCTGCCCCCAAGCGCCATGCCCTGGAACGCGTACGGCCCAGTGGGGCAGTCGGCCGTCGCGTGTCCGACTTGCGAGTGAGTGACCCACGCCTGGAAACCCTCCTCGCGCGGCCACATGGCGAAGAGCAAATGGCACGTGCCGTCATCCGTCCGGAGCATGCTCCCGCCCCAGACGTAGTGGGTCTCCATCGACAGCACCGAGTGGCGCTTCACAGGCTGCAGCATCGCGGCGAGGTTGAGCGCGGACATGACAAGGCCTCCGGATGATGTGGTCCGGAAGGGAATGCGCTCATCGACGGCAGCGCACCTTCACCATGACACGCGACGACATGAAGGTGCCACTGTAGGAGGGGTTTCAACCCCGACAGGCCGGCTGCTCGACCCGCCAACGGCGTCGGGGTTGAAACCCCTCCTACAGTGGCTCGTTTTGGAACCTCGCGTCCAGGGGCGTGCCCTCGACGTGATTGATGTAGTTCGAGATGGTCTTGAGGCTGATGAAGGCGATGATGTCGAAGATCGTCTCGCGGTAGATCCCCGACTGCGCGAGGTCCCGGAGATCTTCCTCGTCCAGCCACCCGCGCTTATCGAGGATGACCCGCGTGGCGCCGACTATGTCGATGAGGTCCGGATCGCCTAGCTCATCGCCGGCGCGAAGAGCCATGATGTCGTCGGGCGTGATGCCCGCCATCTCCGCCGCCTTCGCGTGCGCGGGCCCGCAGTAGTGGCACTCGTTGTAGGCTGAGATCGCGAGCTGAACGGCTTGGGATTCCTTCTCACTGAGAGAGGAATGCTGCATGATGTCCAGCCCCGCCAGGTACAGTCGCGTGGCGGCGGGGCTCTGCGCCATCGCCCGGAAGAAGTTCGGGACGAAACCCAGCGCCGCCTCGATCTCAGCCATGACCTCGACCGCGCGAGGATCAGTGTCGACGCTCATGGGAAATCCCCCCGGTCCAAAGACTAGGGACAGTTACCTACGCATCCCCAAACTGCTCGTCGATCTTCGTGTTCGCGATGTGGTTCACCCAGTTGGTGATGGTCTTCAGCGCGATCAATGCGATGATCTCGTACACCTTCTCGCGGGTGATGCCCTGGTCTTCGAGTTCTTTCAGATCCCCAGCGCCGAGATGCCCCTGTTTCTCCAGCAGAAGCTCCGCCGCCGAGACGAGGTTCGCCAGCTCAACATCGCCTGGCAGGTCGCCGGCCTTCAGAGCGGTGAGATCGGCGGGGCTCACGCCCTTGGCCTTCGCGAGCGCGGTGTGGGCAGCCTGGCAGTACTTGCAGCCGTTGCGCCGCGAGATCGCGACGTTGATGACCTGCTGCTCGGCCCCCGTGAGGGTCGCCTCGGCCATCTCGCCCGCGCCCGCCAGGTAAGCCGCTGTCGCCGCGGGACTCTCGAGCATCTCGCTCACCACGTTAGGCACGAAGCCGAACGCGCCCTCAACCTGCGCGCGAATGGCATCACGTTTGGTATCGGCAAGGGTGTCAGTCGTCATGATGGGCCTCCTTCGGACGAGCATCCGTCTGTTACAGAATCAACACCCGGGGCGGATGCCTTAGCGCCTCGCGGGGAGGCCAGGAGATTCGGTTCCGGGTCCCGAAGTGAGCAGCATCACGGCCCGTCTCTGTAACCCCCGCGCGGGCTGAGACCATATGCAAGATGTAGGCAGATTGGTCTATCGGAGGATCTCCATGCGTCAGCGCAGGACGGGCTTTACGCTGATTGAACTGCTGGTTGTGATCGCGATCATCGCCATACTGGCCTCGATTCTGTTCCCGGTCTTCTCCAGAGCCAGGGAGAAGGCGCGCCAGGCATCGTGCGCGAGCAATTTGAAGCAGATCACCATGGCAATGATGATGTATACCGATGACTACGACGAGATTCTGCCGGTGTACAGTCACGGCTATGGCATCCAGGGCAGCATGGGATTTGACGGCGGCGATGGCGTGCGGTGGGCCGATATGCTCATGCCCTACGTCCGCAACGGGCAGCTCTTCGACTGCAAGAGCGCCGGCGCGCAGAAGATGCAAATCTACCCCGTCGGCAGCTACTTCGACATCAGCAAGTACACCTACGGCTACGTCTCGGCGAGTCAGTCGGCGCCCGATTACGGAGTGGGCGGACGCGCTCTGGCGGAGATCTGGGACACCTCGACGACCATTATCCTCGTGGACGACGGCCGCGGCGACTCATCCGGCTCGGTCGAGTACTTCGGGCGCGTCATCCCGTTTGCCGGCGACACGCTGGCATCTCTGGCCTCGCGCGTTGGCGGGATGCGACACACAGGCGCCTCGGCGAGCGACGTGCAAGGCCATGCCATCAACGCGGCTTTCTGCGACGGGCACGTCAAGTTCGTGCGCCTCAGCGACACGATGATGCACATGTGGACGGTCGCTGACGACTGATCCGCGAACCCTCTCGCCTCCCTGGCAAGTTCGTTGCACGGCTCCTCTCTGACGGGAATGAGACAGACATTCCGGCAGTAGGAGCCACGCATCATGACAACTCCACCGACTGACACAGACCAGCAGAACGAGAAGCCGATTCAGCGTTCGCCAGGCAAGGGCATGGCCACCGGCATGGTCATAGGCATGGCCGCCGGCGTCGCCATCGGATTGGCGATGGACACGCTCGCTGTTGGCATCGCAATCGGCGCCGGAATCGGCGTACCGATCGGCACGGCTCTCGAGCAGAAGAATAACGGCGGCGAGTCGCCGTTCATCGGCTCCAAGAAGCTCATCTGGGGTCTCGTGGCGGCACTGACCGGTACTGCCGTGCTCGCGACTGTGGGTTACCTGATCATGAGATGACGTGGCCAGTCACCTCGCCGATTCAGCACTTCTCACGCTCTGCCTCCGCGTCCCCAGCGCAAGTCACGCTTGCATAATGTCTGGTATACTTGACATCCTGACAAGTATACCAGACAATTAGGCTCATGGGAACGAACCAGGGACTTGGCAACCGGTTGAAAGTCGCCCGCGCGGAGCTTGGGCTATCCCAAGCAGAACTCGCGAGCCTTGCGTACGTCACGCGCCAGACCATCAGCGCGATCGAGACGGGGCTCTACTGCCCGTCAACGCTCCTGGCCTTCCGCCTCGCCAAGCATCTGGGAAAACGAGTGGACGAACTGTTTTTCCTGGAAGGGGAAACGCCATGAGCCAGACTCCCGAGGTGGAGCATGATGAGCGAACACTTGCTGTCGCGAACGCCGGCGGAACATGGGCCTACAACTTCGTGGCCTTCGCGCTCCTCATCGATGTGATGTACCGAGGGTGGTTCCGCGACGAAGCGGCGTGGGACTTGATGGCCATCGTCGTCGCCGGGGGCGCCGTCAGCGCCATCCACCAGATCCGGCAGAAGACTAAGCCATGGACACGCGGCTTGTGGAAGATCCTGCTGGTCATTGGCATCCTATCGGCTGTCATCGCTGCTGTCGTGGCGTTCATAGCTGGGTCTCGGTGAGCGTAGTCCCGGACTGCCCGACCGTGAGGTGACGTGACGATCCGAATTCGGAGGAGCTTACCAATGACTGCCAAGCAACTCACCGCGCTGACACTTCTCGCGATGGCCCTGTGCGCCGTCGCGCCCGCGCAAGACGACGCAGTGCTCGCCGATCTCTTCTCGAAGATGGGCGAGGCGGCGACAGCCGACCGCAGTAGCTACATGTTGTCGGTGCACCAGCTCACAATGGGTGCGACCGGCGACACCGAGACCACCAGCGAAGTCTGGACGCGTGATCAACGGCATTACCGCACGGAGGACTCAAACGGCACGGTCATCGTGGTCACGCCCGAGGGCATCAAGATGCGCATCGGGGTCCTCAACGCGATGCTCGAGGTGCCCGCGGAGACGATTGAGAAACTGAAGGAAGAGGGGCGGCATGGCCTGTTGATGCAACTCGGCATCGCCTCTCCGGACGCGATGCCCGACCACATGGTGGATGTTTGGGAGTCGCTGACGATGACCGGCGAGCGGATCGTGGGCGACGCGGAATGCTGGGTGCTTGAGGGCGGCGAGGAGATGGCCGAGGTGATCCAGGATTTCGCCAGCATGACCTCGGCGCTTGAGATGGAGGTCGAGATCGAGATCCTCGAGATGTGCCTTGAGAAAGACACCGGCATCTTCCGCGGGATGCACTACGAGGCGACGATGACCGCGGAGGGCGCCGCTCCTCAGCACCTCATGATGGACATGACGATCGAGGAACTCGATTACGACATCGAGATCCCCGACGACATCTTCGGATACGATCCCCCAGAGGGCACCGACATAATCGTCTGGACGCCGGACAAAGAGCCCGAGGACCTCGGCCCCGTCTTCGGGGCGATGTTCGCCGCGCATGCCGAGGCTGCAGACAAGGGGGAGGAGTAGTGCCATGTCTGAGGACACGGCCGCATCGGAGACCGGCGACAAGAGAGTCAAGTTCCACCCGAATCAGCAGCAGTACACGAAGCGGTGCTGGTTCGACGCGTTCCTGATCTGGTCCGCGTCGACCGCGACGCTGGCGGTCCTCTCGCTGCCGCTTGAGTTGGTCGCTGGGGAGGGCATGCAGGCGCCTTGGACCTGGGCCCTCGTGGCCTCCTACACGCTAATCCACTGGGCCTGCGCCGCCTGGTACATCCCGCGCTGGGTCGACGGCATCGCGTATGAGATGACCAACGAGGAAGTCGTCGTCCACAAGGGCGTCTTCGGGCGCGTCCACAAGATCGTGCCGTTCAGGACGGTCACCAACGTCTCGGTCACCCGCAAGTGGTTCGACAGGCTCTTCTTCGGGATCGGCGCCGTCAATATCCAGACCGCCGGATCCAGCGGCACGGCAGCGGCCGAAGAACGCCTCGTCGGGCTCACCAAGCATGAGAAAGTCCGGGACGTCCTCGTCCGCCAGCTCCGTCGCTACCGAGCCGACACGAGCCCCGCCCTGGGTGGCGGATCGGCCGGTCCGCCATCAACCGATGGCGAGGCCCTCCAGGAACTCATCACCGAGGTCCGCGCGATCCGTGAGTTGCTTGAGAAGGACGAGTAGACACCCCACAGCTCATTGCCGTCCGCGCCTGGCCAATTCATTGCAGTGCCGGCAGACGTCGAGAATACTGCGTCGGAGGGACCGAGCTATGAGTCGTAGATCCGCGCTCGTACTGATCGCCGTCAGCGCCATCGGGGCACTGTGCGTCGCGTCGGCAGTGTCAGCCCAGGAAGACGCCCGGCTAGCGCCGTTGCTAGAGAAGTTCAAGACGATGATCGAGGACGATGCAGCGGTCTTCCTGCGCATGCATCAGAACGTGACCGTCAACGGCCAGGACCAGGGCGAGGATATCCAGGAGCTATGGATTCGCGATCTGGAGCACTTCCGGATGGAGAAGGACGACGGCACGCTGCTGGCCTTCACGCCCGAGGAGATCACCTTACTAATGGGCCCGGCGAACGTTGCGCTTCACATTCCCAAGGAGAGCCTTGACGACTTCGGCGAGGACCGCGCGGACATGCTCCGCGCCGCGGGCATCGGCGAGCCCACCCAGCTCTTCGACCTCATCGAGGAAACGAAGGAGCACTTCACCATCACCAGCGAGGACGAGATCGGCGAGGAGTGCTGGATCCTGAGCGTCCATGAGGACGGGCTTGAGCCATGGACAGGCATGCTCAAGGGCGTCCCCGATGGCAGCGACCTGGCGACCGTTCAGGTGGCGCTCGAGAAAGAGACGGGCGGCTTCCGTGGCTTCTACATGGAGCTTGAGGGCGCGATGACGCTGACGATTCGCATCACCTGCCCGGAGATCGATCCCACCGTCGATGTCACCGATGAGATGCTCACGATGGAGCTGCCCGAGGACGCCGAAGTGATCGAATGGACCGCCGATCGCACGGGCGAAGACGTGGGCGCCGAGTTCAACGCGGCAGTCGCAGCGGCGATGCAGGGCGGCTAGACACCAGACACCGATTTGGCAGACCGAGATCCCCTCGGGAGCCAGAGCGAGCGCCTCGTCCACCACCCTCCGCTGACGGTGGCCGGGGCGTTCGTATTCAAGGAGATTCACGCAATGATCATTCCTCCAGTCGTCCCGCCGATCAGCGATCGCCACAGCATCGGCCCGCGAGCGGGGCTCGCCGTCTCCCTCGCCATCGGCGTCGCTCTGTTGGTTGGCATCATCGCTGGGCTCGCCACGGGCAAGTTGGTGCTGGGGTTGGTGATCGGCAACGTGGCGGGCGTCGTGCTTGGGCTCGTTCTCTTCGCCGTGTTGCGCGCCAAAGCCAACGCGCCGACCCGTGGATCATGATCGCCATCGTCGGCCTGGGTGCGCCCATGGTAGTCGCCCAGATCGTATTCGTGTTCGCCCGCCGTTAGCCAAGGACTCACCTCCACCGGCAACGAACCAGCCGTCCACCATGGACCTCACCAACCGCGAGCGCTTCACGCGCCTGATGCGTGGCCAGACCGTTGACCGAGCGCCGTTCTACTCGGTCTTTGGCCCCTGGCCAGCGGCTGTCGAGCGCTGGAAGACCGAGGGTCTCGCCGCCGACGCCACCTGGGAGACGATCATGGAGATCGTCGGCTTTGAGGGGCATCGCGGATACCAGCTTCATGTCAACGGGTTCATGTGCCCCGCGTTCACTCCCGAGGTGGTTGAGGAAGACGAGGACCAGCGCGTCATCGTGGATCACTTCGGCGTGAAGCAGCTCGAGCGCAAGGACCGCGGCTCGATGCCCACGTTCCTGTCATTCCCCATCGAGAACCGCGAGGACTGGGAGCGCGAGAAGCATCGCTTCGATCCCGACGCGCCGGGACGTCTGCCCGCGAACTGGGACGACATCTGTATGGCCGCGCGGATCTCCAGCGAGCCCGTCTTCGCGGGGGATCTCCCGATCGGCTTCTTCGGCGGACCGAGGCAGATCATCGGGCTCGAGAACCTCGTCTTCATGTTCTTCGATGACCCGGAGCTGCTGAGCGAGATCCTCGACACGATGTGCGACCTGTGGGTCGCCTTCTACACGCGCGTGCATCGCGACTGCCCGCTCGATTACTTCTTCGTCTGGGAGGACATGTGCTTCAAGAACGGGCCGCTGATCGGGCCGGACATGTTCCGCGAGTTCTTACTGCCTCGATACGAACGACTCACCTCGACGCTGCGGCAGGCGGGCGTTGAACACATCATCGTCGACAGCGATGGCGACGTGAGAAAGCTCGTTCCGCTCTGGCTTGAGGGCGGGGTCAACCTCATCTTCCCGTGGGAGACGCAGATGGGGCTCGACATCACCGAGGTGAGGCGCGAGTTCCCGGAGCTAGGCATGATCGGCGGCATGAACAAAGCCGCCCTCGCCAAGGACCGCGCGGCGATAGACGCCGAACTCGCGAAGGTGCCGTGGATGCTCGAGCAGGGCCGCTTCATCCCCGCCGTGGATCACTTCGTTCCGCCCGACGTGAGCTGGGACAACTACCGCTACTTCTACGAGAAGCTGCGCGAGTTGGTCTGGAAGTACCCGCCACTGTAGGAGGGGTTTCAACCCCGACACGTCGTTTGCGTGGCGCAGGCATTCCTGCCTGCGGCCGTCCCCACGGCGTCGGGGTTAAAACCCCTCCTACATGCATGAAGGCCTCGTATCACACCCCAACCGAGTAAACCGTCCCGTCTTCCACCTCCACGCGCAGCGCGCAGACATCCCACTGAAACTCCGCGCCGGTCTTGCCGCCTGACCAGGTGAGGGCGTGGGTCTGTGAATCGCCGGTGATCGGCGCGCAGTTGCTCAACTCATAGCCCGGCAGCGGGCGGCCGTACGGATCGCGGAGTTCCGCCTGGAGTCGACCGCTGATGTTGGCATCCACGATCAGACCCTCGCCGCAACGCATGAACGGCTTCAATGTCAGCGCGCCGACCATTCCCGGCGTAGAGGTCAGGCCGGCAAACCGTCCCTTCGGCGTCCGGGCGGCCATGACCGCGCGCTTCTCCTCGGGAATCCCCTCGGGCAGCTCCCCGTTGTGCAGCAGGTTGCCGCCGTCATAGAGCAGGAGCCACGAGTCGCCCTCATCGATGAATCCATTCGTCGCGTACGCGTACCAATGGTCCGTCTCGTCCGGCCCGCCGCGCGGTACCCAGCCGCCCCGCAACGGCCGCTGCCAGCGATGTCCGTCGCGGCTGAAGCAGATCTCGATGTCCATCGTCTGCTCCCAGCATCGGTAACCGCCGAGCAGGCCCACATGCCAGTCCTCATCGCGGTGCGTCGCCAGGTAATAGAACTGTTGCTGCAGCGGATCGTCGGCGTCGGGCATGAGGATGATCTCGGGATCGCTCCACGCGATGCCGTCGGGGCTCTCGCGCCGCTGGACGACACGCAACACCTGCGGCGCGTTGTCGTGAGGCGTCACGCGACCGGTCGATTCGTCGACGGGAATCAGCCAGACCGAACAGAACTCGAACCGCCGCGTGAGGTCGTTGTAGTAGACGCTGGTCGCGTCGTTACTGCGCAGGCGCTTGGCTTCGTGGAAGTCCATCGTCCGCTGATCGTCAAAGCGAGCCTCCGGGTTGGCCGCCGTCAGCCCCGCGACCCACGCGCCCTGGCCCAGTTCGAGATCCGACGGGTGCATGATGTGGGGCATGTCGATATCGATGACGCGCCAGTCGATCCCGTCCTTGCTCTCGCACGCGATGTAGCGGACATGGGCGATGTCGTGACCGTGCCACCAATACCACATCCGCCACTCGGCATCGGCGACGCGGCAGACTTGGGGTTGGATGAGCGCCGCGCCGTCGGGCATGCCCTTCGGGCGCAGGAGGTTCGTGTCCTGACCGTTGATCGTCACCTGCCCGAGCTTCGGCTTGGTCCACTTCAGCCCGTCGGCTGATTCGGCGATGCCGATGTGGAAGGTGCGCCAGTCGCCGCCGGCGTGGCTAGAGTGGTAGTGCCGATACCCGCCGCCCGGCATGGGCACCACCGCGCCTGCAAAGACGGCCTCATGGTCGTGACCGAAGGAGTTCATCTCCCAGTCGATGGCCCCGAGCTTCTCAACCGGTCCGGGCGTTAGCGCGAGGTTCCGCCTTGCATCCAGATCCCAGTCATCATAGAAGAACACGCGTCTAGCCATTTCGTCCGGCCCTCCGTTAGTTGACTCGTGTCGCGACTCTCGACGACGGGGCGCCGCAAATCCACGCGCGCCGAGAGTCATCCCCGCCGCGCCGGTCATCGCGATCATCTCGCGTCGCGTTATGCGCATCTGGCACGTGCTTGCCCGGTCCGCGCGGAAGTCCCTCCTGAGGTTTGCTGAAGGCAGTTCTCCCCGCGCGGCGAAGCATTCATGTAGGAGGGGTTTCAACCCCGACGCCGTAGACCCGGAACACCTAACGGCGTCGGGGTTGAAACCCCTCCTACAGTGAACGCAAAGGAGGCCTTGGATGAAGAGACTCTTATGCTGCATCGCGCTGGTCGCGTTGGCCGGCGCGGCTGTGTCGGCCGACATTCTCGTCGCGACGGGCTACTCGTCGGAGGCGGATCCGGCGAAGGCCGTCTCCGAGGCGGCCCAAGTCGCCAAAGACGCCCTCGGCGGCGAGGCGAAGCTGGTGCTGCTGTTCGATAGCCTCGCCGATGACCAGGCCGCGAAAGACGCCCTCATGGCCGGGGCGGCGGGCGTCTTCGCCAAGGCGCTCATCAACGGTTGCGCGTCGTACAACCCGCTGACCCGAGAGAACAACACGGGCACTGTCGGAGTGCTCGCGCTCGGAGGCGATATCGACGCAACGGTCGCGATCTCTGACCTCGAGGGCGGGCACCAGGCCTGCGGCAAGCGGATCGGGGATGCGCTGAAAGCCTCGGCCGATGCCGCGATCGACAAGGGCCGGCTTCTGATCCTCTTCGGCGCCTGCCACGTGCCGCTCGACAATGACCTCGTGCGTGGCGTTGGACAGGGCCTGGGCGGCGATTTCCCGATGGTCGGCGCGGCGGCATCGGGCGGCGAGTGGGTCTACCACGAGGGAGCGGTCAAGAAGGACATCAACGTCGGCGTCCTCCTGACCGGTGACTTCCGCGTCAGCATGTCCACGAAGACCGCCGGCGCCGACTCCCCTCCCCCGGCGGATGTGGTGCGCACCGCTCGCGAGGCGGCGGAGCAGTCGGCGGGCGATCATCTCGACCGCGCGAAGCTGGCGTTCGTGTTCGACTGTGGCGGCCGGCGCGCGCACCTCGGCGATCAGCTCCCCAAGGAGCTGGAGGCCATGCGCGAAACGCTTGGCGATACCCCGCTGTTTGGCTTCTACGGCAGCGGCGAGATCGGCCCCGCCGACAACGACTCGTACTCCTGCGGAGTCGGCTATCACGTCTCCATCTGCACGATCCTCGAGGGCCTTGAGCCCATCAGCGATGCACCAGAGAAAGGCGCCGCCCTCCCCGGCGGCGCCTTCGAGGACTGGACCGTGCAGACCGGCGAGTGGAGCTATGCGGACGCAAAAGCTCGACAGTCCAGCACCGAGCCCGACTGTCGAGCCTTTGCGCCCGTCGCGAAGTGGACCGACTACGACTTCACGGTGAGAGCCCGCAAGACCGGGGGCCAGGAGGGCTTTCTGATCCTGTTTCGCGTGCAGGACAGCGAGCACTTCTACTGGTGGAACATCGGCGGCTGGGGCAACGGGATGCATGCCGTTGAGACCCGCCCGCGCTCCCAAAACTACGCCGAGGTCCGTCCCGCGAGCGTCGAGACGGGCCGCTGGTACGATGTGAGGGTGTCGGTTCGGGGAGACACCATCCAGTGCTACCTCGATGGCGATCTGATCCACGAGGTGACGCATGACCTCTACCAGTGGGGCGGCGTGGGCTTGGGATCGTGGGCGACGGCGGCGGAGTACCAGAACCCGAAAGTGACCGCGCCAGGCGGAGCCGAGTTGGTCGGCAACGGGCCCGTAACCGATACGCGCATGACCGCCGACCTCTACCGCAAGCACGCAACGTGGCCCGAGACGATGGTGGCCTTGCGGGATGCGATGGGGAAAAATAGGGACAGCAACCATTTTCCCGACGTCGGAAACATGGTTGCTGTCCCTGATTTTTCCTGGCACCACCTCCACCGCGACTTCCCCATCGAGACGGAGCAGTTCCGACTCGCGCTGCCTGACGCCGACGCATGGTTCGCCGAGCGGGACTCAACCGATGTCGAGCGCCGATTGATCGAGAGCGCGAAAAATGGGGACAGGAACCATGTTTCCGACGTCGGGAAAGTGGTTCCTGTCCCTGATTTTTCGAACGCACCACCCGGCGACATCCGCTGGCTGACCCTCTTCGCCAACATCACCCGTCAGAACCGGGAAGCGCTAATCGCCGACTGCCCGCCGGTCGCCTTCATCAAGCGCGAGGCGCACGCGCGCAAGGGCACCAACGGGACGATGCTCGGCCAGCTCGACCTCGGACGAAGAATGGGGTCGAGCATCTGCATCTACGATCCCGCCCATCCCGAGCGGAGGGCGCGCGAGGTATTCCACTCGGAGACGGGATTCATCTTCGACATGAGCGCGAGTTTCGATGGGGCGAAGCTCGTCTTCAGCTACCACGACGACCCGCGCGCGGGGAGCGATTCGTTTCACATCTGGGAGATCAACGCCGACGGCACGGGGCTTCGGCAACTCACGACGGGGCCGTACCACGATGGCAGCCCGTCGTACCTTCCCGACGGTCGCGTGGTCTTCACGTCCACCCGCGTCGAG
>CAZKUN010000158.1:0-21920 GCA_964555935.1 uncultured Armatimonadia bacterium | reverse complement strand
GTGTCCTCACCCGGCGCGTTGTGCCGCGGTCCATACTTCGCGATCGCCTCGGGCGCCGCGATCGCGAAGTAACTCATCGCCAGCACCTTGATGAATGGAGCGAACGGTTTCGTCAGTTCAATCTGAAACGTGTGGTCGTCGACGACCTTGAAGCCCACCACCTCATCGACTTCGGCCTCCGAGTCATCGATCTCCCAGATCCTCTCGTTCTCTTGCAGGAGCTTCAGCCGCGCCTCGTTGTACTCGCTCGCGCCTTTCACGCGCCCATCCACCAGCCAGAACCCCGTGCCCATCGCGAGAGGGTCACACACCCGCGTGAGGTTCTGCTTCACATCATGCGCCGTTAGTTCGCGGCCCTTCCCGTCGGGGAAACACGGATCGTCGTGGTACTTCACGCCTTGCCTGAGGTGGAACGTGTAGAGCGTCCCGTCGGGCGATATCTCCCAGCTCTCCGCCAGCGACGGCATGCCTGCCAGCGTCGCCTGGTCGTAGGTGACCAATCCCTCGTAGACCTGGTTGGCGATCCCGCTCGACGCCGTGTCACCCACGTTGACGGGATCCAGGCTCCGGACCTGAATCGCGCTACTGGCCAGCCTGAGCGTGTTCCCATCAGCCGTGAACCCGCGCGACCGGCGCGCGAGGGTCGCCACCACAATGAAAACCCCAACGTGGATGAGCGCCACGATCGCGAAGAAACGAAACACGCCCGCATACAGTCTCAAACGCGTACCTCCACTAGGCCCGTGTTCGCCGCTCTCGGGAACTCGCCCTCTGCTCCGGCGCCCTTGCACTCGCGCCCCGCCGGAGGGCTGCGCTCGTCTCTCGGTGAACTGATCGCCTCGTAGCATGAGCTTCCGTTCCGAGCTCGACGCGCCACCCATGGGAGCCTTGCCATCAAAGCCATCCTCACCATCTCGCTCCTCACCCTCATCGGCTCTGCCTCTGCCGCCCAGGACGCCCGCGTCAAGCGCTCCGATGTCGTCTTCATGGGACCCAAAGACGGCGCGCTCTACGACGCCTACGGCGCGACGATGGTGAGCTGGGGCGGCTTCGTCCGCAACGAGAATGCGCGCAACTGGTTCCTCGGCAACATCGCCACCGCCCATGAGCGCGACATGCGGTACTGCCCGGGGCTGGCCTTCCGCACGGCCTTTGCCGGCATGATCGACTTCGACGAGAACTTCGAGGATTCGATCTGCCTCACGCTCGATGGTGAGAAGATCCTCGTCCCCTGGCTGTGGGACCATGGGCACGAGGGCCATCCGGCATACTGGTTCTGCACCAACGCGCCTGGTTACCGCGCCTACCTCAGGTGGCAGGCCCAGCAAGCCATGCTCGTCGACGTCGAGGGCCTCCACATCGATGACTACGCCGGCACCGCCGGCACCGAGTGGCGCGGCGGATGCTTCTGCGCTCACTGCATGGCCGCGTTTCGCGAGTGGTTGCCGGATCACGTGCCCACCGAGACACTCGCCGATCTCGGTATCGAATCTCTCGACGGCTTCGACTACGGAGTCTTCCTCCGCGATTCGGGCATCGATACGGAGACCTACCGCAAACGAGTCGAGAACGATCTGCCTCTCGGCCGCGAGTACCTCACCTTCCAGTACACGAGCGCCTCCGCGTTCGTCGACGAGGTCCGCAAATATGCCGAAAACCTCGTGAAGCACCCGCTGATGCTGAGCGTCAACTCCGCCGCCAATGGCGCGAAGTCCCTCGTCATCGCAGACAAGCTCACCTACTTCTGCGGTGAGGTCGACCGCGACGCCGAGGAACGCGAGTTTGCCACCAAGCCGATCCTCGTCTTCAAGCTCGGCGATGCCCTCGACCGCCCCCAGGTCTCAACCGCCAGCGGCCAGGACTGGGCCTACTGCATGGAGCACGATCTCACCGGCCTCGTCCGCACCTGGGTCGCCCAAAGCTACGCCTATGGCCACCAGCTCATGGCCCCCGTGAAGCAGTGGGCCTACACCAAGGAGAAGGGCACTCACTGGTGGGAGACGGATCCGGACGACTTCACCGACCTCTACCAGTTCATCCGCGCCAACGCGGCCCTCTTCGACGACCACGATGCCATTGCCGATGTCGGGCTCGTCTACAGCAACGCGAACTTCCGCCGCTACCAGCGCCAGGCCGCCAAGGTCGCCGTCGAGTTGGCCCATGCCAACGTGCCCTTCCGCCTCCTCCTCGCCGGCGACGACTGGCTGCCGAACCGAATCACAGCGAAGGACGTCGCCGATCTCAAGGCAATCATCGTCACCGAGCCTCTCGACCTCGACGCCGAGCAACAGACCGTCCTCGACGCCGCCGCTGACCGGGTCATATCGCTCGACCGTCTCCCTGGGATGCTCGCGCCCCAGGTCACGGTCACCGGCGCCGACAACGTTACCGTCATTCCCCGCGCGACCGCCGACGGCCGCTACGCCATCCACCTCGTCAACCGCAACTACGACGGCGAGTCCGATGCCATGATTGCCCAAACCGAGTTCACCGTGTCGCTGTCTACGTCGCTCTTTGACGGCGAGCCGAATTCCGCCACGCTGCACGCGCCGGGCGCCGAGCCAGTCGCCTTGGCTCTGACCAAATCGCCCGACGCCATCGATCTAAGAATCCCGACCCTCGACCTCTGGGCCATCATCGAGATCGTCGTTCCGTAGGTCGGATCTCCGAATCCGACCATCGTCGCCCAAGGAGCCACCAAACCATGCACGTTGCCCTCCTCGCCATCGCCGCGATCGCCGTGTCCTCTCACGCCGCCACGCACTCCGTCCTCGACTTCGGCGCCGTGGCCGATGGCGCAACCGACGACACTCCCGCATTCCTGGCCGCCATCGACGAGGCCGCCAAGGTCTCCGGTTCCGTGGTTTACGCGCCTCCGGGTCGCTACCTCATCGCGGGCTCCATCCGCCTCAAGCCGAACATGACGCTGCGCGGCGACTACGACGGCATCGGGCGTTCGCGCGGCACGATTCTCCTATCCACCTTCGGCGCCGGCGAGACGGACGGCCCCGGGTGCATCGTCATGGTCCCCAACTGCACGCTCCGTAACATCGCCATCGAGTACCCCGACCAAGACCCCGAAGCCACCGAGCCGGTTCCCTATCCCTACGCCATCAAGGGCGCGCCCTCAACGCAGATCGACCAGGTCTACCTCCACAATCCCTACCAGGGGATCAACCTCGACGAGTGCCACCTCAACCTCGTTCGCAACGTCTGGGGAGAGCCGCTCCGCGTGGGCATCCATTCCGACCACACCTACGATGTCAGCCGCATCGAGAACGTGCATTGGTGGCCTTACGCCACCCTCGGCAAGCCGCTTCGTGATTGGGTCCAGCACAACGGCGTCGCCTATGAGTTCGGCCGATCTGACTGGCAGTCCGTCACCAACTGCTTCAGCTACGGCTATCACACGGGGTTCCGGTTCTATCGGACGGAGGAAGGCAGCCAGCCGATCTACCCGGAGGGGACGACGAACGGGAGCTTCTTTGGCATCGGCGCCGACCGCGCCATCATCGGCATCGACGTTGAGGACTGTTTTGAGATCGGGGTCTCCGTCACCAACGCCATGATCGGGCCCTTCGGCGGCGTCGATGAGAGTCGCGGCGTCCTGCTCCGCGAGACCAATACGGGCAATCTCTCCCTCACCAACTGCAACTTCTGGGCCATCACGAATATGGTCGCCGAGGTCCGCGCCGGGAGCCTGTCGCTCGACAACTGCAACATCCACGCCTGGGCGCTGCTGGTGAAGGACGCCCCCGCATTCATGGCCACGGGTGGCCGCTTGAAGGTCAGCAACTGCACGTTCAATCAGGGCGGATTCGGCTTCGACCTCGCCGGCGATCTCACCCGCGCGCTCGTCACGGGCAACATGGGCGCCGACGAGCCACTGACCGTCGCCAACGAGATCGGCGAGCGCCTGGTCCATGGTCTCAACGCCCCGGCACTGGTCGACACGGCGCATGACCATGACCACTAGACTCGCCGCGCTGCTCATCATCCTCGCCGGCGCCGCGCGCGCCGATCAGCTCTCCGTCCGCCTCACGGTTACGGGCGGGCTGCCATTCCCGCGCGTCCCAATGGACCCGGTAATCGACTTCGGCGCTCTGATCGCTGACGCCGACATCCTCGGAATCCTCGATCCCAACTCCATCCGCGTCATCGACATCGCAACCGGCCGCCGCGTCCCATCCGCCACTGAGGGCTTCGCGGGCAGCGATACCGGGAACGTCCAGTGGGTCATCACCGACGCCACTCACCGCGTCTACGACATCCGCTTCCGCACCGTGAATCGGCGTCCTGAGCTAGCGCCCGCTCGCCTCGCACCCCTCATCGGCGTGGGAGATCTGCTCCGCTATAACGCGGGTGAGGGCCGCCCGCTCGTCGCCACCCGATGCATGAGCGGGCTCGTCGATGTCACCGGCGACGGCAAGCGCGATCTCGTCGGAATCCGGAGCTACTCTCACCGGCCTGGCATGCCGTGGCACTCCTCCGTCGTGTGGCCTCGCGTCGGCTCGCCCTCGCGCCTCCGTTTCGGCGATATGCGCGCCATTCCGTCGCTCCCGGCGCTGGCCTATTGCGCCTCCGATTTCCGTGACGTCAACGCCGACGGGCTGGCCGACGTTGTCCACGCCAAGGTCTTCCATGGCACGGGCCAGACCACGCTCTCCGTCTATCTCAACTCAGGCACTTTCGCAACGGGCCTCGCGGACTTCGAGCACGCCGTCGACTTGCCCCCCCAGCCCTTCGAGTGGCACTCGCTCCGCTGCGTCGATCTCGACTCAGACGGCGCCCTCGACATCGTCCTCATCGACGATGGCCGCTACACCGACCGCAGCACCACCTATTTCATCCGCAACGAGAACCTTGACGGATGGCCCTTCGAACTCTCCGAGGCGCGCTTGCTTGACGTGGCTGGCTACAAGGCCGATTTCATCGATCTCGACGGCGACGCTCTGCTCGACGCCGTCAGCCTCATCGACGTTGCCGCCCCTCGCGGCTTGAGCGATTTCAAACTCGTCTGGCAACAGAACCTCGGGAGCGACTCGCCATCATTCGGCCGACCTCGCGACCTCCCGGGCGCCCAACTGACGCGTCCCCGTGACCTCCTCGCTGTCCGCGAAGGACCCCATCGCGGCTTGCTCGTGGTCTACGATGACAAGGAGCGGACCGCGCTTCTCAGACTCGACGGCGAACGGGTTACGAGCACCACGAACGTCGGGTCGACTTCCGCGGTCCTCTCGCTCAGCGACCAGGCCTCGCCTGACATCGCGGATTGGGATGGCGACGGCGATTGGGATCTCATCGTTGGCGGGGGATACGGCTGGCCTCGCGTCGTGATCAATCGGGGCACGAGCGAGCGCCCCCGACTCTCAGAATCCCGGCTCATCGAATCCGATGGCGAGCCCATCCGCATCGTCCGCGAGGAGATCATCGGCTCTCCCGGCCACCAGCACAACATGGGCTACGCCTATCCGGCCTACGTCGATTGGGACGCCGACGGCCTGCCCGATCTCATGCTCCCAAACGAGACTAACCGCATCTTCTGGTACAGGAACGTCGGCAGGCGCGCTCGGCCGCGCTTTGGCGAGCAGCGCCAGCTCATCTGCGATGGCTTCCCTGACTCGCCCGAGCATCGCGAGAAATCACGCCTGCTCACGATCGACCCGGACCTCAACTGCTACCCCGCCGAAGACGACCGGCCGTTCCCGTGGCGAACCGGAGCCGGCTTTGCCGATTTCACCGGCGACGGTCTGATGGATATGGTCACTATGTGCGGCGTGGAGCCGCGCCGGGCCACGCTGTTCGTGCAGTACCGCGATGAGTTTGGGGGGCTCCGTCTCAAGCGCGACGTAACGCTGAAGACCACCGGTGGCAGCACCATCTCCGCCTCGCGCTTCCGTCCCGTCGATTGGGACGCCGACGGCGACATGGACATCATCTGCAGCATGTCCACGTCGAAGGTGCAAGACACGTTCTTCCTCGCCGAGAACGTCGGCGCCGATGACGAGCTGCTATTCGACTACGGCCCGCTGCGCTGCTTCGGCGAGCAACTCTACGTCACGCGACACGGACCCAAGGTCGGTGTCGGCGATCTCGATGCCGACGGATTGCCCGACATTCTCGCATCCACTGAGTGGAGCGTCTACCCGTTCTACACCCACGCCGCCCTGTCGATGGACAAGCGCCCCTCATTCACCCTCGGCAAGGTCCGCCGACCATAGCCTCGCCGTCTTCCGTCCGTGCCTGCAGGTCTCCTGACCCGCGCCGTCCTTCGTGCCCTTGGTGACCTTGGTGGTTAGCCTAGCCGTACACGCCGTGCTCTTCCGCCGCCGCCCACATCGCCGCGATGTTCTCCTCCGGGAAGGGCATGCCCTGATCCGGCCCGATGATGTAGCCCCCGCCCGGCGCGAGTATCGATAGCACCCGCCTCACCTCGGCCTCCACCGTCTCCGGCGTCCCGAGCATCAGCACATCATGCGTGTCGATCGCGCCTTGCAGCGCCATTCTTCCATGCGCCATCCGCTTCACGCTATGCAAGTCGTTCGCCCGGCTCTGCACGGGATTGAGGATGTCGACGCCCACGTCGATCAGGTCCTCGACGATCGCTTCCACGCACCCGCACGAGTGGAAGTTGATCAGGCACCCCGCGTCCTTCACCACCTTGAAGATCCTCGCGTATTCGGGCTTGATGAACTCCCGAAAATGCTCCGGCGAGACCATCAGGGCCCGCTGGCTGCCGAGGTCCTCCGAGAAACTCACGCCATCCACGCCCAGCTCGATGTATCTCTCGAAAACCGCGATGTTGTAATCCGCGATCTTGCGCAGCAGCTCCTTCAGCTCATCCGGATGCTCATAGAAGCCCGCCAGGAAGTTGTCCAGCCCCGTGATCGCCCATGCCCGTTCGTAAACGAAGTACGTCTGCTGGCCGAAGACCAGCCTCTCCTCCCTATCCGGGATCGCCGCCATCCTCTCGGCGAGGCCCTCGTCCGCATCGATCAGCGCGTGCGGATCCGGTGGCTCGTAGTCCTCTATCATACTCAGGTCCGGCAGCGGGTTCCCCTTCGGGAACGGCACCATGTCGTCCCGCGTCGTCTCCCACCGCGTCCCCCACGAATCCGTCCAATTGGCAATCTTGAAGTTACCCTCATACGCAATCCCCGCCACGATCGGCTCGTTGCCGCGGGGCACGTACTCCGGCTCCTCATACCGTATCGCCGCCAGCAGATTCTCTTTCGCGGTCATTCGGTCACCTCAACCTCACTCACCGCATACCAGCCATCCTCCTCGCCCTCAATCGCCAGGTTCAGCCTCGCTCCCTCGCCCGCCACCGCAACCGCCAGCCCATACGTCCCCGGTATAAGTTGATCTCCCAATGGCACCGACTCAGTCACGTCCCGCGATCCGGGCAGCCAGCCTTTCACCGACGCCCCCGTCACCTCGGTGGTCTCACCGTCCGCGCCGACCAACCTGAACGCCAATCGATAATCACCATACGGCGGCGCCACGCCCACATTCTCCCACGTCATCTTCACCTCAAGCGGCTCTCCCCGCTTCACCGCCTCCTCGTGCGTGATCTCCTTCAGCACGAGTCGGTAACCCAACTTCCTGAGAAACGCCTCCACCAGATCCCGCGTCCCCTCCGGTATCTCCGCCGACTTGTTGTTCAGGTAACTCGCGTGCAGCTTCAGCGCGTAGTCGAAGATGTACGCAATGTCCCACTCCTCCTCCGCCCACTTCAGCATCGTCCAGCAGCTCTCAAACGCCACCGGCGCCGTCTTCCACGCATCCATCGCGTCCGTCTTCTCAAGCTGCTGCACGTACATGTTGTCCATGTGATTCCACGTCTCGCTGAAGCCACCCATATCGCCCAAACAGTCCGCCCGCCAGCCAATGCCGTTCTTGACGCAGAACCGCATGCCTTCCTCGTCGCCGATCAGCATCACCTTCTGCGTCGTGGGGAACGCGTTCCGCCACTCGTCGATGATGTCCATCCGCGTCTCCCCGCTCGGAACTTCAAGCCCCGTCCCGCTCATGTGCCACTCGCCCCACAGGCCGACCGTCCCGATGTCAAGCAGATCCACCCGCGGGTCGCCGTCATATCGCTCGCCCATCTCCCGGATCATCCGGTAGTGGGCCTCCTTGAAGATCTCGCTGTCCATGTCCGGCGCCCAGTGCACGCGCCCGCTACCGCCTTGCTGGAACTCGGCCCCCGGACAACCCCTGTCTTGCAGCCACTGCGGCACGTGCATGTACTTGTCATCCGTCCCCACGCACATGATCCGAAACGCCAGCCGCTGCCCCGCCCTCTCGGCATGATCCAGCAACCCATCGAGCATCTCGTGGTCGATCTTGCCCTCTTCCGGCTCGAGTTCACTCCAGTAGAGCCGCCGGTACGCCGAACTCGTTGGCAGCCCATCAAGCGCCGGATCCTCATCGGCAAAGCGATGGAACGTCTGCCACCCCATCCCTGGGTTGGCGAAGATCTCATCCGTCTCCTGGAATGTCCGAGTCACCGTCTCCGCGTTGCCTGCCATGCAGATCGCTCCCAATGTCAGCGTCGCGATGATCGCTCTCATTTCTCGATCCTCCGATACCTGACTAACGCGCTCCCCGGCTTGTCCTCCACGATAATCGGCATCTGCGCCAGCTCATCTCCCGTCGCCCGCCGAGACTTAGCCTTGCCGTAACCCGTAGAGATCGAGTACTCATACGTCGCCCCCGCATCCAGCGCCTTCAGGTCCGCCGTCAGCCCCAAGTACGGGCTCTCATGCCTCCGAAAGTAGAAGGCGATGCCATCGCCGTCTTCCGGCCTATCGAGCTGAAACGCGCACCAATCCGCCGCGTCGACAGTCACCGGCGTCAGCGGATACAAATCGCCCAGCCAGTATTCCCTCAGCGCTTTGCACTCCGCCACTGCCTGTTTCGCCAGCTCCTTGTCCAGCGCCGGATCCCGCAAGTCCATGTACAGCGGCGCGCCCGTCGACATGCTGCTGCGGAAGCTGTACGGGTCGAACGCGTAGACCGCCGCCGCGCTGAACGGGACGTACATCCCCAGTCCCACATTCTGCACTTGCCCGGCGATCGCCGCCACCCACGGGTAGTTCCTGCGCCCCAGTATCCCCACGTCCTGGAAGTCGCTCCGCCAGAGCGCGTAGCTGCGACTTACCGTCTCCAGATCGATCCGCCGCCCGCCGCTCGCGCAGTTATCGATCGGCATCCCCGGATGCGCCTCGACTATCCCGTCCCACATCGCGTACAGCCCCTCGGTGAACCGGATCTCCGCCATCCCCTCCCGCTCCGGTTCATCCTTCTCTTGCCAGTACGCCAGCGGGTCGAAGTTGAAATCCTCCCGATAGATGTCCACTCCATACTCATCGATCTTCCGGTTCAGCAGATCGATCACGTGCGCCAGCGCCTCGGGATTCCCCAGGTCGAGCAACCTCTGCTCGCCCGTCCCCAGGCAGAACTCCGGGTGCTCTTTCCCGAGGTCGCTGGTGTGGAAGACCCGCTCCGGCTCAAACCACAGGCAAAACTCCATCCCCCGCTCATGCGCCGCGTCGCTCAACGGCTTCAGTCCTCGCGGGAAATCCTCCGCCCGGTGCCGCCACGATCCCACTCCATTCGGGAAGCCCGCCGGGAACCAGTACGCGTCCAGCCAGAAGACTTCACACCCCACGTCCGCCGCCGCGTGGAGCATCTCGAGCTGGTTCTGCTCGTTCCCTCTCAGCCCCGCCCATAGCACCCGCGATGTCGGGTGCGCCACCGGCGGAACGATCAGTTCACCGTCTTCGTCTCTCGGGCAGTAGTGGGCCAGCATCAGCCGCCGCCAGAGGTTGTAGGAGCGCGCTTTCTCGCCTTGGTACAGCATCACGAGCATCCGCGGGCTGCGGATCTTCTCGCCGGGCCTCAGCCGCAGCCGCATCGTCTCCTGGCCGGCGCTTATCCTCAGCAGATTCTGCTCGGATCGACCGATCTTCGCATTCCATTGGCCCGACCACCCAACCGCCACGATCGCCCCGCCGGTTCTCCAGTCCAGGTTCCAGTACGGCAGCGTGCCGTTGGATGACCGACCGCCCACCGACGCCAGTTCCACCGCATCCTCGCCCCACTCGATCGGCTGGTCCATCGGCAGGAAATCGTCGATCGCGCAGGCGCTGCCCTTGCTCGTCCGCAGGTGCGTGAACTCGCCGCGCGGGATCGTGATCTCCACATCCAGCGCTCGCACATCCTCGATCAGCCCCGAATCTTCATCCCCCGTATTCTCAAACTCCAGCATCCACTCCACCGCTGGGTAGTCATCAAACGCATTCACCCTCGCCGTCACCCTCAAGCCCGAGTCCGGATCGACCCACGCGTCCCCATCTCGCTCCCAGTCATCCAGAAACTCTCTTGACGATCTGCCATCCAGCTTGAACGAGAACGGCAGCGCCCGCGAAACATCCACGGGCCACTTCAGCACCGGCAGTTCATCGAGCCAGACCGTCGTGCCGTCCTCCAAGGTCACCTTCGCCTCCGCCCAATCCGCAGCGTCTGAGTGAACGTCATCGCCGCCGTCCTCCACGATGAGCGTCAGCTCCTCCGCACCACCCAGCGCCACCTCCACCGTCTCCGCCGCTTCGCCTCCTCTCATCACCTCAGACCGGTACGCTTCCTCATCGCCCACCCGCACCACAAACGCGACGCTGCCTCTCCCGCCTGACGTGAAGTAGTTGTGATCCACGCCCACCTGCGCTTCGAACTTGGCCACCGGCCCCGGAAGAGCCACGCGAATCTCGCTCGGAGCGTGGGATCCGAGGCCTCTCTCGTAGAGGGTGTCCCCGATCTTCATCGTCTCATCCGTCACCGCCCGGTTCACCCGGAACGTGCCCCACTCCTGAAGCTCCACCACTAGCCCCGGGCCCCGCGTGGCGACGGGGCCTCCGCCCCGTTTCATGGCGTCCACCCACTCCCGCGCCACCGCCATCTCCTCCGCCGTCGGCTGAGCAGTCGCTGCCGCTGCCATCAGTCCCATGAGCAGGCCCCACTTCATATCTCGGACTCCTCCGATGCGGCCATCACCGTATCCGTTCCTTCCTCCACTTCCCTCCGCCTGCAGGGCATCCCACCCGTCCAGCCGAAATAGCCGTCGTCGTTCACTGGCGCGCGGACGCCCTCGTCCGCGCCGCCGTTGCCGTCATCCGTTCGGAGGGGCCGAATACGAGATCGTCGTCTGATCGAAGTATCCGGCCCGCCGCCGTCATCTCCGGAGGCACCCAAATGTCCACCCTCAACCGTCGCCGTTTCCTCACCTCCACATCCCTCGGCTTCGCCGGCGCTGTCTCCGGGGCCGCCCACGCCGCGCGCCGCCGATCTGGCCCGCCGAACATCATCGTCATCTTCGCTGATGACCTCGGCTACGGCGACCTGAGTTGCTACGGTCACCCGACGCTTCACACGCCGAACCTCGACCGCATGGCGAGCGAGGGGATGCGTTTGAGCCAGTTCTACGCCGCCGCGTCTGTCTGCACGCCCAGTCGCGCGGCGCTGTTGACGGGGCGGTTGCCGATCCGTAGCGGCATGTGCGGCAAGCGCCGGGTGCTGTTCCCAGACTCAGCCGGCGGCCTTCCTGAGTCTGAGATCACGATCGCGGAGTCACTTCGCGCAGCGGGCTACGCCACCAGTTGCGTCGGCAAATGGCACCTGGGGCATCTTCCGCAGTACCTGCCGACCGAGCATGGATTTGACGAGTACTTCGGGATTCCCTACAGCAATGACATGAGGCCCTGCCCGATCCTCGACGACACGGTTGAGATCGAGGAGCCGGCCGACCAGACGACGCTGACCCGTCGCTACACCGAGCGCGCGACGCGGTTTATCCGCCGCAACCAGCGCCGGCCATTCTTCCTCTATTTCCCACACTCGTTCCCGCACGTTCCGCTCTTCGCATCGCACACGTTCAAGGACACGAGCGCGCGGGGTCTGTATGGCGATGTCGTCGAGGAACTCGATTGGTCGGTCGGCCAGATTCTCGACACCCTCCGCGAGCGCAATCTCGACGACAACACGCTCGTCATCTTCACCAGCGATAACGGCCCCTGGCTCACCCAGCACTTGCGCGGTGGATCCGCCGGCCTGCTTCGGGGCGGCAAGGGCAGCACGTGGGAGGGCGGCATGCGCGAGCCCGCGCTCTGCTGGTGGCCCGGCAAGATCGCCCCCGGCTCGTGGTCGACCGGCATGGCCTCGACGCTCGATATCTTCCCGACGTGCCTGAGCCTGGCCGAGGTCGACGTGCCCGCCGATCGCGTCTACGATGGCCTCGACATGACGCCGATCCTCACCGGGTCAGGGCCGGGCGCGCGCGAGACCATGTTCTTCTACCGCGGCCCTCAGCTCTACGCGGCGCGCAAGGGGCCGTGGAAGCTCCACGTGACCACGCAGGCGGGGTATGGTGAAAAACCTCGCCCACAGGATTCGCCGCTGCTGTTTCACCTGGAGCACGATCCATCCGAGACGCGCGATGTCGCCGAGAAGAACCCACCCATCGTCGCCGATCTGCTCGCGACGATCGAAGCACACAAGGCAACCGTCAAGCCCGTCCCATCTCAACTCGAAGCCCGCATACCAAAGTAGGGGCGCAATTCATTGCGCCCTGCCGTCGCCGTCTTGGACCGCGAGCTTCCAGCTCGCATCGCCGTCATCCGTCCGGAGGGGCCGAATACGAGATCGCCGTGTGATCGAAGTATCCGGCCCGCCGCCGTCATCCTGACTCCGGGCTCCCGACTCCCGCGGTCATCTCCCGAGGTCTCCATGCCCACCTCACCCATCATCCCCGGCATCCTCCTGGCCTTCCCACTCATCGGCGCCGCTCAGACGCCGCCCAGCCCTTACGCCTTCGACGGCCCGATCCCACGCGAGGTCCTCGATCGATACCTCGCGCGGTCGGTGACGATCATGTCGCTCATGGGCCGCGAAGGTCGACGCGACCAACTCCGCTTCATGCTCTACACGGGGACGAAGTTTGCCGGGCGGGCCTACACCGCGTGGGGCGCCGAGGCCTACCACGCGCCTCGCATCGATGAGTCGCGCGCGCTCGCGGAGACAATCCACGCGCTCGATCCCGAGATCATCCTCCAGGGCACGATTTTCGAGATAATCACAACGAGCGTCAACGACGTCGCCGTGCCCTCCTGGGCTTTCGAGGAGTTCGGCCTCCCCGTCGAACAGCGCAACTTCCGCTACGCCGACATGCTCTATCCCGATGGTCAGCTGGTCGATCACTGGTCCGGCGGCGCCTCGGTGCCTGACATCACCCGCCCCGAAACCAAGCTCTGGTTCTTCACGATGGGCCGGAAATACATCGACGCCGGCTACGAGGCCATTCATGTCGGCCAGGTTGAGCTGATCGGCCGGAGCGACGAGGGCTGGGAGCACTGGTGGGACGTTCTTGGACGCATCCGCTCCTATGCCCGCGAGCACGGTCGTCGCCACCTGATGCTCCTCGACGGCCACGTGCCCAGCGGCGGGCTGATCCACGGCGACGACGAGCTGCTGTTTGATTTCCACTCGTTCCCCCTCCGCCCCCTTGAGGTCGATGAGGCGCCTCAGGGAGCCATCCTGAAACTCGGTCACCTCGACACCATCTACGGGCGCAGCAAGGGCGGCCTGACGCCGAGCGGCTGGCGATGTGACAATCTCCCCTACCTCGTCGAGTACGACAACTGGGGCGCCTCCGGCCGCGAGGGAGAGAACACGGGCGACTACTGGATCTGGGGCTACGACGAGATCGGATGGTTCTGTCACCAGCCACAGGACGTCCGCGACGGGTGGATCAAGTACGCGTGGGAGTGGCTGCGCGGGAACGATCCGGTCGGTTGGGTGCAGATGCCGGCGGCTCGTTGCGTCCACGCGCCAGTTGGCGACATCAGCTGGTTCTACGCCAACCGGCCGGGTGACGAGATCCCCACTGGCTTCGACCACGAGGAGTCGATCCGCGAGTGTTGGGGGCACGAGGCCTGGGATCTCACGCCCGCGCTGGCAGATGGCTCCGCAACCTGGACGGCGCCCGAGACCATGGCGGTCGCTATCGCCGGCATGACCGGCGGCGCCGCCCTTCACATCACCGGCGCTGCCGCCGTTGACCTACCCGCCGGCGAGGACACGCCATTCCGTGTCGTGTTGGCCGTCGAGCCCGGCGACACGCTGTCAATCACCACAGGTCCCGCCGCCTTCGCGGTGATCAGCCGCCAGTAGGGGCGCGATTCATCGCGCCTTGCCGTCATCCGTCCTGTATTGCCCGGAGGCCACCATGTACGTCGCCTGCTCATCTCTTGCCTGCGATAACTCCGCCTATCCAACGCTCGCCGACACGCTTGCCAGGCTCTCGGATCTCGGCTTCGGCGCCATCGACCTCGCGGTCTTTGAGAACTGGCAGGAAGTGAACCCTTCCGCTCTCGCGGATGACGAGGCGCTTCTCGTGCGCGTCGCGTCCGATGTCACCGAGTCAGAACTCTTCGTCAGTTCATTCAACGCCGGCCTGAGCCGCAAGCTGGGTGATCCGGACCCGCAAGCGCCTGCGCAGATCAAGCGCGAGTTCGCGGCATTGCTGGAACTCGCCGATGCGGTCTCGTGTCCCAACATCACGCTCCAGCCGCCGACGATGCGCGATGACGCCACGGTCGAGGAGCAGCTCGACATCGCCCGCCGCCAACTGTCGGCCCTCGCCGAGATGAAGGGCGGCCGCAAAATCACCATCGGGCTTGAGGGCCACGCCAACACGCTGATCGAGAAGCCGGGCCCAGCGATCGAACTGATGCGGGGCCTCTGGCCCGCAGTGGGTTACGTCTACGATCCCAGCCACCCAGAGCTGCAGGATGTGCCGCTCGCGGATACCGAGCCGCTGCTGGAATACACCTGCCACGTCCACGTCCGCAACGCATCAACCGGCAAGATGCAGGACACGATGGAGTCGGGCACCGTCGACTTCGCTTGGGTGATCGATGCCCTAAAGCGCGCCGGTTACGATGGCGCCGTGGCCATCGAGTACTTCAGCAACTTCGATCCCGAATTCAAGTCCGTCATGGCCCTTCGGGATCGCCTTGTCGAACTCGGCCTCGACGCAAAGCCCGGGTAGGGGCGCAATTCATTGCGCCCAGCCGTCCGCTCGTGACCTTCGAACGTGATGGCATGGAGCGCGGCCAAGTCGTCCGACAGATGAGCCACTACCGTGTCGCCCACGGAGAATCGTAGATGCGCCTGCCCGACAGCCCGATGACGCCAACCGAGGGGCCGGACGTGGCACGCGTCGCCGCATGGCGCAGGCGGGGCATCGGTCTGGCAGGCTTGATGTTCGTCGCCTATATTACGGGCGTTGTGAACATGCTTGTGTGGCTGGCCCCGGTCATGGGGAACACCCCCGCAAATAGGGTCTCGTTAATGAGAACCGCAGTGTTCGGCCCCGCACCGGCGGTCATCCTGGCTCTCTTGGCGTTGATGACCCTTCTGCCGCGTGGCCGCGCCAATACAGCCGCGTCTTGCACCACGGCTCTTTGCTGCATGCTGGTCGTAGCCAACAATCTGGCTTTGTTGCTCGACATGTGGCCCCGCACCGTCGACTTCGCGCTATTGCTCTACTTCGCCGAGACGCTTGGGGCTCTGGTGGTGTTGGCTATTGCATCCCTTCGGCAGGTGAGGACTCGCCGGGTGGTGCGCCTGGCGGCGTGTGGACTGCTGGCCGCCGCCGGAGCGGCGTGGCTCGTGGAGGTGGTGATCCCGATCGGGCTCCCGTACAGTGTCGCGACCGGCGTGCTCCTCGCCACGCATGCTATTGCGCCAATCGCCGGGGCGGCCGCGCTCGCCGCATTGGACTACACGAAACCAATGTAGGGACGTGATTCATCACGCCCTGCCTTCGGAGGTCTGCCCATGCCCCGCCCACCCAATCGTTCGAAATGCAAGGTCCGCTCCAAGGGCAGCTACTTCCAGCCATTCCGCCCGTCCGATTCAGCCCCGTTTTCGAGGCCTGGAAAGTGAGCGACCGGAAGGGTCCTTCCGGGAAGGCGGTTGTCGCCCCTGAATCGAAGTGTCAGATAGCAGTTTGAGGCCGCACGAGGAGGTTGTCCAGTGCGCAGTCTGCTTATTGGCCTGATGCCGTTCCTCGCCGTCGCCGCTTCCGCCCAGCTCCCCGATCCGCCGCCCGAATCCGAGGTCCGCGCGCTGGTGAATCGCCTGCAAATGCAGGCCGCCGGCAACACGACCCCCGAGACCCGCCAGCGCCTCGAGGACGAGGTAGCGGCCTGCGTCGGCGACCCAAGCCGACTCGACAACGCGGCCGGGCTGATCATCTTCCTCCACGGCTACCCGTGGGAGGGCATGTGGTTCCTCACGCGATCGGCCGTCCGCGACCTCGAGCAACCCGATGTCATCAACAACATGGGCCTCGTTCTGACCCTCGTCGAAGAGCCCGATGACGCCGAACGCCTGCTGCTTTACGCGGTGAACGAGTGGCCGGATTTCCCTCCGGCGTGGACGAATCTGGCGCGGCTGTACGTCGACGCCGAGGAGTACGACAACGCCCAAGAATGCATCGACCACGTCAACGACGCGTGCCCCGGCAACACGTCTGCCGAGGAGCTGGGCATGCGCGTGGCCATCCAGCAGCGCAACTCCACCCAAGCCGCCGAACACGCCGTGAACCTGAGCAACCTCGACCCCGGCAACCCGATGCTAGCCGAGGCCCGGCCCCATATCGAAGACAGCGACATCGTCAACGAGGTCGCCGAGAGGACCACTGCGGTGCCGATGCCGCTGACGTTCGTCGAACTCGATGAGATCATCGACGACTACGAGGACTTCGCCCTCGATGAGATGGACCGTCGCTATTGGCAGACGGCGGCCAACCGGTTCGCCGAGATCGGCACGGCAACGCCCCGCCAGACGATCGAGCGGCTCCCGCCGGAGGTCTTCAACCAGCTTCCGCCGGAGATGCAGGCCCAACTGCTGGCGATGGGCGCCGGGCCCGAACAGCCCCTAGAGGTCCTCAGCCCCACGGAATCGCGGACACACTACCTGCGACTGGGGATGTTCATCGACCGCTACCGCAAGGCGTATCAACAGCAGATCAGCCCCCCGTTCCGGGAGAGCGCGGTCCAGGCCACCATCGACCGTCAGCGAGAGCGCTGCCACGAGTACCATGATGAGTACGTGGCAGCCTTGGAGGCGGGCGACGACCCGATCGCCGCGGCCAACGAGTACTGCCGCGACGTGATCGGCGCCATGAACGCCGCGCACGCGGGCTTCCTGGAGGCGATTGCGGAGGCGCGGGCGAGCGGCAGCCGACTGACGAGCCGGCACTGGCGCACCACGGCGGGACTCATCACGATGGTCCCTGAGGAGCATCGCGGCGAGGAGATCGACTTCCTCCGGCGGCAGGCATCGCTGTCAAGCCTCTACTACACTGGCGCGGTCGTCCAATGGTACTCCATCGGCTCGGGAGCGGTGATGCTCGACCGGATTCTCGCCGGGGCGACGGCCGACGCGCTGCACGGCGCGGCGTCGAGTCGCGAGCTTGACGCGCTCATCGTCCGCGAACGTCTCCGCGCCGACCTCGAGGCCGAACTCGACGCCTGGGAAGAGGTCAGCCTCAGCCACATCCACCCGTGGATCGGGCTGAATCTCGGCTTCTTCTCCATCAAGTTCGAGTACGAGCAGGTCGGGATCAGCGTGGGCGAGGGCGTGGTGGGCGACGTGCAGTACAACTGGGCCAACGAGCAGCTCGAGCTGGGCATCGGTATCGGCGTCGAGGGCCCCGGACTCGGGCCGCTGGGGTCATCAGCGAAGGGCCTGGGCGTGCTGAGGATCGGCGGCGACCACATCGTGGCCGTCGGCTTCCGCGAGAACATCCAGGCCGCCGTCGCCTCGCCCGTGGCGGGCGTCGACATCGACCTCTCAGACGAATACGTCTGGGGCGCAAGCGCGGGCAGGCCCGACCTCGCGGCATGGCATTAGGTACGGCAACGAAAGCCGGAAGACCGGAAGACGACGAAGAACGGCGAGGCAAACCACCAAGGACACCAAGGTCACCAAGAACGGCTGG
This sequence comes from uncultured Armatimonadia bacterium, assembly GCA_964555935.1. GTDB lineage: Bacteria > Armatimonadota > Zipacnadia > Zipacnadales > VGFC01 > CAZKUN01. The sequence goes on along the minus strand of CAZKUN010000158.1, from coordinate 3,850 downwards.
GCGAGGGTGACGACGGACAGGAGGGTGAGGGGTATGGTTGGGATATTGGCGATGGTAGCGGCATCGGCGGGATTGGCCGCGATGGAGTTAATTCCGCAGTTTGGGCAGGCGGCCGAGCGGGCGGTCTTCAGCCCCGACGATCAGCTCATCGCGACGATCTCCGACGGTGGGATGGTGGTCATCTGGGACGTCGAGACGGGACACGCCATCCGCGACATCTCGACGTGCGGCAACGGTCGTATCCACAGCCGACGTCCGGAATTCAGCCCCGATGGTGCTCTGCTGGCATTCCCTGACGGAACTGCCCTCGGGCTCTGGGACGTGAAGACGGGCAAACGTCTGAGGGCGTTCACCGTGGACGAGCGCGCCTGGCGCCCGGTCTTCAGCCGTGACTGGCGCTGGCTAGCACTGGTGGGTATGGAGGGGAAGGTGGCAGTGTGGGAGGTGGCGACCGGCGAGAGGCGGGCGCTCATTCAGGCGTACGCAGACCCAGACGACGCGTATGCCCTGACGGGGCCGCCGTACCTGGCGTTCGATTCGGCGGGCGAATCGCTCCTCACCTGCGACACCGACGGGGAACTGACGTGGTGGGATCCGGCGACGGGCGACGTGCAGCGCGTTCTGGAGCTTGGGGGCGGCTCGTGGACGGTGCGTTCCAGCGGCGATGGGCGGCGATTGGTGCGGTGGGGTGACGGGGATCCGGCCGGGCTTCTGGTGGAGCTGGCGACCGGGGAGACGGTGAAAGCGTGGCCGAGCGCAGACCCCATATCGCTCGGAACCTACCGTGGCGGCTTCAGTCCCGACGGCAGCAAACTGTTCGGGACCAGCGGCGGTCGCTATGCGACAGCCGGTGCGATAGTGGACGCCGAGACGGGAGCGCTGATCGCGGCTCTCGAGCAACTCAAGATCATCGTGGTTCAGTCGGCGGGGGCGCTATACGGCACGGCAGAGGCGCCGTTCAGCCCGGATGGCACGCTGCTGGCATCGACGAAAGACATGGGCAAGACCCTTGTGATCATCGATGCGAATACCGGGGCCGAACTGCGAGAGCTGGGCACGTTCGAGAACGACGTCCGGGCAGCGGGATTCAGCCCTGATGGTGGCGTCTTGGTCTCCACTGAGAAGGGCGGAGGCACGACGCTTTGGGAGATGGGCACGGGCGAGCCCCGGCTCGTGCTCTCGGCGCAAGAACGAGGGCAGGACCAAGGGCCGGCTTTCAGCCACGATGGGAGCCGCTTCGTCGCGTGGACGCCGGAGGACGAGTGGGAGGTCTACGATTCGCGAAGCTTCGAGGCGGTGGCGCCACTAGCGAACCGTCGGCATCGGGTCGACGGGCTGCGGTTCGACTCGCAAGGGCTGGTGACGGTCTTGGACTCCGAGGCGGTGGTCGTCTGGGACCCGGAGACACTTACCCCGGTACTGAACTGCGTCAGCACGCTCAGTCAGCGGGATGGCCTCGCCTTCATCCACGACGCGAAGTGGATCGACGACCGGCTGATGCTCGCCGGGTGGCGATGGCCGAACATGTACGTGTGGGACGCCGTGACGGGCGAGCAACCGGAGCGTCTCCAGCCGTGCGGGAAGGGGAGCCTGGCGCCCGTGTGGAGCCCGAGCGGGGACCTCCTTGCCGCGCGATCCCGGCCGGCGGGGGCGGGGATCTGGGATGCATGGACGGGGATGCTCCTGCACGTGATCGACGACGGCACCGACAAGTCGGGGCACGGCGTGGCATTCAGTCCGGATGGGCGCGTGGTGGCGACCGTGAGCCGCGATGGTCTCATCTGTCAGTGGGATGTGGAGACAGGCGAGGAGCTGGCCCGCACCGAGACCGACGGCGTCTACACCTACTGCGCCCCCGTGTTCGCGCCGGATTCGTCGGCGGTGGCGGTTACAGCGAGGGGCGGAGCACCGGCGCTCATTGATAGCCCCGTGGGGCTTGAGGTGAGGCGACTGGAGGCGCCCGAATCCGCGGCCGAAACAATGGCGTTCAGCCGCGATGGGCGATGGCTCGCCGGTGGAGGCAGGGACGGGAGCATCGTGGTGTGGGACGTGGCATCGGGGCGGATGGAGAGGGTGGTGCGCGAACACGAGGCGCGAGTCACGGCCCTGGCATTCGCCCCGGAGGGACATGTGCTCGCGTCGAGCAGCTCTGACGGCACGGTGAGGCTGTGGGACACCCGGACATGGGAATTGGCCGTGTCGCTCTGGCCGGTGCGGGACCATCGAGTGAGGGAACAACTGGACCCCGAGCAGGCGTCGCAGGCGGTTGAGGAATACGAGTGGGTGGCGTGGACGCCGGAGGGCTTCTACGATTGCTCCGATGGCGGCGAGGCGTTGATCCGATTCCGGGACGAGGAGCAGGTGCTTCATCCGGCCGAGGAGTATGCCGAGGAGTTGCATCGGCCGGATGCGGTGAGGGAGAGGGTGAGGCGGCCGTTGGTGGGGGAGTGAGCGGGGCCTGGGAGTGCATCGGCGAGGGCGCCGATGCTACGTGAGGGTGGGTGCGAGGAGAGGGGCGGCGACGGCAGGGCGTGATCAATCACGCCTCTACGAAAGTGATCGAGGGTGTGGTCTGGCGGGTCTGAAAACGCAAGCTGCGAGCTTCTCTGGGGCCCGCCGGCACGAACGGGAGGGGCAACGGCGTCGGCTTCGTCAGCACGTCCGGGAGCTTCGACACGACCACCGCCATGGGCCGCGCCAGGCTTTGGGTCAGGCGCCGTCATCGCCGTGGAATTCGAGCGCATATAGGTCCGTGTCTGTGGAGTAGAGCTTCAGCACGACGGGCGTGCCCGCCAAGCCCGACAGGTCATGATCGCCGCGCCAAGCGACCGTGTGGTCCAGGCTGTTGCCCGTAACCGCGTCGGACTTGGGCTTGAGCCGAGTGCCGTCCGCGCCCAGAATCTCGACCTGGATCTGCGCTCCCCGAGCTGACGCGTCGGCATTGAGCGTCAATCGGTCGCCGCTGAAGATGAGTGCCTTGGTGGTGATGACATCCTCGGACGCATCGCTCCGGAGGGAGGCGAAACCGTCCATGCGCCACTTGGCGATGCCGAATTGGTGGTTCCTTGCCCCCGCTGGCGGGTCGAGGTTGTGCTTGTGATTTGCGCCAGTGACATACAGCCACACTTGGTCGGTGGGAGCGCCGAACGTCTCCGCCCGCGGGACCTCAATGGGCATGTTGGCCGTGCTGACCATGCCCCAGTCCCAGTCGCCCGAGGTCGGACTGCGCGGGATGACCGGGGTCCGGGTCGGCCTCTGCCAAGGGCCGTCGATGTCTCGAGTGAAGACCAGTTGAACTGACACGTGCCCGTAGTGCCAGAAGCCGTCGTGGGCGTGCCCGTCTATGCTGAAGAGCCAACTGAAGCCGACGACGCTGCCGCCCTCTTGCGGGTACATCCCCATGCCGTAGCTCTCCGCGCGCATCGTCCCCGCCTCCAGCGCCTCATCGCCCGCATCCGCAAGTTCGTGCCGCGGCTCGACGCGTGGGAAGGGCGTGGTCGCGAGATTGCCCAAGCTCCCCGTGTAGCGGTGCTGGTGGAACGTGCGCTGCCAATCGCCAGTCCCAAGCAGCTCCTGATCGCGGGGCACCTTGAAGTGGAGAATGTAGTCGTCGCGGAACCTGTCGTAGTAGGCCTGCGAGATGTCGTAGTGGGCGCTCAGGGGGGCGTACGTGCCTGACGCCCTGACCCGGCTGTGGTCTGCGTGGAGGCCGTTGGGGCACTTCGCCCAGCCGCGAATGCCGTCCTCGGATCGGAAGCTCAGATACCGCCCGTCAGCCTCGGTGGCGTACATGTAGTAATAGCCGTCGTCCTCCCTGAAGACGTTCGGCACATCAACATGGTTGGGATTG
>CAZKUN010000157.1:0-22026 GCA_964555935.1 uncultured Armatimonadia bacterium | reverse complement strand
GAAGCATATTCTAACCATACCACGCCGCCATGTCAACCGCCGCGGAGGCGCGACGAGACGGCCGGAGGTGCTCCGCGACCAAGCCCGGAAATCAAGGCCCGGCCGCAAGGAACGCCTGTGGGCACGTCCTGCCTGGCGCGAGGAGAGTAGGACCATTGAAGAGCGAGAACGATGGGCTGACGGAGGCTGCGAAAGTAGTGAGCATGGATGAACTGCTTCGACTTCGCGATCAGTGGCGCCGGGCGGGTCGCGTCGTCGTGTGGACGAATGGGTGCTTCGACATGCTGCACCTCGGGCACGTCCGCAGCCTTCAGGCAGCGCGCGATCTCGGGGATGTGCTGATCGTGGGCGTGAACAGCGATGCGTCGGTCGCGAGCCTCAAGGGCTGTGGCAGGCCCATCGCGCTGTTCGACGAGAGGGCCGAGGTGCTGGCAGCGCTTGAGTGCGTGTCGGCGGTGGTGGGGTTCGGCGAACTCACACCCGAGCGGAGTATCGCCACGATCGAGCCGGACATCCACGTGAAGGGCGCTGACTACGCTCCGCCGGACGGCAAGCCCGTCCCGGCGGCCGCGATCGTGGAATCGTACGGCGGACGCGTCTGCTACCTACCTCTCATTGAGGGGATATCCACGACGGATCGCCTGCGGCGGATTGCCGAGGGCGGGCCCCAGGAGTAACGAATGGGTGGACTCAGAGCCGCGGCCGCATCCGTCGAGATTGCTGCCGATGATTCGATGACCATCGGCGGGAGCATCTTGCCTGGCCAAGCGGCGGGCCAGGAAGCGCCGCTGCGGGCGTCGGCTCTCGCGATCATTGCCGACGTGCCTATCTGCATCATCTCCCTCGACGTGCTGGCCTTTGGTCGAGCGCATGCCGACCGGGCCGCGCGCGAGATCAGCGACCGGCTGTCGATTCCGCGAGAGAACATACTCATCACGGCGACCCACACGCATCACGCCCCAACCACGATGACCGTCCACGCATGCGAGGCAGACGAGGAGTTCTGCGCTCGAGTTGGACAGGCCGCGGTGGCGGCCGCGGAGGCCGCGCTCGCGAAGATCGAGGCGGCAGCCGAACGCCCCAACGATTGCGAAGCCGAACTGCTTTACGCGCCCGGCATCGAGAACACGATCGGGCACAACAGCCGGTGGGTGATGGATGATGGGCAGATCACCTGGTATGGGCAAGATAACTCGTTGAGTATCCGACCCTCCGGTCCGCACGACCCGGACCTCCCGGTGCTGGCACTGCGCCGGGCCACCGGTGAACTCGCGGGCGCTCTGTTCTGTCACGCAACCCACAACATTGGCGCGCTGCGTGGCGGCGTTCGCTCGCCGGGGTTCTTTGGACTGGCGGCGCGGGAACTGGAGCGCCGACACGGCGGGACGTTCCTCTACGCGCCCGGCGCGTTCGGCTCGAGTCACCGGCCAGATGGCGTGTCGCCCCAGGAGGCAATGACGCGAGTCGCCGGCGCCGTGGAAGCAGCACTGGCGCGGCTTCGTCCAGCGTTGGTGGGCCCCGTGGCGGCGATCAAGCGTCCGTTCACCTGCACGCGACGCGCGTGGGACGAGGCGCAGGAGGACGCGTCGGTTCGGCGCTGGTGCGACCGATGGTATGATGGTGAGACAGCGGAGACCTACGCCGAGACCTTCGCCGCGATGCGCGCGGCAATGGCGGCCTTGGCCGGTCAGCCGCTCGAGACGTGGCTGCAGGTCATTCGGCTCGGAGAGGTCGCGATCGTGGGCATTCCCGGCGAGATGTTCGGCGCGCTTGGGCTTGAGATCCGCCGTCGATCACCGTTCCGCGATACCATCGTCGTCGGCCTCGCTAACGACGAGATTGGGTACATCCCGGATCGGCAGGGGTACGCAGACGGCGGCTACCAGACTTGGGTCGGACATCACTGCCAGATAGAGCCGGGCACGGGCGAGCGCATGGTGGAGGCGGTCTTGGCGATGCTCGATGAGGTCCATTCGGGGCCGCCGGGCGAGGTTGCGATGGACGTCCTTCGCGCCGGAGATGAGCTGGCCTTGCAGAGGTTCTACAACGAGCTTAGCGCCCGCGCGCGGTGGTTTTTCCGGCCGTTTGGGTGGACGGGCACGTATGCTGAGTGTGCCGACATCTGCGCGAGGGCGGCGGCGGGGAGCAGGATTGACCATGTCCTGCGAAGTGGAGATAGCATCGTCGGATGGGCGTCACTTGAGGGCTGGGACAAGGAAGTGCCGCACCTTGGGATCGGCGTCGCGGACGAGCACTGCGGGAAGGGCCATGGCAAACAGCTGATGCAGCGGCTGATCGATGACGCGCGCGAGGCAGGCAAGCGTGGGATCGAGCTGATCCACGTCAAGGAGAACGCGACCGCCGGCGGCCTCTACCGTAGCCTCGGCTTCAAGGAGACGGGTGAACGCGTGGGGCTGGACGGCAATGACTACTGGGAGATGAGGCTGGATCTGTAGGGCTCACACCAGCTTCCCGGCCTTGGTTCTGCCTCCGGCCCACATATCGTACTCCGGGTCCGCGTGGGTGGCGAAGAATTCGCTCAGCCGCGCATCGAGGCTGGCCTGGGGCGTGGCGTGGTCCGGCTGGTCGATGAGATTCACGCGCTCGCCCGGGTCGTTGACCATGTCGTAAAGCTCATTCGGTCCCTCGGGATGGCGTCGGATCAGCTTCCACTCCGGCGTCTGCGCGGTTCGTGTCTCCTCATACTCGTGGAAGGTGACCTCATCGTCCCAGTCGAGGCCGTCCCCTCGAAGCGCCGGCGCGTAACTCCTCCCCGGAAGGTCCGCGTTCTGCTCCAGTTCCAGGTAATCGAGCATCGACGGGAAGAAGTCGTAGGTGCAGCTCATCTCGTCTATAACGCCTCCGCCCGCGATTGCTTCGGGATGACGCAGCAGGAGCGGGACGCGGAGATTCTGCTGGAACATGTGGCGCGGTCGCGAGTGATCGCCCATGCCCCAGACGCCATTGTGCCCCGCGCAGAGACCGTGGTCGGCGGTGTAGATGACCAACGTGTTCTCGGCAATCGACAGTTCGTCGAGCGTGTCCAGAATCGTGCCGACCCCATCATCGACGCCGCTTACGGCTGACGCGTAGCTGCGCATCGTCGTCAGGTTGTTCATGCAGTCGCGGTTTTGCACCAGCCATGGGTGGGTCTCGCCGCGCGGGAAGCATGTTAGCGGTTTGTCGGCGTAGTGCTCCGAATGTCGGTTGCGGTGGCTGTCGCGCATGTCCTGATCGAGTCCGTATGGGCCGTTGTAGCCCACGTGGAGGAAGAATGGCTCCTCGCGATCTTGCCGGAGGAAGTTTCGCGCGTGGTCGGTGATGGCGTCGAGATAGTAGCGTGGCTCGCGGTAGATCTCGCCCTGCCAGATGGCCTCGGAGTTCCAGAAGGTGCGCGTGTGGCCGCGAGGTTTTGTGAACCAATACCCAAACCCTAGTTGCGGGCTGAGGCTGTCGCCGAGATGCCACTTCCCGCTCAGTCCGCACGCGTAGCCCTCATCCGCGAGGACGCGGGGCAACGTGGCGAACTCGGAGATCGTGCAATATGCTTCCGGGCCGACCTGGGCATCGGGTTTCTCGCCGCCAAGCCAGTTGTGCACGCCGTGTTGCGAGGGAATCAGCCCGGTCATGTACGTGGCGCGGTTGGGCGAACACACGGGATTTACGCACAGGGCGTTCGTGAACCGCACGCCCTCATCGGCCAGGCGATCGCAATTGGGCGTGTGGATCTCGCGGTTGCCGTAGCACCCAAGGGTCCAGGGGCTTTGGTTATCGGTGATGATGAAGACGATGTTCGGACGCACGCGCGCCTCCCTCTCGGTCAGTTGCCGCTCAGGAACTCGGTCCCGAAGTCCCGCCCATGCGTGAAGAACGCGTCGACGTTCTCGATCGGCGCTTCGGGCATGATGCTGCTGGTCGACGACAGCACGTGGCCACGCCCCGGTCCGGCGAGCGTGAAGGAACGCTCGACCGCGGTCTTCACGTCCTCAACCGTGCCGTGGGGGAAGGTGCTCACCACCGAGACGCAGCCCCAGATGGCGATGGGATCGCCCTTGTGATTCCGGTAAGATACGATGTCATCGTATCGCGGCCCGTGCTCCTCCTCGAAGCCCTGCAGCCCAACTACCCCGAGATCGAGGAAGTCGTCGGCGATGAGCCGGATATCGCCGTCGCAGTGCCAGATCACGCCGACGCCGCCCTCGACTAGCGGCTCCATGGCCCACTTCAGCTCGGGCAAGTAGAGATCGCGGAGCATGGTCGGCGACATGATCGGTCCGCGCGAGGTGCATATATCCTGGCCGCCGTACGCGAAGGGCGCGATGCCGTGGCGCTCGGCCGCGAGGACGATCGCCTGGTTTTGGAGCCGGGCGCTCACGGCCGAGTGGTGGTAATAGCGCCTCATGGCCTCGGGGTAGAGCGCCGCCGCGGCGAGGTAGTTCTCGTAGCCCCAGCGATTGTAGCCGCCCATGAAATCCGCTTGGCCAAAGCCATCGATCACCAACACGTCGGGGCCGAGGATCTCCATGTGCTCTTGGATAGTGGAAGCATAGCCGGCGGCCGCCTGCTCAACATCGAAGTCGCGCTCCGCCGCTGAATCATCCGGCAGCTGTTCGATCCATCGCACCACGTCCTCAGGCGCGAGGAAGCCCTGATCCTCGTGTGGGCGACCATGGTACATGACCTGGCCGATCTCGAGTTGGCGGTGCTGCTCGCCGGGCATGTACCATTGAGGAACGATGTTGATGCCGCAGCGTCTGACATACTCCACGAAGACGGCTTGCGGGTCGGCCCAGTAGTCGCGGCCGGCGGCGTGGCTGATGAAGTGCGAGTTCGTCATCCAGCAGTAGTTGATGCACGGTCGCGGCACGTCTTGCTGGTGTAGCGTACCGAGAGCGACCTCCCTACCGTCCATGGGCGCGTGGCTCCTTTCGCCGCCGAGTGGTGACGCGTGGGTATTCGCCCATGACGGCACGCATCCCCTCCGTGGGAGGTCCTCGCCCCGCCCGATCCGAAGCACACCTCACTTCACTGGAGGAGACGCCACATGCCCGCGTTCAGGCTCGCAGTCAGTTCGGCCATCATGCTCATCTCAGCGGCAGCGCTCGCCGCGCCCGGTGGATCGCTCGCTGCGTGGGGCCAGCATCGCGACGCCCTCGCCGAGGACGCCTCGGTCGTCCGCTACTGTGACTTCGAGGAGGGTGGAGACGAGCTGAGCGTCTCGGGCGGAGAGCCGGAGAATGTCGATGGTCGCTGGCCTGGCAAGGCTGCCGTCCGTCTTGACAAGGCATATCTTCACTCGCCGCCATTCCCGGTGGAGGACAAGTCCTTCACGGTCGAAGCGTGGCTGAAGACAGGCGGGCCTGGGGCGCTGCGAGGTAGCTCGCTGCCGACGGGCGCGACGCTGCTATCGGTGGGCATCGGCTATTGGGATGGCTGGCGGGTCACGAAGCTCTGGCCCGACCAGGTGATGGGGTTTGAGGTGGGCCGGCCACGGCCGCTGAACGCGCTGGGCATCCGCACGGGTCCGGTGGCGGACACCGTCTGGCAACATGTCGCCGCGACGTGGGACGGCGACTACACGCGCGTCTATGTCGACGGGCTGCTCATGGCTGAGGGCGAATACGCGGGCGACTATACCCCGCCCGCCGCCGGGATGCAGTTTCGTATTGGCTACGCGGGCCATGGCTGGGGATCGGCGAAGCTGGATGTCGATGAGGTGGTTGCGTATGACCGGGCGCTGAGCGAGGTTGAGATTCTCCAGCACGCCTTCTTCTACGCGCCGCCAAGCGCTGCCGCGGCCGAGGCGCTGATCGCCGCTAACGGCGCCCTTCAGGAGGGCGAACCCTCGGACGCACTGGCAGCTCTCGATGGGATGCCGGAGACATCTCCGGAGGTCGCCGCGCTGGCGCGGCTTCAGTCGGCTCAGGCCAAACTCGCCGGCGGGAATATCTCCGAAGCGCTGGGCGAATTGACCGTATTGCTGGACGATGAGGCGCTGACTGATGCCCTGCGCGCGCGGGCACTGGTACCCCTGCGGCGGCTCGCCACGGACACGGGTGATGCGCCGCCGAGCCTGTACGAGATGCTGCTGGCCCAGGAGCAGACGATGCCGCCTCGCGATGTGGCGCGGTTGCGTCTGAACTTGGCTCGCAGCTACGCGAAGGCGGGGCAGGCGGATGACGCGCAGGCGCAGTTCGAGGAGGTCATGCAGATGGAGACGCTCGACGCGCGGGGGAAAGCTGACGCGCTGCTTCAGGCAGGGCACGCGGCGGTCCAATCGGGCGACATGAGCGTGGCTCGCGAGCGGTATGCGGCGGTTGCCAGGCTGGAGGGCGTGCCCGCCCAGTTCGCGAGCCACGCCCAGCTCTGTGCGGCCAGGACGCACGTGGCTGAGGAGGATTGGTCGGGCGCGCGGGCGGCGTATGAGGCAGTCGACTCTATCAGCGGCGCGCCGTCGCACCACGCGCTTGAGGCCGAGGAGTGCCTGGCCGAGGTGGCGCGGCTGAGAGTCGGAAAGCCCGCCCGCGATCCGGCGGCATCGAGGACGACGCTGCCGAAGCGCCCGAAGCCGGGCCTGCAACTCTTCGTCGGACCGGACGGCAAGGCGACCAATCGGGGGACACGCAACGCCCCCTTCGCCACGCTGACGCAAGCACGCGATGCGATCCGCGCGCTCGATGAGCTGCCCGATGGCGGCGTTGCCGTCAACGTGCTTCCAGGCGCGTACGAGGCAACGAGTACGTTTGCGCTGGAGGCCGATGACTCCGGCACGGAAGCGCAACCGATTACCTACCGGGCCCACCGCAAAGGCACGGTCCGCTTCAGCGGCGGCGTGGCGGTCACGGGCTTTGCTCCGGTCACCGACGCCGGGATCCTCGCGCGGATGCCCGAGGAGGCCCATGGCCACGTAATGCAGGCTGATCTGAGGGCCCAGGGCATCACCGAGTACGGCGAGTTGATGCCTCGCGGCACGGGGCGCCCGGCGGCCCCGGTGTTGGAGGTCTTCTTCGACGACGTCCCGATGAAGCCCGCTCGCTGGCCGAACGATGGCTTCGTGAAGACGGGCGCGATCATCGACAAGGGCTCGAAGGATCCCGAGCGTGACGCCATCTTCACGTACGACGGCGAGCGGCCATCGCGTTGGCTCCAGGCCAAGGATGCGTGGCTCTTTGGGTTCTGGCGCCACCTCTGGGCTGATGACACGCTGGCGGTCAGGGGGATCGACCCCGACACTCACCAGATCCGCGCCGCCCCGACGTCGTACGGCGAGGTTATCGGTGGCATGCCGTACGCGGCGTTCAATCTCCTTGAGGAGATCGACGAGCCCGGAGAATGGTACCTGGACCGCATGGCGGGAGTGCTCTACCTCTACCCGCCCTCTGATCCGAATGCGGCGGATGTTCAGGTCTCCATGCTCGACGAGCCGTTCGTGCAGACGACGGACGCGTCCTGGATTGCCATCGAGGGGCTGACCTTCGAGCTGGGTCGGGGCAATGGCGTTGAGATCGCCGGAGGGGAGAATTGCCTCGTCGCCGGCTGCACCATCCGACAGATCGGCGGCACGGGCATCACGGTCGATGGTGGCACAAACCATGGGGCGCTGAGCTGTGACATCCATACATTGGGGCGCTACGGGACGTGGGTCAAGGGCGGTGATCGACAGACGCTCACCCCTGGTGGGCACTTCATCGAGAACTGCCACATCTACGATTTCTCACGAGTCTGTCGGACGTACACGCCGGCATTCTGGACCGACGGCGTGGGCAACCGATTCGCTCACAACCGCGTCCATGGGTCGCCGGGGCACGGCATGCGCATTGAGGGCAACGACCACATCATCGAGTATAACGAGATCTTTGATGTCGTCCGCGAGACGGATGACCAGGGCGGGCTGGATATGTGGGGCAACCCCACGTATCGAGGCGTCGTGCTTCGGTACAACTACTGGCACGATATCGGCAATGACCGCGAGTGCGGCCAGTGCGGGATTCGGCTAGACGACGCGATCTGCGAGGTGCTGATCTACGGGAATGTCTTCTATCGCTGCTCTACCAAGCTCTTCGGCGGGGTGCAGATCCACGGCGGCAAGGAGAACTACGTCGAGAACAACCTCTTCGCCGATTGCCGGTATGCGGTCAGCTTCTCCGGGTGGGGTCCGGACCGGTGGCACAGCGTGTTGAACAACCCCGGCGTGGTGAAGAAGGGCAGGGATAGCGTTGATATCACGAGCCCCCCTCACAGCACGCGCTACCCCGCGCTCGCGCTGCTTGAGGAGGGTGAGGGCATCAACCGCGTCTGGCGCAACCTCGTCTACAACTGCGGCGGCTTCCTGACGCGCGATCGGGGGATCCAAGACCTGATGGACAACGTGGTGACGATGCAAGATCCCGGTTTCGTCGACGCCGAGAATCTCAACTTCGAGCTGAAGCCGGACGCGCCGCTGGCGCGGGCGAGCGGCTTCCGACCGATCCCGTTCTCTGAGATTGGGCTCTACGACGACGCGCTCCGACCGGAGGGTGAATGATGATGCGCGCTTCAGCCGCTCTGCTGCTGGTCCTGTCCGGCACAGCCTGCATCGGACAGGCGGATATCCCGGCTCTCGACTGGGAGCCTCGGTCTGATTGGGTCAGCGTACGCGAGTTCGGCGCGGTAGGCGATGGCGCGGCAGACGACACGAGCGCGATCCAAAGCGCGCTGGATACGATCACCGACGGGTCCGCGGTCTACCTACCGCCCGGCACGTATCGCGTCACGGAGACGCTGACTCTCGTCGGGCCGCGAATCGGCGCGCTAGTGGTCGGGCATGGGCGCGACACGAAACTCGTCTGGGATGGGGAAGCCGGCGGCCGCGTGTTCATGGACGATGGCGTGGCTTACTCGCGTTACGTTGGGCTGACCTTTGAGGGGCAAGGCAAGGCGTCGGTCGGGTTCTTTCACCACTCCGACAATCGGTTTGAGACCGAAGTGCTCCACCAGCATCTCGCGTTCCGCAACTTCACCGAGGCCGCGATTCTCGCCGACCACGAGGACAAGTACGCGCTGGCAGAAACGAACTTCGATAATTGCCTCTTCGAGGACTGCGGATGCGGCGTGCGGTTCATCAACTTCAATGATTACAACTACACATTCGACGGCTGTGAATTCCGCCGGTGCGGCATTGGGATCGACTGCTCGCACGGCAACTTCTACGCCCGCAACACCCATTTCGAGGGGAGCACTACGGTCGACATCCAATCCGCGCCCGAGCACGCGTGCTCCGTCCGGCGCTGCACGTCCGTCGGCTCCGCGAAGTTCATCTCTCATGCAAACTCCGTGAGCCCGATCAGCATCCAGGACTGCCAGGTCTCCGGCTGGACGGGCGATGGCGGCGCGATTTCGATAAGCAGCGCGCCGGCGTTGGTGTTCGACTGCGTCTTCACCGATCCACCGTCGGACGCGTCGCCGGTGCGAATCCCGCGCGGCGGCCAGCGGCTGATTGTCTCGGAGAACCGTACCGAGAGCGCCGGGGGCGTCCTTCCCGCGCAGCACAACGCCAACGTTTACGTGGTTCCCGCCGGCGAGCGGACGGGGTCGATTGCCTCGGCCAAGCAGACGTTCCTGCGAGACACTGCCGACATCCCGACCGCCCTGTTCGATGTCAAGCGCGACTTCGGTGCCGTTGGCGATGGCGCGGCTGACGACACGGCGGCGATCCAAGCCGCGATCGACGCGGCGCGGGAGCATGGCGATGGAGCGCTGGCGTACCTGCCGACGGGCGCGTACATCGTGAGCGAGACGCTGCGGATCACCGGTAGCGACTACCGCGTGGGTGGCAGCGGCTTCGTGACGCGGGTGAGGTGGCGCGGGGAAGAGGGCGGAACAGTGTTCGCGATCCACGACCCCGACAACGTCACGCTCGAGCACCTCGCGGTCGGCCACCACGACGGTGGCCCGGCGACGAACGGAATCGACATCCACCAGACGGGCTCGGACGCGGCATCACGCATGACGTATGACGGCGTCTTCGCCTACGGCATGTACCAGCGACAACCGGAGAGACAGGGACTGCGCTTCTCCGGTCTCGGCGAGAACGCGGTCGTTGTCATGCGCCACGTGCAGGGGAACCTGCGATTCACCGACTGCGCGCGCGCGACCATTATCGGCAACACGACGTTCGAGGGATCCATCATCGTCGAGGGCTCGGACACGCGACGAACGGGCTTCCTGGGCTTCATGACACGGCTCGCGACGCTTGTCACGCATGGTCTCTACCTGCGCGACAGTCACAGCATCGTGATGAGCGACTTCTACGTGGAGCAGGCGAATAACGGGTTCGTTTTCGAGGGGACGCCCGACGCGCCCGAGGGGCGCGCGACGATCGGCGGAGCGAAGCTTCATTTCACTGTGGGGGAAGACGAGGCCGACAAGGGCACGGCGATGCGCGTTAGCAACTATGCGGGCCAGATCTTCTTCGGGCCGGAGCAGCTATACGTGGAGCCCACGGCGGTAACCGTGGTGCATGAGGGGACGCGCCCGGTGGATCTCTTCTTCCTGGGGAGTTGCTTCTACCGAACGCATCTCGCGTTGACGAAGACCGACACGGCTACGACCTATCTCATCGGCAACGAGAGCGTCGGCTTCGTGGAGGGCGACGATGTCACGCCGGCTGATGTCGAGGCCAAGGATGACTACACGCCGGAGGCCCTCGCCGACGTCAGCCTCGCGCTTGACGACCTTCGTCGGCTTGGCGAGGTGGATTTGGCGCTGAACCATGGAGTGCGTTAGACGCCTTCGAACTCGCGTACATTGCCGATGACGTAGGCCTGCTGCTCCTCGGTCAGTTGCGGGTACATTGGCAGCGCCAGGATCTCGTCCCCCAGTGTCTCGGCGATGGGGAGGCTCGGCGTCTCATTGCCGAGGGCCGTCACCGCTTCTTGCAGATGGCACGGGCGCCGGTAGTGTAGCGAGAACCCGATCTCATTCGCCGTGAGATGCTCCGCCAACTCATCCCGACGGTCGCTGCGGACGACGTACAGGTGGTAGACGTGGTGGGCTCCCTCCGCCTCGGTGGGGAGCGTCAGGCTCGTGTCGGCGAGCGCCTGGTCGTACCGCGTCGCGATGGCTCGGCGCGCGTTGTTGTAATCGTCGAGCATCGGCAGGCGGATGTTGAGGATCGCCGCCTGGATCTCGTCGATGCGGTTGTTGTAGCCAATGCGCTCGTGGACGTACTTCGAGACCTCGCCGTGGTTGCGGAGTTCCTGGAGCACTTGGGCGATGTCGTCGCGGTTCGTCGTGACCGCTCCCGCCTCGCCGAAAGCGCCGAGGTTCTTGGTGAAGTAGAAGCTGAAGGACGCGCCGTCGCCGAATGAGCCGATCCGCTGCCCCTTGTACCCCGCTCCGTGCGCCTGAGCCGCGTCCTCGAATACGAGCAGGTCGTGGCGCTTCGCGATGTCGAGGATCGTGTCCATCTCCGCCGGGTGGCCGTAGAGATGCACCGCCAGGATCGCCTTCGTCTGGGGCGTCACGGCCGCCTCGATCAGCTTGGCATTGATGCAGAATGTCGCGGGGTCGATGTCGACGAACACGGGCGTCGCTCCGACATGGGCGATCGCTTCGATGGTCGCGAAGAACGTGAACGGCGTGGTGATGACCTCATCGCCGGGCCCGACGCCCGCGGCTTTGAGGAGCAGGACGATGGCGTCGGTGCCATTCGCCAGCCCGACGCAGTGCGTGGCGGCGCAGTACTCGGCCCAGGACTTCTCAAGGGCCTGAACATTTGGGCCCAAGAACAACTGCATTCCCTGGAGACACTCGTCGATGGCTTGGAGGACCTGCTCGCGGATCGGCTCGTAACCGGCCTTCAAATCGCAGACGGGGACCTTCACCAACGCACCTCTTCTTCACGAACCCAGTCCATTGGCGTCGACTTGGTTCGGATCGCTCAATTCGCAAGGCAACCGACGTGCATGGGCGCTCGTCGGGGCATCCTGCCCCGCGACGGGTCCGTCGCCAATGTGTTTGACAGCCCGCGTTCAGGGATGTTTCGCGCAGTTTCCGAGGGAGCGCCGGCGCCCTACTCGTGCTCAGTGCGGGCGATGACGTCTTCCTGGATGTCGGGGTCGAGCTTGGTGAAGAACTCGCTGAAGCCCGCGACTCTCACGACGAGATCACGGTACTCGGCGGGGTCGGCCTGAGCCTGCCGGAGGGTCGCGGTGTCGACGCAGTTGATCTGGAGCTCTTGCCCGCCGCCGCCGAAGAAAGCGTTCAGCATCGCGCGGACCTTCTTGCGGTTGCCTGCCTCGGCAAGCATCGATTCCTGGAAGCGGATGTTGGCGTTGTAGCCGCATTGCCAGCTCTTGATCGGGTTCATCTGCAGGATCGACTTCAGCACTGCGGTGGGGCCGCTCTGCTCTTGCCCACACGCCGCCGCGACGGAACTCGCCAGTGGCGTCGGGTGCAGCCTGCCGTCCGGCGTTGCGGGCGTCCACTGGCCGCCGCGCACGGCTCCCGAGCGCACGACGTGGCAATTGCCGAAGGGGGTGCCGTCGCGCGGGTCCCGGCATATCTCCTTCATCGGTTCGTCGCGGAGCCGCTCAACCAGCGTGACGATGTCTTGCAGCCTCGGGTCATCGTTCCCGTGTTTCGGAGCGGCGAGCAGCTTCCGGCGCAGGTCTTCGTGCCCCTCGTAGTTCGCGCGACACGCCTCGACGATCTCCCCGAGCGTCGCATCGCCCTTCTCGTACACCACCTCGCGGATCGCCACGAGCGAGTCGACCATGTTCGGGAAGCTCGTGCCGCCACACGAGAGGATGTTGTGCTTGGTGCCCTCGACCATGTCGCGGGCGCGGTCGACGCATCCGTCGAAGAAGCAGGAGGTAAACGGGGTCTGGCCCCAGCGGATCTGAGAGCGCAGCATCGCCATGCCGTGGGCATAGCTGGCCTCGATGTGGCGCCGCATGTGCAGGCCGATTGCCTCGGTGAACTCGTCGAACGTCGCGAAGCTCGCTACATCGCGATCGCCGGCTTGGTGGAAGAACTTGCCGCCTGTCATCGCAAGCTGCAGCGCGTTCAGGTAGCTGACGTTCGTGGCCGGGTTGAAGTAGGCCATGCCCGGAATCGCCAGCTCGTTGCAGCCCGCCGGGACGTAGTTGAACGCGTCGTCGCGGCTGGCGCCGAGTTCCATGAGCATGTGCGGCACGGCGGTGTCGCTCATCATCAGCGGGAAGCACGTCGATCCGGCGAGTTTCGACAGGCAGAAGTCGAAGAACTCCTGGTCGATCTCCGGGTGCCAGCGGATCCAGACCAGCGGCTCGGGCACGCTCATTCGGTCCGCGGCCTCGATAAGCAACCAGGACAGCTCGTTGGTCTGGTCGTCGCCGCTTGGTGTTGATCCGCCCACGCACAGGCCTTGCGTGAGGTTGTGTTCCACGCTCCAGAACGTGTTGTCGCGCATCTTCAGGACGAGGTTTTCGAGCAGGCCGAGGACCTCATCGTCGGCGAGCGTGCCTTCGTCGATGTCGCGGCGGTAGAACGGGTACAGCACCTGGTCGATGCGGTCGGGGGTGTTGGAGTAACCGTGGCCCTCGATATGCACTGCCTGGTGGATGAACCAGATGAGTTGGAGCGCCTCGCGGAAGGTCGATGGCGGCTCGGTGGCGACCTTGGTGGCGATGCGCGACATCTCGCCAGTGAGCAGCTTCGCGTAGCGCTGAATCCACTCTCTCACGCCGAGCAGGCTCTGCTCCGCGGCTGTCAGGAATTCGAGGCTGCGGGGATCGATCTCGCCCTCGCGTCTCCGCCTGACCTGCTCAAGCAGTCCGCCGAGCCCGATCTCCAACACCTCGGTGTAGCTAGGGCTGAGGTGGCCCTGATATGAGATGAACTTGTACTCCGCGTTGCGCGCGCGCTCTTGCGATTCGCCCTCGACTGTCGCCATGTACGCCCGGTGCCGGCCCCAGAGATTCCGGTGCTCCCAGTACTCCTGGATCTCGTCGGGAACTTGCCCGTCGAGGTAGCCCTCGCGATGGGGGTCCTCGTTGGTGAAGATGCTGTTCTCGCCGATGCCCAGTTCGACGTACACGTTCATCGCGCCGGGCGTCTCGGCGATCGATCCGGCGAGCCGGTCGTGCTCCCGCACGAAGAGCGGCACTGTCTGTAGATGCTCGCGGAAGGCCGTCGCCTTGGCGACAATCCAGGGCGCGCCCTCGTTCGCCTGGAACACGCGCGTGTAGGCCTCCGCTCGCGCGAGCCCAACGGCCAGTGGCGAGTCCAGTATGTCTCGCCGCAGCGCGAGCATCGCTGTAGAATCGTGATCCGCCGGTATGCGCATCTATGCTCCCAACTGACGTTTCGCCTCGTCAAGCATCACAACGGTCGCGCTCGCGCCGACGCGGGATACGCCGATCTCGCGTACTTCGAGCAGCCGCTCATAGGTCCGCACGCCGCCGGCCGCCTTCACCTGCACGTGATCGGGCGAGTGCTCGCGCATGAGCTTCAGGTCCTCATCCGTCGCGCCGCCGGTGCCGTAGCCGGTGGAGGTCTTGACCCAGTCGGCGCGCAACTCGCCGCAGATCTCACACAGCGCGATTTTTTGGGCATCGTTCAGGTAGCAGTTCTCGAAGATGACCTTGACCTTCTGCCCCTCGCTTCGAGCAACCTCGATGACGGCCGCTATATCGGCGCGCACATAGCGCCAGTCGCCGCTCAGCACTCGGCTGATGTTGACGACCATGTCGAGTTCCTGGCCACCATCAGACAGCGCTCGCGTCGCCTCGAGGAGTTTGATGGCCGTCGTGTTGCAGCCATGCGGAAAGCCGATCGTTGTGCTCGCCGCGCAACCGGAGCCCGCCAGGATTTCGGAGCAGCGCTTGAGGTAATGCGGCATGATGCAGACGCTGCCGCACTTGTAGTCGACCGCGAGTTGACAGCCCGCCTCAAGCTCGTCGGCCGTGATGGTGGGGTTCAGCAAGGAGTGGTCGATCATTCGCGAAATGTCTTCGTAAGAAAGGTCCGCCATGGGTACAGCCTCCTATGATTCGGCCGTCGCGGCCCGAGCGATTGCGCCGAGGACGCCGGCCTCCACGCCAAGTTGCGATGGCTCGATTCGAATCTCCTCGGTGGGCACCATGTGGACGCGCCGGTGGACGACCTCGCGCACGGCGTCGAACAGAATGGCGCCGATCTGGGCCACGCCCCCGCCGAGAACGATCAGCTCCGGGTGGATGGTGACGATCACGTTCGACGCCGCGATGCCGATGTATTCGGCCGCGCGCTCGATGGCCCAGCGACACAACTCGTCTCCCTGCTCCGCTGCGATCGCCATCTCCTTGGGCGTGACATTCGATGGCTCGCCTTGGGTCAACTCGTGCAACCTTGGCGCGTTCCCGCTCTTCAGCAATCGCACGCCCTCGGCGGTGATGGCGCTGCCGCTCGCAAGGGCTTCGAGGCAGCCCCGGTTGCCACAACCACACAGCGGCCCGTCCGGCACGATCGTCTGGTGGCCCAATTCGCCCGCCGCTCCGAGGGGGCCGAGGCGAAGCTTGCCATCCACGACAATCCCGCCGCCGATCCCCGTGCCGATGGCGAAGAAGCCCATCGTCTTGACGGTTCGTCCGTGACCGAACCGCAACTCCGCAAGCGTGTGGGAGCGCACGTCGTTGATGAGATGGACGGGGCACCCAAGTTCGGGCGACAGCAACTCCCGCGCCGGCACGTCCTTCCATTTTCCAGGCAGGTTCGGGAGAAATCTGACCACGCCGTTATCCAGATCCGCGAGCCCCGGGACGCCCATCGCGAGCGCGGCCGGGCCTTGTCCGACCTCCAACGACAGCTCCCTCACTGTCGCCGCGACGCGCCTAAGCACGGCCTCAGGGCCGTCTTGGGAGTCGGTGGGGATCGTTTTCTCGGCGATGATGCGCTGCTCGATGTTCCCAAGCGCGCACGCAACTTTGGTGCCGCCAAGGTCGACGCCCGCGTAGACTTCGGCCATGGCGCGCTACGCTCCCCTTGGCATGAATTGAGATAGGTAACGCGCGCTCTGGCGCAGCGCTTCTTTGCGCATTCGTAGCGATCCCTCGTATGCCCGGTCTTCCACCTCAATGCACACCGGCCCGACGTAGCCCGAGTCGCCGAGGACTGAGAAGAACAGCCCCCAGTCAACGTCGCCCAGGCCCGGGAGCTTGGGGCTGTGGTACTCCAGCGGCGTCGCGAGAATGCCGACATCGCTCAGTCTGGCCTCGTCGAGGCGAGCGTCTTTGGCATGGGCGTGGAAGATGCGGTCCGCGAACTCGTCAATCGGCGCGATGTAGTCCATCTGCTGCCATACGAGGTGCGAGGGGTCGTAGTTGAGGCCGAAGCTTGGGCTGGGGATCTCCTGGAACATCCGCCGCCACAGGGCGGGCGAGTGGGCGAGGTTTCTTCCGCCCGGCCACTCGTCATCTGAGAAGAGCATGGGGCAGTTTTCAATGCCGATGCGGACGCCGTGATCCTCGGCGGCCCTGATGATCGACTTCCACGTTCGCTTGAAGCGCGTCCAGTTGCCGTCGACCGACTTAGTCCAGTCGCGCCCGACAAACGTGTTGACCTGGTTCACGCCCAGCAGCGCGGCTGCCTCGATGACTTTCTTGAGGTGGGCTACCGCGACCTTGGCCTCCGTCGGATCGGGTGAAAGCGCGTTGGGATAGTATCCCAGACCGCTGATGCTCACGCCCGCTTGGGTCATCGTATCGTTCACTGCTGCCGCGTCTGACGCTGTGAAGCGAGTGACGTCGATGTGCGTCACGCCCGCGTAGCGCCGCTCGGCTTTGCCCGCCGGCCAGCACATCAACTCGACGCACGCGAAACCCTCTTTCGAGGCGAACGCCACGACCTCATCGAGCGAGAGGTCGGGCAGGATTGCACTCACGAATCCCAACTGCATATTGCGCCTCCCGTGGGACAGGCGTCTCGCCTGTCGCTTGCTGCTTACCCCGCGTCAAACCTCGTGATCTGCCAGCGACTCCCATTGTGCGTCATGACGATGCCCCAGTCATCGTAGAAGTAGTCGCCGGTCTCCCAATCCTCCATGATCTCGCGGGCTTTGAACACTAGGTGGGTCGACGAGTGCTTCGTGTACTCCACCCGGTCGAAGCCCATGTGGTCGAAGTCGCCCTGGCCGAGGAGGTCGAGGTCAAATGGCTCGGATCCGGGGACGATGCAGCTCCGTGCCGTTGCGGCGTCAGCTAGTTGGATCGCGACCAGGAACTTCTGCACCAGGGCCTCAGCGTCCGCGATGCTTGGCGCGGGCGGAGCGGGCGCAGACCCTTTGCTCCTGACGATGTAGACCGTGTCGCCACGATTCGCGTTCGTTCCGGGCTTCGGGTGTTGCGCGATGATCGTGCCCTCGGCGTAGTCATCGCTGTAGCGGGCGTCATTGTACGCGACGACGAAGTCGCCGGAGTCGATCAGCGCGTCCTCGGCGCTCGTTGGATCCAGACCGACGACATCGGGCACGATGGCGCCCGTGTCCTCCGCCTCAACTGTGGTCGGTGGCGTCGTGGTCGTCGGCGGCGTTGCGGAGGTCGCCGACGGAGTTGTCGTCCTGAAGTATATGAAGTACGCAACGGCCATGACCGCCACTATCACGAGCAGCACGACCCCCACGATCGCGCCGATGATGCAGCACGCCGCAGTGCCGCCGGAACTCTTCCCCTGGGGCGCCGGGGCGGTGTAGGGAGGGGCGGGTTGTTGCTGCTGCGGCTGCTGCGCGCTCGCGACGGCTTGCCCGCACTTCGCGCAGAACGCCGCGTCCTGACTGATCTCGGCTCCGCAGCTCTGGCAGTATCGCGCTTGTTGTACCATTGGGTGGTCCGCTCTCCAGAATGCATGTGGAGTCAATACACGCCGAGTCATCCGGCCCAGAAGGTGTTCGCGACGACGCGCCGGAGACCTGCCGGATTGGAGAGGCGAGAGCCTGCGTCGGAGTCTCAGGGCCGACGATGGGGGTAGGTGGGGGTGGATGATAGGGGAAGAATTCCGGGACAGGTACGGAGTTTCGCATGCGGCAGCGAAATCCATACCTGTCCCGGAATTCTTCCGTGCCGATCGAGGGACGGCGGCTCCACGACGGCCACCACCAAAGCCCCTTTGGCGTCGAGGATGCAGAGGCGCGCCGCGAGCGAGTTAGTAGCCGCTGATGCCGCCCATCTCAAGGACAGCAGCGATGCCGCCGAGCATCATGACAGTGATGGCGGCGATGATCGACGTGACGATCTGGAACACGAGCACGAACCACAAGCAGCCCAGGCCTGACGCGGTCTGGCCAGTGCGGCCCCTCTCCTGGTTCGCTTGCCCGATATACATGATGTTGACGATGAAGCCCACGATGCCGCACCCGAGGTAGTAGAGAAACCAGCATAGGAACGCGGGACCGACGAAGCTCCTTGGTATGGCAGGCTGGGCCACGGGCACTTGCTGGATGATGGGAGCCTGCTGAACTATCGGCTGGGGCGGCGCCTGGTGGATGTGGACTACGGGCTGTGGGTGCACTACCGGCTGTTGCGGGCCGGGAGCGGCCGGCGGCTGAGGCTGCTCAGGTAGCAGGATGACTGGCGGTTGGGGAGGTGGGGGGCTGGGCTGGGCCAGGCGTTGATCGGGTGGACGCGCTCGGGGAGCCGGCTCGGCGGATGGCTGGAGTTCGTGGCGGCAGTTGCCGCAGAACCGGGCATCGGGTTCAACCGGCTCTCCGCAACCCGGGCAGAATGGGGCGTCTTGTGCCATGCGATCGAGCCTCCCCGGCAGACATCGGCGCTGTTGCGGCCTCGGCCAGTGGACAACACCGGAGTGGTTCGCGTCCCGCAGTCGATGACCTGCTGCCGACACCATGGAGGGGGAGCTGGGTCCGTGGCGAAAGACCGCGTCGGCTGAGACCCAAATACGGCGCCAGGAGACCCCACCACCATGCAGCGCGAAGTCCGTTGGGAGCGGATGTTCCCGGATCAGCTCGAGGCCGCGTTTGTCGAATGTCCGTTGGCGTACTTCCCGTACGGACTGTGCGAGCCGCATGGGCCCCAGAATGCGGTGGGACTTGACGGGCTTAAGGTGCATGCTATCGCGTGTGAGGCGGCCCGCGCCCACGGCGGGATCGTTGCGCCGCTTGACATGTGGCATATCCACGAGGTGGGGGGCTATGCGGTTTGGTCACATGGCGCGGTGGGGCAGGTTGAGCGCTGCTGGCTGACGGCGATGCCGCCGTGGCAGCACTTCCGCAATGTCTGCTACCACGTCCGCCAGGCCGATGCATTGGGCTTCAAGGCGGCGATCTTCCTGACGGGGCACTACGGGCCGAACTGGGAGGATCTCAAGCGCCTGCTCGAATTGCTCCAGCCGCACGTCGGTACGCGGCTGTTTGGTCTGCCGGACTTCGAGGCCAACACGCCGGGGTTCGACAACAACGGCAAGAGCGGGGGAGACCACGCGGGCAAGGTTGAGACCTCGCTGCTGTGGGCGCTGATGCCCGAGTGCACTGATGTCTCGCGCATCCCCGAGGACGTCAACTCGGCCGAACACTTCGCGATGGGCAAGAACGCCCGCGAATCAGACCGTCAAGTCGGCGAGCGCATGGTCGCCGATGAGGTGGCCTACCTCCACGCCCGGGCCGAGGAACTGTTCGCCAGCTACGAGTCGACTCAGCCCGCTCACGCGCTCCGCACCTTCGACGATGTCGAGCGCGTTTGGGAGGAGGTCGTGCGTCCGGCGTTCGGCGAGTTCCGCACGATGCAGGCGATCTGGCGCGATGGCCAACCCGAGCTGCCCGAGGATTCCTGCTGGCACGAGAACTCGGGCATCAGCGATCGTTGGTGAGGTCCTTGGCCGGTCGTCTACGGTCCGGCTACCTCATCCGCAATGGTCTGCCCCCGCCCGTCCGTCGCCACAAGGCGAATGCTGCCGGCAACATCGATCGGCACCGTCACCACGTCCGTGCCGTGGGCGTGTTCCACCGTGATGACAGATGCTCCGTCGGAGGTATTGGCGGACATGGATGCCACGGTCGGCTCGCCCGTATGAGGCTCGATGAGCGTGATGTACAGCGCCTCCGCACCCCGGCGGCGGGCGATGACACTTGAGGTCGGGGATCCGCGATCGGGGTCTTGCGCGAGGATCACTTCGCCACCGTTTGGCTGCACCTGCAGCAGGTTGAGCCGGCGGTCCTCGTCGCTGAACGTGGCCCGCAGCGTCCCCGCCTCCAGAGCGGTGTGCCGGACGTCGGTGAGGTGGGCGTAGCCCCTGGCCTCGAACGGGTTCTCAGCAAGGACCGTGGCGGCCGCCGGGCTTGCCACCGTGCCTGTCCCGTGGAACGCGAGGTCGTAGACGTGCTCCTCGTTGGATGCGGCTCGGAACACGTCCAGCACGTACGGGCCGATGACGCCGGTGGTTCGGTCCATCGTGACGCCGGCATACGCGGTATCGCATGTCGCCCGCGCCACCTTGAGCCGCTCGCCCGCGTGGAACGCGCGCAGCACGCCAAAGACGCGCTGGTCGCCGCGCTCGCTCGCCCAGATGCTCTTTGAGTTGCCCTGCGGTTGCTGGCTGATCTCGTCGACGGTGAGCGTGTTGTGCCCAATGGTGGTGTTCGCCCACGTGAGATGCAGCGGATTGTCGTAGCCCCACGACCCCGCGTCAGGTCCGAGCACCTTCCCCAGGCCGTAGAGCGAGACGTGCAGTCGGTCCGGGTGATCGTGCCCGCTGCCATACGGTCCGTAGTTGAGGTTGATCGCCGGCGAGTTCACGTCCGTGGTGTCGCCTCTGAGCACGGCAAAGCCGCCGACCGGGAAGAGGGATGATCCGTTCTCGTGGACGCCGTTGATGCCGATCGTCGCATCCTCGGCGAGGTCATAACGTCCCTCCGGCACGTCCTTGGGGCTGTGCACCAGGTCCCAGAACCCCAGGCCTCGGCCGTCCACGCTCGTGGATTCGAAGTCTCCGTTGCGCACGTAGTCGCGCGCTTGGCCTGTGACGGTCGCCCGGACGTCGTCCCAGATCACCTCGCCCGCGCCGCCCTCGAGGAAGACGTGCGTGCGGACGCGGCGGGTGTCAGTCGCAGCCGCCCCTTCGATCGGCGGCAGCTCGGCCGTCACCTCGCGCCAGGCGCCCTCGTCGGTGATGCGGCTCGTGAAGACCATCTCGTCGCCGTAGTTGCAGCGGATGTGGGCGCTGCCGCCATCCATCGCGAGCGCTTTCACCCAGCCACTCACGGTGACCGGCCGGTCGGCCGGCACGGTGACATCCTGCACGAGCGCCACGCGCCCTTTGGCGCTTGTCTTCAGTCGGAACGCCCCTCGGCCGCCGCGCGCATCACCCACGACCGCCTCGCCTTCAGGCTGGCCCGCGGGCTTCCAGAGACTCCAGCCCTCGATCGCCGCGCCGCCCTGTTGCCGTTTCCGGTTGATCAGCCACGCGTGTTTCGGGTCGCCATATTCCTTGTAGCCCAGCTCATACATCGGGTGGTACGTGATCGCCCGCGTTCCCGAATCGCCGATCTTCGCGAAATCGCCGTTCTGGAACGCGTAGTAGAATGGCGCGTCGAGGAACGCCTTCACGGAGCGATTTCCCGGCGGGCCGTATTCCTCGTGCGGAGCGCTGCCGACAAAAGGCCCCAGCAAGCCGGGCAGCTCCGCCTGCCAGAGATCGATCCCCGAGTTCTTCGCCGCCACCATCACGTACATGAGCGCCGAGCCCGTGTAGTAGGTGTAGCCCATGCAGCGCTCCCAGTGAACGCCGTCAGCGAAGATGGAGTGGTTGATTGTCTGGACCGCGCCGTAGAGGTGGGCACTCCGATCCGGCTCCCAGACGCCGTTGACCGCCTCCTCGATGAGCGCGCGGTCGCCGATCGCGAACCCGCAAGATGCCACGATGCAGAGCCCCCATGTTCGCCAGTTGCTCGAGTTCATGTGGTGGCACTTGTGCCCGCACTCCCAGGCCATCGTGTACAGCAGGTCCTGCTCAATGCGCGTTCGGTCGGCGTCGGTCATGAATGGGGCGTTTGCCACCAGGTCGTAGGCCATCGCGCAG
>CAZKUN010000156.1:0-22086 GCA_964555935.1 uncultured Armatimonadia bacterium | reverse complement strand
GAAGGCAACGAATCCATGAGACTGTGAGTGGTACCGTTAATGGGGGGAGGTCATGATTCGTCGCCGAGCTTCGCACGTACCTCCGTTTCCGCGAACACGCCATGCAGGAGATCGGGTGCGAACGCTCGCCTTGGCTGTTTCCGAACAACATCGGCGGCAAGCTCTGCTCGAAAACGGTGCAGCAGATGGTTAAGCGATACGGCGTAGCGGCTGGCATCGACCCCGCGAAGGTGCGCATATCGCCGCACACGTTGCGGCATACTTACGCGGTGACCTTCGCCCGCAATGGCGGCGACGCGTTTACACTTCAGAAGATCCTCGGGCATAGCAGTCTCGACACGACTCGACGGTATTGCGAGTTGGCGGACGAGGACGTGATGCGCCGCCAACGCGAACTCAGCCCGGTTGCGTCACTGGGCCTTGCGTCGGGAGGCCAGCGGCGCATCAAGCGCAGGCCCCAGCCGCGTCGCCGCCTCACCGCAGACGACCCCGCGCGGGCGTCAACTCCATGGTCACCAGGGGACTGAGTTCGCGTTGTTTGGTCACGGCATCCATATCGGCGAGTTCGCAGTATCGCCGACTCATCGCGAGGGAAGAATGGCCGAGGATACGCTGCAAATGAAAAGGCGATCCGCCGCTCCGAACGAACCACAGGGCGAACGTGTGGCGAAAGCTATGGGGGCTGACCCGGACACGCGTGATCTCTGCTTCTTCCCCATACCGCTTCAGGCGCATTTGAGCGCCCTTCGAAGCCCACCTCCCGCCCTCTTGGTTGGGGAACAGCCAGGTGCAGTCGGGCCGCCCCGCTCGCTGGACCGTGGCGTTCCGGGCGCGCAAATACCGCGTGAGGTCGTGGGCGAAAGCCTGGGAGAAGCCTACCAGCCTCTCCTTGTCCCCCTTGCCCGTCACCTTCGCGGCACCACTCTTCAGGTCAACGTCGCCAACCTGCAAACCCAACGCCTCGGACAAGCGGAGCCCTGTATCTATGAGAAGCAGCATAAACGTGTAATCCCTCAGCCCGAGGTAGGTGGATCGGTCGGGCTGACGCAGCAACAGACGGAGTTCCGCTTCGTTGAACGTGACGATCAGCTTCCGCCCTTCGCGGACCTTATCGATTCGGTCAGTTGGGTTGGACATGGCGTAGCCTTCGGTGACAGCCCAGTCAAAGAAGCGCCGGACCGCCTCGACGTAGTGGTTGAGACGACGCGGGCCTACGTGGTCCGCCCTATCGGTCAAGAAGTCCCGGACAGCCTGCCCCGTGACGGCGGCGACCGGCCCGCCTCCCTTCTCGCCGACATACGCGGCGAAGGGACCGAGGCAGTAACGATACCACTCGACGGTCTTGGGGCTTAGGTTGCGCAAAACACACGCATCAAGAAAGGTGGCGATCACCGTGCTGAGGTCTTGTTCCACGTCGTGCAGATCGAGGGCGAGGGCGGGCATGGGCCGTACCTCCGGGCCAGCCGCAACGGCCAAACCTTGCGAGATGGACAGGTTCAACCTTGCGAACCTAACGGGGTTTCGCCAGCCGATCCAGAGGAAGCCCAGAACAGAAAACGGCCCCAGGAGGTCTCCCAGGGCCGTTATTACGGTTTTTGGTAGCGCGGGTGGGATTCGAACCCACGACCTCAAGGTTATGAGCCTTGCGAGCTACCAGACTGCTCCACCGCGCAACGTCAGTATAGCAGACGCGCCCGCAGGTGTAAACCCCCGTTCGACCGGGATGGAAAGAACGCCGTCACTCACCGCAGCGGACGTGTGACCTGAAGGCGGATGCGTCGTATTACATGGATGACTTGGCACTTTGCGGGAAGGAGGCGGCCCGATGGGCTTCATCGCGCTTGAACGCTTTGACCACGCGGACATACCGGCTGTGCAGGCAGTCCTTGACGCATGCGCGGAGCATCTGGCCACGGCCACGGCCGCGGCCGCGGGCCGCCCATCCGGTCCGACGGCGGCCGCCCGCCTCTTCCGAAACACGCCCCGTAGCGCCAAACCATCGAGCAAGCGCATCCTCGGCATCTGCAGGCCGCAGACGTGCGAACTCCTGGGCATCATCGATGCCATCGTCGGTTACCCCGCCTTGGATGCCATAACCGTAGGCCTATTCGCTCTCGTGCCATCCGCGGCTCGCCCCGAAGTCGAAGGGCCGGTTCTGCGGTTGCTTGAGGAGTGGGCCGCAGCTAACGGCGCTCGGACCATACGGGTCGTCGTCCATGATGCGTCGGTCGGGCGCCTCCGTCTCTGGTTGGACGCGGCTTACGAAGCTGCCGAGGCGCCGATGCGCGCCGGCGGCCAACTCGTGGTGGTGGTAGAGAAGGATCTGGCGCATCCCGACGGGCCTCCGGCGGAGCGCGACGTCTACCGGCGTTTGGCGGGTCGCGTTGGCGGGTAATATCTCTAGTGATGTACGAAGCCGTACAGCGAGAGGTTGAGGTCGGATGGATAGTCTCATGTAGAGCGCTCCCGAGTTCGGGGGCGCTCTACGATTCTGCCCCATGGTACGGTTCCCAAATCGGGCAGCCTAACCCGAAGTCTCAGGTCTGATTTTATTAGTGTCAGACACCTATTAATTCAGGGATATATTCGTCTCTATGATGCCTTAAACTGCTGTAAAACTATTGTCTGACACTAGTTGTTTGCCGTATGGCACGGTTGGCAGGCCGAGCAGGTCGAGAGGTGCCGTGTCGACAAATAGCCATATGGGCAACCCCGGCAACTCGCTAGGCGTTTCCTTACGTGAGGGCCCACCGACCGACGTCACCATTAAAGAGCCATGGCAACCGCCACAACGACCAGCGTTCTCCGCCGCGCGACGTTGTTGGTGCGCTACCAGCAGTCGATGACGTTGCTGGGAGGCGCGTCAGCGGCCATACTCACCTGCGCGGTCGGATTGGCGGCGATGCTCGTCGCCGCGGGACTCTCGGCACCAACCGCGTGGCGTCAAGTCCTCCCGGCAGTCGCAGCGATTGCGGCATGCGCCGTCGCGCTGATATGGATCTGGCGGGTGTTGCAGCCTCCCAGCCCGAGCGAGGTCGCGGCCGACGTTGAGCGGCGATTCCCCCAGCTCCGCGACCGATTTGTCACCGCGGTCGAGATCGCGGGCGACGAGCATGCTACGTCCCCGTCGATCGCGAGAGAGCTATCTGACCAAGCGAGTGACGCCGTCCGCGAGCTGGACCTGCGACGCGCCATCGACACGCGCCAGACGCGGAATCTAGTCATCTGGACTGTCGCTTCATGCGCCCTAATCGCGGTAACGACCATTGCGTTTCCGTCGGCATGGGCCGAGATGCTCCACCCCACGCCGCCCAGCCTGCCGGCACCCGCATTCACTCCCCAGTCGGCGCCGCGAGTGCCTGCCGTGACGGGGCCTAGCATCGCCGATGTGAGCGTGGTATTGGAGTACCCCGCGTACACCCGCCAGGCTCCCGAGACGCGATCCGCCGCGTTCGAGGACATATCGGCGCTGGTCGGCACCCGAGTCACCGTCTCGGCTCTCGTTGCCGGTGAAGGCGCCGTCGCCGCGCTCGTGGTCAACGACGCGACGCAAGATATCGCCATCAAGGCGGAGGAGCGCGTCGAAGCGGAGTTCACCGTCCGGAAGGACGTGACGTGGCGTCTGACGGCGAGCACGCTGTCGGGCGAGGCGGTGAGCACTCCCACGCACCGCATTCGGGCCGTGGCCGACGAGTCGCCACGCATCCGACTCACCGAGCCCGGCAAGAGCATTACCATCCCGTCCGCTCGCCCCGTCCGTCTGGCGTACCGAGCCGAGGACGACTGGGGCCTGCGCGGAGTGACGCTCCACTATCGCGAGCCCGGCGCCGATACGTGGACTACCGAATCACTCGCGCCGGCCGGTGGACGCGTCCTGACCGGCGCGTGGACGTGGGACTTGCGCCCCCTTCGCCTGAGCCATGGCGAGATGATCAGCTATCGGCTGACCACCCGCGACAACGACACGATCTCAGGGCCAAAGCGCGCGAGCACCGCCATCTACACCATATCGGTCGGTGGCGAGCAGGCCCATCTCGACGCGGATGGCCGGATCGATGAATCCACGGAATATGAAGCCGACGCCATGGAGACGCTCGAGCGGGAGGCGGAGGAACTGAGCCGGCAGCTCGACGAGATGCTCGCGCGCCTCGAGGAAGGCGACATGTCCGCCGAGGAGCAGTCGCGTCGATCGTCGGAGATGCAGGAGGCCCAGCGACGCGTGGCCGAGCAGGCTGACCGGGTCAGCCGGGCGCTCGCCGAATCCGAGCGCCGCATGGAGGCCGACAAGGACGTGCCGCCGGATGTGCTGGAGAAGCTGCAAGAGGTCCATGACCTGCTTCAGGAGGCGATGAATGAGGAGCTGGCCGAGGCCCTGAAGGCGCTCGAGGAGAGCCTCAAGGACCAGAATCCGGACAGGCTCCAACAGAATCTGCAACGTGCGAGACAGCAACAGGAGGAGTTCGAGATGAGCCTCGAACAGGTCATCGAACTCCTCAAGCGGGCCCGCCTGGAGCAAGACATCGCCCGCGTCGCCGACGAAGCTGACCGGCTTACGCAACAGCAGAGCGAGCTGAACGAGGCGCGCGAGCAGGCCGAGAAGCAGCAGGCCCACCAACTGGAAGCCCAGGCCGAGGAGCAGCGCGACGCCGGGAAGCGGGAGCAGGACCTCGAGGAACGACTCAATGAGCTGCGAGAGCGCGCGCAGGAACTGAACGATCCATCGGCCAGCGACCTCGGGGAGGTCGCGCAGAAGCTTGAACAGTCCGGGACGCAGGACGCGATGCAGGAGGCTGCCGAGAATCTCGAGCAGGGCCAACCACAGGATGCCGCCGAGCCCCAAGAGCAAGCGCTCGCGGAGCTTCAGCAGGCCTCCAACTCGCTTCAGCAGCTGCAGATGCAGATGAGCGGCGAGGACGCGCGGCAGGCCGCGCAGGCCATGGCGGAGATGACTCGGGATGCGCTGTTCTTGTCTCGCGAGCAAGAGCGGGTGATGGAGTCGACGGACGAAATGGACGCCCTCACGGCCAACTCCGCGGCTCAAGGCAAGGACTTGCGCGAGGCGGTCCGTCGCGAGCAAGACGCCATGCAGGCCGGCGCGGGCGAGCTGGCCCGGAAGATGCGCGCGCTGGCGGCTCAGACGCCGGCTTTTGATCCAGCTCTGGCGAGGATGGCCGACGACGCGGCGGAGGTGATGGCTCGCGCGGGGCGGGAGGCGTCCGGGGGCGCGGGGCCGCAAGCCGCGGCCAGCCAGCGCGAGGCCATGGGGCGGATGAACGAACTTGCCGACGAACTGATCCGCATGGCCGAGAATAGCCAGCAGGGCGGGCAGGGCAACTCGATGCAGCAGCTCATGCAGCAACTGCAGAACATGGCGCAGCAGCAGCGCGGCCTCAACCAGCAAACGCAGAGCGCCCAACGCCGACCGGGACAGAGCCCGAGGGAGCAGGGCTCGCAAGGCAATCTGGCCGACGAGCAGGGGAGGCTCCGCGAGGCGCTCCAGAAACTACTCGACCGCGCGGGTCAGGAATCCGGCCTGCCCGACCAGCTCGGAGACGTGCCAGGGGAGATGGGCGATGTTGAACAACAGCTCCGGGAGGGGCGTCTGGGGAACGAGACCGCGAAGCGCCAGCAGGACATATTGCGCCGGATGCTGGACGCCCAGCGATCTGTCTACAAGAAGGATCAGCAGCGACGGCGGCGCGTCGCCGAACGGCCGAAGCCGTTCCGGCTTCCGCCCAGCCCGCCGGAACTGACTCAGCGTCACGATCCGCCGCTCGGGCCGCGCGCGACGTCGGGCGATGACGCGTTGCTCCCGCTGGATTACGAGGATGTCGTGAAGGAGTACTTTCGCGCTCTGGCTGAGGTGACTCGCTAGCGCGGTACAAACACGGAGGCCAGAAATGCGCAGATTCGATCGCTGGACCAGCCGAGTCGGAGTCGTCGCCGCGCTCCTCGCCCTAATGCTGCAAGTAGGCACGGTTGTCGCTCAGCCGCCGGCCAAGGCGCCGGTCGTCGCGGATGACGGCGCCGAGCCCGTCAGAGTGCGCGCGCGAAAGGTGATCTCGCCCCAAGCCCAGATGATGCGCCAAGCGAGCGGAACATCGGTGGTTGTTGAGGGCGAGCACGTGTATCTCGTCTACGGCGGATACCTCATTCAGTTCTCGGTCGACGGCCTCAAGCTCGAGGCCAAGATCAACCTCCGCGATCTGCTGAAGCCCGACGCTGCCGCCCGTAAGGCGGCTCAGGACGACCGGCGGGCGCGAGGCGACAAGCCCCGCGTTGGTCGTGACGGACTGCCGGCTGTTGATGACGCCGTAGCGCCCGTCGAGCAGCCGGACGCTGACGCCGCGCCCGATGACGATGCAGACCAGCCGTAATCGACCCGAACTATGAATAACCACCGACACGCCAGCGCCGGCCCTCGCATCCACGGGGCGGCGCTGTGCGCGTTGCTTGGGCTAAACTGCGCGCTCGCCACTGCCCAAACACCCCAGACATTTCGCCAGCTTATCCAGGAGGGCCAGCGTTATCGGTCGCTCGGGAACGCTCGCGCGGCCTCGTCTAAGTACGCCGCGGCGGTCGAAGCCTCCGGGAACGATCAGGAACGCGCGGAAGCCCTGACGGTCTACGCGACGACGCTCCGACAGCTTCGCCAGGATGACAAGGCGGAGGCGGCCCTGCGCGAGGCGGTCGCTCTGGACATTCCGCCCCCATTCAGACGCGCGGCGATGTTCCAACTCGCGACTCTCCTTGAGATGGATGACCGCATCGACGAGGCGGTGGACCTCTACGCGGACTTGGCGGAGAAGAACTCAGCCCTGCCACCAGAGGCGGCCGACGCGCTCATCGCCGCGGCGAGACTGCTCGTGCGAGACGAGCAATATGAGCGGGCCATCGAGCTTCTCACTGGCGTTCCACGAGACGGCATTGGCCAGCACCAGAAGCAGGACACGGCGAACCTGCTGATCGAATCGCTGATCGGCCTGGGGCAACTCGACGCAGCCAACGAAGCGATCGAGGCGATGAACGCCGACGCGCGCGTCAAGGCCGGTTTGTACGTGCGGATCGCGCGCGTACTCTTCGGCCAGGAGCGCGATGTCGAGGCTCGCGCTGCGTGCGACGCGGCGCTGACCGCCGACCCCAGCAGCCAGGTGGCGTGGCGGACCGTGTATGAGATCGCCGAGCGCCAGGGGACATCGGGGGAACTCGCGGCGGAGCTTCAGGCGCAGCTAGAGGAGACTCCTGACGACGACGCGCTGATCGAGCGGATGGCGGCGATGGCGGAATGGAGCGATGACGCGGATGGCGCGTTGGCAGTCTACCGGCGCCTGACTGAACTTCGCCCCGACGACGCAAACGTCTTCGAAAGAGCCGGATCGCTCGCGACGGATGCCGGTCGTCACGACGAAGCGCTCGAGTTCTACCAGGCCGCGCTCGCGCTCCAGCCCGGCGACTTGAGTATCCACTATATGATGGGCGACGCCTACGCGGCCGCCGGGAACGGCGATGCGGCGGTTAAGGCCTGGAAGAAGGGCACGAGCTTCCGCCTCGGCGATCTCAGCGCCGCCCAACGCCTGGGCGCCGTGCTGACTCAGAACTCCCTTCCCGAGCAAGCTCTGGCCGTCTACGAGGAGCACCGCGAGGCCACCGGCGAGCCACGCGCTCTCGCGACGGATGTGGCGCGGGTTCTCGCCGCGTTAGGCAGGCCAGGCGATGCCATCCGCGAGTACGTTGCGGCCTCATCCGAGAGCATCGACACCGCCGACACCGTCGCCCTGAGCGCGATCAACGTGGCGCGCTCAGCCAAGTTGCTCCCAGAGCTGGAGACGCTTGCCCGTGACGGGCTGGCCGTCAGCGGCGCGCCTGGATTGGCACTGCTCCTTGCGCTGGCCGAGGCCGAACAGGGCCGCTCGGAGGGCTTTGCAGAACGAGCCGTCGCGGCCGGATTGACCGCGGATGATCTGATGACCATTGGCGAGGCGCTCGAGTACGCGGACCATGCCGATGCCGCTTCGCGGGTCTATGGGGCGGTGGTCGACCACCCTCAGGTATCAGAGGGACTTCGGCTTGAAATCGGCCTCCGGTCCGCTCAACTCGCCGCACAGGCCCACCACCCCGACGCCGCCCTGGAGACGCTCAGGAAGGTGACCGAGTCGGGGCGCGGACCGGCGACGCTGCACAATCGCGCGATGCTACTGATGGCCGACCTCATGCTTGCATCAGGTGAAGACTTGCATGGCGCGCGGGGTATCTTCGGGTCGCTGCTGTCGGCATCGCCTGACATCGCGCTCAAGTCACGTTGGCGTTTGGCCGACTGCGCGTTTGCCGCGGGCGATCTCGATGAGGCGGAGGCGCTATACCGCAGGCTGCGTGAGGAGACGAAGCCCACTGAGATCCGAATGCCGCCCGCGCCGCCGGGCATGTCCGTGCAGATGCCACCCGGGATATTTCCCGCGCTGGGTGTCTTCCGCGAGCAGGCGAGCGACCCGCGCATGACGCCGGCGTATGCCGCCTGGCGGATTGCCGAGTGCGCCTTTCGCAAACACGATCTCGACCAAGCCAGGGCGCTGTTCGTCGATGTCGCCACGAACTACCCCGACAGCATCTACGCCAACGATGCGATGGATCGTCGACTCTTCATAGTCACGCATTTCCGGGCTGAGAGCCCTGCCGCCGAGGCCTATCTCCAGGCCCTGACGCGAGGCCGGTCGGACGGCTGGCAGGACGCGCTGCTGGCGCTCCGAGACATGGCGGCGAAAGGTGGAGGGGAGCCTCTGGCAGATGATGCCGCGTTGCTGGCCGCGCAACTGCTTGAGGCCCATGGGGAGTTCGGCGACGCCGCCGAGTCATATCGCTCTGTCGTGACGGATCATTCCTCGAGTCTGCTCGCCCCGGAGGCGCTGCTCGGGGCCGCGAGGGCATCGTACATGGCCGGCGACGACATGGCCGCCAAGAAGGACCTGGAGGACCTCACCCGGAATTTCCCGGCCAGCCCGATGGCACAGACGGCCGCGCTGTGGCTGGACGATCTGCAGGGCGGGCGGCACCTGAGCGCCGCCTCGCGGTAACTGGGAGAAACGCATGGCACCGGAGAAGATCCGGCTGACGACCATGGCTACGTGCGCCGGCTGAGCGGCGAAACTGGGCCCCGATGCCCTCGCGCAGGTCCTGCGCGCGCTGCCTGCCATGGAGCACGAGAACCTCATCGCCGGCGGGGGGCTTGATGACGCGGCCGCTTACCGCGTCCGCGACGACCTCGCGGTGGTGTCGACCGTCGACGTCTTCACTCCCATCGTCGACGACGCCTACACGTATGGCGCGATCTCGGCGGCCAACTCGCTGAGCGACATCTACGCCATGGGCGCAACCCCCCTGATGGCGCTGGCGGTCGGCGGCTTCCCTAAGGACAAGCTGCCGCTTGAGGTGATGTCGGCCATTCTGCTCGGCGGTGTTGAGAAAGCGGCGGAGGCGGGCATCCCCATTGCCGGCGGCCACACCATCGAGAACCCCGAGCCCATCTACGGTCTTAGCGTGATCGGGCAGGTCCACCCAGACGAGGTCGTGCGCAATTCCGGCGGCCGCCCGGGCGACGCGCTGATTCTCACGAAGCCACTCGGGACGGGACTCGTATGCACGGCACATCGAGCTGAAGAGGCGCGAGACGAATGGATGGACGCGGCCACGAGCGCGATGCTCAGCCTCAACCGCTCGGCCGCCGAGGCCATGCAACGGCATGGCGTTACGGCCTGCACGGACATCACGGGATTCGGCCTGTTGGTGCACGGGCATGAGATGGCCGAGGCGAGCGGATGCGCGATGGACATCGCGGCTGATTCAGTGCCGCTCCTGCCGGGGGCGCTGGAGTGCCTTCGCGCCGACATGGCGCCGGGCGGGCTGTATCGCAACCTGGATCACGCGAGGAAGTTCTCCGAGTGGTCCGACTCGGCCGAGGAGGCGACGAAAATCATGGCCGATCCGCAGACGTCGGGCGGGTTGCTGATCTCGGTACCTGAGGAAAATGCATCGGCGCTGCTGGATGATCTCGCGGGATCGCTGCCAGAAGGCACATTCGGCATGGTCGGCGAACTGGCCGACGGCGAGCCCGGTCGGGTTCGCGTGATCTGACGACAACACGGGGGCGCATGGGGCCTGGTGGTCTCCCTGGGCTTCAAACCCAGCGTCGGGCTGGCTAGCGCCGTCCGAGGTGAGTTCGATTCTCACACGCCCTCGCCAGTCAACCTCTCATTCATCCCCGAAGTCGCCGGGTCTGGACCCCGCGCCGATGATGCTGTACGCGAGCATGGCGTTGATGCCGAGTTCCTTGGCGCGCTCGATTAGCGCTTCGCTCTCCGCGCCGGGGTTGATGAACACTTCGGGGATCTTCTTCTCGGCCAATTCATCCAGCACGGCCAGCGCGAGTTGCGGTGGCAGGTAGACGCTCGCAGTATCGATCTCGCCCTCGTAATCCAGCACGCTCTTCACGACCGGCAAGCCCTCGATCTCCCCGCCCTTCGGGTTGATTGGCACGACCGTCTCCCCCGCCCTCAGCCACGCGCGCACGGCCTTGTTGCCGAACTTGCGGCGGTCGGCGGATGCGCCGATGATCGCGATGGTCATCGCTGTCTCCTAGTGCTTGCGCGCAGATCCGGCTGATGAGTCCGTCCTGTGCCTGCGGGTCTCCTGACCCGCATCGCCATCGTGGCATCCAGCATTCTTGCGGGTCAGGAGACCCGCAGGCACGGGACGGCTGAGGGCATGGACCTGGCGGTGCAGGCGCTAGACATGATCCAATCCCGGAATGTGCACCGGCACGGGCAACAGTTGCGCGAAGGCGCCAAGCGACTCGGCTCCCGCCAGCGGGCTTCCGAACACGAGCCCCGTGAGTCGAGGCAGGTCGACTTCCACCCCTCCGGTTGCCTGCGTGTCGGCGACCGAGAGTTCGGTGCCATCCCACCCAACAGTCACCCACTCCGTCTCATCGTGCCAACGACATCCGATGGACTGCTTGAAACTCGCCATGCCCTCGGCGCGTTCCTGGAGCCACGGTTGCAGGTCTCGCACGAGGCCGGGCCAATCGAGTATCCGGAGCATCCCTTGCGTCCCGCATTGCCAGCCGGACATGGCGTCAACAACCCGGGAGAGCCGGCCGATATCGCCGGGGCCAAACTCCACGTCCGCCGAGCCGGCCCGCGCGCGATCCATCGCCCCGGCGATCAGTTCCGGCGCGAGGCCGGTAGGGCTAGCGACCTCGGATACGCGCAGGTCACCGTAGTCGCCGCTCGACAGCAGGTACCCATCCCGCCCCAAGAACAAGCGGAGCCCGTCGCGCCTGAGTTTCATTGCGAATTCAGGCCGCTCCACGCGGCAAGGGATGGTTGCGTGCAACTCGGCGACGCGAGTCACCACAGCGGGGTCGAGCGGATCGACTTCATCGACATCAGCCGCCTCAATGCCACTCCTGCTGAGCGACCGTTCGCTCAGGCGCGCCGTATACTTGATCCCGCACGACTCCCAACCGAAGGCGCCATACCGCTGCCGGTCGCCCCATAGCGCCGATAGCGTCCATTTCCGATCGCGCCACTGCCGGATCGATTCATCCAGCAGCTTCGTCATGTACCCCTTGCCACGGGCGTTCGGGTGGGTGCCTACATTGCCCACGCCGGCCGTCATCACGCGCGCGGGGCCGACGCGCACCGGCAGCGGATAGCCGCCGACGTGTGAGACGAACTCGCCGTCAACCTCAGCGACGAGATGGAATTCATCGGCGTCGGCCGCGTCGAGGAAGAGCTCGGGTTGCCAGCGCTGCCACGAGCCGCGTCCCGAGCCAAAGCAGCGCTCCAGGAATCGCTGGAAGGCCTCTCGTTCGCTGCGCTTTATGCTGCGGATCACCTCAGACATCTCCGTCCCTCCAAGTGCGCGGATGCTTGGCTATTCGCTCACTCAACGGACGCGCCCTCTCGGACCACGGCGCGGCAACTGAGTTCCGCATAGGCGCCCGGCACCAATCCGACGGGCTGGAAGCCCGTCGCTACGCGGGCACGGAGGCGAGGAGCAACACTTCACCATGGCACCTCGCCGATCGACCTCGCCGGGACAGTGGTGGAGTGCGTCTCCCCCACCTTCGCCGCAGCCGGGCGCAGGTCGAGCGCGCGAACCGTGAACTCGCGGGTGATCTCCGCGTCGGTGTAGTTCAGGACAAGCGCCGAGTTCTCGCAGATCGTCCAGTACACTCCGTCCATGTCGCCGTCGAGATCCATCACGCATCGCGCGCCCGGGAGATAGGAATCCGCCCGCTCAATCGCCTCGGCAATCGCCGCCATGGCGAGCGGTTGGTTCTCGCTCCACCCCACGGGCAAGAAGATCGACGCGCCCTTCCCGATGCGCCTGGCGCAGGGCGCCAGAGCCGTCGCAGTGTCAATTTTCGTCGTAACGATCACGCTCGGCGGCACGCCTTCGGGCGCGCGAGCGCCGCCCTTGGCCGTTAGCGTTATCGACCGCACCGCAATGCCCAGCACGCGGTCGTCGGGTTGGCCATGGTCGCTCGGCCGCCACCCATTGCAGTTCAGTTCGACGGCCGCCACGGGCGTGCCGCTCAGCGCGTCGGCCGGCACGTCGAAGTCCCACACGCCGCTGGCCGAATCCATCGCGCCAACCGTGACACCGTTGACGAGCACGGGGTCGTCTCCGACCGCCGCCTGGGGCACGATTCCCTCGATGTGCAGCGTTGCGTCGCCCTCGACAGCCGGCAGGTAGGCGATGGCCTTGGGGCCGGACCAGCGCTTCGTCGCGCCCTCAGTTTCCGGCCACTCCATCCCGCGCTCGCGGCTGTGCCAGCCCGGGCCGATGAAGGGGCCATCCCAGCCCGCGCCCACGTCCACGCAGATGCTCTCGCCCACGTCGCCCGTCAAAGCCCGCCGCATGGCGTTGTCCAGCGCCGATGCATCAGGCTGGGCGAAGAGACGCTGCTGGGCCGAGGTATCGCCCTCGATGGTCTCCAAGCGAACATCCGACGTGGCGATGAGAATGGCTCCACCGCGGATCCACTTCTCTATCACCCCCAAGGTATCTGCCTCAAAGCGCTGACCTTCATTCGCGATGAGGAACCGCGCTCGGTCGAGGCATCCATCGGCGATCATGTTGGTATCCGCGAAGTCGAGATCGACCAGGTCGCGGAGCTGCGCCACGCCGCCCAGGAAGGGATTCAGTCGGTCTTGGTTGAGCGCCAGCCACTCGGAGGGCACGAGCACCGCCACGTCTACCCGTGGCGACCGAGGCCGGAGGTACTCGATGTTCGCGCGGAAGTTGTCCGTCGCCTGTTGCTCGCCGGTGATGTTGTTCGTGTAGTAGTGGAGCTGCCGACACCCCGACGCGGTGGCATTATAGATGCGCGCGACCACGCCGTTCGGGTCGACGCCCGAGGCCGGCTCGAACCCATAGTAGACGCCATACAACTTGCCGGCCGAAGCCACGCTTCGCGTGACCGCGAAGTTGTGCCCGTAGTCGCTGCCCTCGTTGGTAATCCGGATCCCCGCATCGTGTTTGGCGATCTGTTTGGCCTGAGCTGAGAAGTCCGCGCCCAAGGCCGCCGAGCCGTTGCCACCTGTGCAGAGGTACACTTCCGATTCCGGAAAGTGTTCGCGCGCGGCTTCCACCCACGCCTCGCTCCATTCCGTCATCGCCTCGAAGTACCAGTCCCGGAGGTCGAGATACGCCCGGTCGCTGGGCCGATCAGCCGGCATGAATGGCTCGACCTCATCGAAGTCTGCATACTTCGTGCCCCAAGACCGGTTCAGTGCGGCGAGTGTCGCGTAGCGATCCTTCAGGAACCGACGAAAGTCGGCTTTCGCGAGGTCATCCGCGCACCAGAAGCCCCCATGGTTGTGGTAGTCGCCCGTTCGCGCGGCCGTCCATCCGCTCTCGGGTCCCGCGGGGTAAATCGACTCGCCGTAGATGCCCGTCACCCCGAGTAGCACCGATTCCAGCACATCGGCCGGGTAGTGCTCGGCGAATGCCGCCAGGTAACTGTCCACCTCGGCGAACAGCTCGGGATTCCAGAGCGACTGCACGAAGCTGTCCTCGCCATGCTCGAGGCAGCGATACGCATGACCGCGCTCTGAGAGCCTGAACCAATCCGGCGTGGCATACGCCGGCCCGGCGATGAGGAACGGCACCCACTTCAGACCCCGCTCGCGCAGGATGTTAACCTGAGCATCCCACTTGCTCCAGTCCCACTGCCCGCGCTCATCGGGGCAAACGCTCTGCCAGTGCGCGTAGTGCTCCACGCTCGTCACGCCGAGCACCGAGTAGAGCGCCGCCGCAGCCGGTGACGTGCCGTTGTCGCCGACGGTCAACTCAAAGCCCTCAACCGATGCGGCGCGGTGCTGCGCGAGGTCCTCCTTCGTCGGCACGCGTCGGCGATCATAGTCATCCGGCCGCACGGTGGAGACGGTGATCTTACCGACGACGATGCTCGGGCGGAGCGAAAACCGGAAGTCGTTGCCGTAGTTCTGGCCGTTCGCGCAACGCGCGTTTGGGAGGTGGAAGGTGAAATGGTCCCACTCTCCCACTCGGAAGCAGAGCGCGCCATCGGGCGACGGCGCGTACCGTCGCCCAATAGTCGGCTCGTCGCCGACGGCCTCATACTGGAGGGACATGGCCGCGAGGGCATCTGAGTGAAACTCGACGGTGACGTACAGATCGTAGTCGCCATCCATGAGCCAGCCGTCGTCGATGTTGACGTACATGTACGAAGTCTGCGCCGTGCCCCGTCGTCCATCTCGCCCGGCCACCGTCGCGGGCTCGTTGGTACCGTCGCCCATGTTCGCGACAGTCAGTCCCGACTCACGATTGGTGGGTCCCAGCTCGACGGATCGAGACGCTCCATCCTGCGCGCATCCCGATGTCGCGGCCACCACTACCCATAGACAGACCGTCGCGCGCATGCTCGCACCCCTGATGCCCGAATTGACGACATCATTCCGTGGCCGACGTCTCCGCGCCTGCCGAGGACCGGGCGTCCTCCAGCGCGAACCTCACCGGGAAGCTCTTGGAGGGACACCCATGAATGTCATGGTCGTCTGCCTCGACACGTTCCGCGCCGACCTGCTCGAGCCCGACAGCCCTGTCGGCGAGGCCAAGACGCCGGCACTTGACCAGTTCAAGGACCAGGGATTCAGCTTCGACCGGGCTTTCGGCGAGGGCCAGCCGACGCTGCAGTTTCGGCGCGCCTGCTTCACGGGCCGGCGCTCGTTCCCTTGGAACTTCAACTACGACCGACGCGGCCATTGGCACCACGCGCCCGGTTGGCACAAGATCCCCCCACACCAGGACACGCTCGCAGAGATCCTCCTGCGGCGCGGCTACCGGACCGGCCTGATCGCGGACACGTACCACATGTTCAAGCCCACGATGAACTACACGCGCGGCTTCGCGAGTTACGAATTCATCCGCGGGCAGGAGTCCGACAACTGGAAGAGCGGCTCGCTGGACGCCGTGCGAGACCAACTCGCCCGCCACGTGCGGAACCCGGCCAAACGCAGACACTTCGGGACGCTGATTCAGTATCTCTGGAACATGCAGGGACGCGAGACCGAGGACGACTACCTCTGCGCCCGCGTCTTTGGCGCGGCTCGCGAGTGGCTGACGGACAACGCGACGAATAGCCCGTTCATGCTCTGGATCGACAGCTTCGATCCTCACGAGCCGTGGGATCCCCCCAAGCACTACGCCGACGAGCACGCCGACCCGTGTGAGATCGAATACATCATGCCCCACAGCGTCTTCGCCGGCGGCGACCCCACCGAGGCCGAACTCCAGCGCACGAAGGCCCTCTACCTGGGCGAGGCCAGCCTCGTCGACAAGTGGGTGGGGACGCTGCTGGAGACGGTCGACAGCCTCGGCTTGGCCGATGACACGCTCATCATCATTACCGCTGACCACGGCACGCAGTGCCTCGACCACGGCGGCTTCGGCAAGGGCGTCCCGCCGCTGTATGCCCATGACACGCGCATTCTCTGGCTCATGCGCGGCCCCGGAATCCCGTGCGGCAACTCCTCCGCCATCGTGCAGAGCCACGACCTCATGCCCACGATTCTCAATGCGCTCGGCATCGAGGCCCCGGCCGACGGCACGTCGGTGCTGCCGATTGTGCGGGGCGACGCGCAGCAACTCCGCGATCACGCCGTCATCGGCTGGTCGGGCTGGGCCGACGGCCGGGCCAAGGGACGGGCATCGGCGAGAGACGACTTCTGGAACTACAGCGTCTCAACCGGCGACGAGGATCTCAACGAGCATCTCTTCGACCTGCAGGCCGATCCGGGTGAGCACCACGACATCGCCGGGCAACACCCGGAGGTCCTGTCGATGCAGCGGGCTCGCGTCGAGACAGTGCTGGGCCAGACGCTCCCTTGCGTCCATGAGGAGACCTGCGACCGTGACGCGCCCGCGCCGATCGACGTGTGGCTTCGCAACCGGGGCTAGCTCCGGAGCTTCGCCGCCTCCGCTAAGTCGGCTCCCAGCTTCGCGGCGCTCTTCATCAAAGGCGCGCTCTCGGAAAGCACGAGCTGATCATCGCTCGTCGCTGCATGCGCCGCGCCGATCACCGTGCCGCCGGATGCCTTCGCCACGATGTCGAGGATCGCGTGCGTGTGGTAGATGCCCGAGTGGATCGGGTCCGCATCGGCGTAGGTCATGATCAGCCCCACCGGCGTAGCGTCCAGCGCGCAACGCCAACGCGTAGATTGGTAATCCCCGAACGGGAACAGCCGATCGAGGAAGAGCTTCATCTGCGCCGTCGGCGACCACATGTAGACGGGAGTTCCCCACGCGAGCGCATCCGCGTCGATGAGCTTCCGGTACAAGCCGCTCATGTCATCCTGCTGCACGCAGATGCCATCGATGTCTTTCATGCAGCCGTAGCATCCGGTGCATGGATTGATGTCAAGATCGGCCACGTAGAGCTTCTCCACCTCGCCACCAGCCTCCACAAACGCGCGACCGACACGATCGAGTACCTGGTCGGTGTTTCGGCCCTTTCTCGGACTCCCGCACAGCGATAGCAGCTTCATGTCATG
Organism: uncultured Armatimonadia bacterium; assembly: GCA_964555935.1. Lineage (GTDB taxonomy): Bacteria > Armatimonadota > Zipacnadia > Zipacnadales > VGFC01 > CAZKUN01. Next base: position 5,014 of record CAZKUN010000156.1, on the reverse strand, counting down.
ACCTCCGGTGGCGTCACTTGGGCGCTTCTTCGCTGGGGCGGGAGGACCTGTGCGTGGAGGGGATGCCGAGGTTGACATAGAACAATTGTTCGATATATGCTTGGTAGGATACTGGTCGCGGAGAATCGCAAGGGGGGATTGGGAATGGCGGACGAGTTTTTCGATGAGATGACGGAGCAGTCGCGCGTGAAGGTGACCATGGTCTCCAAGTACTTCCGGCCATGGAGCCAGATCATCGCGAACCAAACTGGTTTCCAGGGACTGATGGCCTATGTCGATCTGTACGCCGGACCGGGCGGATATGAGGATGGAACGCCCTCGACGCCACTGTATGTAGTCGAGGAGGCAATCGCAAACCCCAAGCTCCATAGTCGATTGCAGATCGTGTTCAACGATGCCGACAACGACCAGGTGGCGACCTTGCAGGACAGGGTGACGGCTCTGCCAGGCATAGGCGCTCTGCGGCACCGGCCCCAGTTCCTCAACTTGCGTGTCGAGGACATCACCCACGAACTCGACGCGGTGGCTCCACTACCGAAGCTCTCGTTCATCGATCCATTTGGATTCAAGGGCGTGGACCTGGATCTTCTGCGATGGGCACTCGCGGAGCGGGGCTCGGACTGCCTGTTCTTCCTGAACTACATGACGCTGAATCGGTTCCTCACAGCTGAGGAACTCAGAGCATGTGCGACCGGGCTATTCGGGCAGGTCGGCTTGGCCGACCTGCGGAGCGAAGTGAACGGGTCGGCGCCTCCAGATCGGGAGTCTGCCGTCATGGATCACCTGGAGTTGGCGCTTCGGGCACACGGTGCCAGATATTTCCTGCCGTTTAGGTTCACCACTGACACCGGCACACGGGCGAAACAGTTCCTGATCCATCTCACCAAGAACCCGACGGCCCACCGCATTATGAAGGAGATCATGGCAAAGGAGAGCTCGAGCACGGCCCAAGGCGTGGCAAGTCTTGAGCACAACCCGGCCGAGGAACGCCAGATGGCCCTGCTCGAGGTCGAGCGTCCTCTGGACACCCTCAAGACAGATCTCTTGACCGCCTTTGCCTGCCAATCTCTGACCTTCGAGAGTGTGATCGCCTCGTTCGAGCGGCGCGGACGTACACGGTACACCCAGGCCAACTACCGACGTGCGGTGCTAGAGTTGGTACACGCCAACAAGGTGAAGGCGACGCGTCCCTCCGGGGAGAACATCAGACCAGGTACGCTGCCTAAAGACGTCGTCATCCACTTCCCGCCCGATGAGGAACCCGATGGCTAGCCACTCGACCATTGAATGGACCGAGTCAACGTGGAACCCGCTGACGGGATGCACGAAGATCGGGCCGGGCTGCAAGCACTGCTACGCTGAACGCATGGCGAAGCGGCTCAAAGCAATGGGCCAGCGGAACTACAGGCGCGGCTTCAAGCTCACGCTGCATCCGCACGTCGTCGAGTTGCCGCTGACGTGGCGGAAGCCGCAGGCGATCTTCGTCAACTCAATGAGCGACCTCTTCCACGAGGACGTGCCCGTCGAATTCATACAATCGGTATTCGAGACGATGCGGCGCGCCGATTGGCATCGCTTCCAAGTCCTCACGAAGCGCTCCGGGAGACTGGCCGAACTCGCCGCGGAGATCGAGTGGACCGATAACGTATGGATGGGCGTCAGCATTGAGACGGACGACTGCACCTACCGGGCTGACAACCTGCGCGCCACCCCAGCTCATACGAAGTTCCTATCCCTTGAGCCGCTGCTTGGCCCACTTCCGAGCCTTGACTTATCCGACATCGACTGGGCCATCGTCGGCGGCGAGAGCGGCCCAAAGGCGCGCGCCATGGACATCGGCTGGGCGAGAGAGATCCGCGACATGTGCGCCGACGCAAGCGTGCCCTTCTTCCTCAAGCAACTCGGTGGCTACCCCAAGAAGCGTGGTGGCGAAGAGGCGGTGCTCGACGGGCGCACGTGGGGCGAACTCCCGGTAATCGCCGCGCCCGCGTAGCCCCTCGCTGAAGGACCTGTCCTCCCCCTGGCGGAAACCACGTCCGGGCTCATATTGGGCCGACGGTGCAAAGTGAGAAAGGGGCACATGCCTTGAGCAAGCTTCGTGTTGGAGTAATCGGAACCGGCAATAAGAAAGAACGCGGCGATCGCTTCGGATACGCGATGGCCTATGAGCATGCCATTGCCTTCCAGGCGCTGGACAACTGCGAGGTCGTTGCGTGCGCTGACATCAGCGAGGACAACGGGGACGCGTTTGCCGAGATGTTTGACGTGCCCGGCGTCTACCTCGACTACAACGAGATGCTCGAGAAAGAGAATCTCGACGTCGTGAGCATCTGCACCTGGATGCACCTGCACGAACAGATGGTCCTCGACACCTGCAAGGCGGGCGTGAAGGCGATCCACTGCGAGAAGCCGATGGCGAACTCGTGGGGCGCGGCCAAGCGCATGGCCGCCGCGGCCGAGGAGGCCGGCGTTCAGCTCACGTTCAACCACCAGCGCCGCTATGGCGCGCCGTTCACCATCGCCAAGCAGCTCATCGACGACGGCGAGATCGGTGAGGTCGTGAGGTTCGAGTCAGACTGCGGGAACATCTACGACTCGGGCACGCACTTCATCGACATGTTCAGTTTCTTCAATGGGGAAGTACCCGCGAAGTGGGTCCTCGCCCAGGTCGATTACCGCAAGGAGAATCTCGTCTTCGGCGGCCACTGCGAGAACCAGCAAGTGGTGCTCTTCGAGTACGAGAACGGCGTGCATGGACTGGTCATGTCCGGCGTGGGCGACAACAGTCCCGTCGGTTGCCAAGACCGGATCATCGGCACCGAAGGCATCATCGATGTCGGCTTTGGCCACGGGCCAGATGACGCCATCCGCTGGCGCAAGTTTGGCGATGCTGACTGGACCTCGCCCGACACGGGCGGCGAGGGCATCCACGGCCCCGGCTTCATCGAGCGCGCGATCGCCGATGTGATCGGCTGCCTCCTGGCGGGCAAGCTCTGCCAGCTCGACGCGAAGAACGCGCTGATCGTAACCGAGCTGATCTTCGGCGCGTATGAGTCGAGTCGCCGTCGCGGCCGCGTCGACTTCCCGCTCGATATCGACGACAACCCGCTGGAGGCGATGGTTGAGAGCGGCGATCTGACGCTTGAGCCGATGGGTGAATGAGGGTTCCGCAACGAGGCGGGAGTGGAAACTCGCGGAGTTTCCCATTGCCACGCTGACTCAAGAGCGCGCCGGGCCTGTGGGTCCGGCGCGTTTCGCATTGGTACCGACGACGGTCGCAGAGGCCCGCCCCCTCCGCCCGACGAATATCTCATCCCGGCCTCTGCAAGCGCCGTGACGAAACCGGTCTTGAGGCCGACCGTAACCAGTAGTACACTTACGCGGGGCTTTCCCCGCTGACCCGGCTGTTTGCGAAAGGACTCAACATCATGGCAAAGTGCGTGTTGGCATACTCCGGCGGGCTTGACACGTCCGTCTGCATCCGGTGGCTCGCCGAGAAGAAGGGCGTCGATGTCATCGCCGTCGCCATCGACGTCGGCGAAGAGAACGATTACGAGGGCATCCGCAAGAAGGCCGAGGACACCGGAGCCGTCAAGGCCATTGTTGTCGACGGCAAGGAAGAGTTCTTCTCCGATTTCATCACCCGCGCGATTAAGTCGAACCTTCTCTATGAGGGGCGCTACCCGGCGTTCACCGCGCTCGCCCGTCCGCTGCTGGCGCGCAAGCAGGTTGAGGTCGCCCAGGCCGAGGGCGCAAACGTCCTCGCGCACGGCTGCACGGGCCAGGGCAACGATCAGGTCCGGTTTGAGGTGACGTACGGTGTCTTCGCCCCCGAGATGAGCGTCATCGCGCCCGTCCGCGAGTGGGAGTTTGGCGCCGACCGCAACGCGGAGATCGATTACGCCAAGGAGCACGGCATCCCCGTGCCCGTCACGAAGGAGAATCCGTACTCCACCGACACGAACCTCTGGGGCCACTCCATAGAGTGCGGCCCGGTCGAGGACGCCACGAGCAAGCCGCCCGAGGACGCGTGGACGTGGACGGTCTCTCCCACCGAGGCGCCCGACGAGCCTGAGACGATCACGATCCAGTTTGAGAAGGGCATCCCCGTCGGCCTGAACGGCACGACGATGGGTGGCGTTCAGCTCGTGCAGACGCTGAACGAACTCGGGGGCAAGAACGGCGTCGGCCGAGTCGACATGATGGAGAATCGGCTCGTCGGCATCAAGTCCCGCGAGCTTTACGAGACGCCTGCCGCCACGATCCTCCTGGCCGCGCACAAGGACCTTGAGGGGATGTGCCTCGACCGCGAGACCGCGCACTTCAAGCCGACGCTCGAGCAGAAGTTTGCGGAGATCGTCTACTACGGTCTCTGGTACACGCCACTGCGCGCCGCCGTCGACGCGTTCATCGACGAGACTCAAGAAACCGTAACCGGCAGCGTGACCATGGAGCTATATAAGGGCTCCGCCACGCCCGTTGCGCGTGAGAGCGAGTACTCGCTCTACGACCTCAGTCTCGCGACGTATGAGGCCGGTGGCAAGTTTGACCAGACCCAGTCCGAGGGCTTTATCCAGATCTTCGGGCTGCCCGCCAAGGTCGCCGCGCGCATCCGCCCGCCAAAGTAAAGGCCGCCAACAGGAGAGTAGCCATGTTCCTGGGATGGAAAGTTGGGCTGGGTGAGATGATCCTCTGCGGGGCTCTCGCCCTGATTTTGCTAGTGATCCCCGCACTCGTCTACTACAAGACGAGTCGAATGCAGAAGAAGGACGAGTAGCCATGGCAGATCGTTCGGAAGCGCTCATCAGGCATGTTGACGAGGTCGAAACAGTCGTGCATTCCGCCTGCGGGCGGAGCGTGCGGATCTTCCAGCGCGTCGACACCGACGCGGCGAATCTGCATGTCACCACGATCAACGACGCCACGTTACACTACCACGAGCACTGCACGGAGTATTACTCCCGCATTGCCCATATGAGCAGGGAGGTTTTCGGTAGAGGTGCCAAGAAACTGG
>CAZKUN010000155.1:21050-22188 GCA_964555935.1 uncultured Armatimonadia bacterium | reverse complement strand
CTCACCGACGAATCGCAGTCGGCGGGCGTCCCGATGATCGTCAACGACCTGCCCGGGCTCGCCGCGCAAGTGGGCGCCGAAGGCGTGCATGTCGGCCAGGCCGACGTGGCGGCAGCCAAGGCACGCGAAGTGCTCGGCCCTGACGCAATCCTCGGCGTGACGGCCCCGACTACCGGCGAGGCCCAGGCCGCCGAGCGCGATGGCGCATCGTATGTCGCCGTCGGAGCGATGCATCCATCGCCCACGAAATCCGAGCGGCCCGTCGTCGGACCCGAGCGCTTGCGCGAAGTCGTTGCCGCCGTCAGCATTCCCGTCTGCGCCATCGGAGGGATCACCCCGGCCCGCGTGGGGGCCATGCTTGACTCCGGGGCGGAGTTGCTGTGCGTGATCTCCGCCGTCTCCCGCGCCGATAACCCGCTGCAGGCCGTGAAAGACCTCGTGCGAGCGTGCGATGAACACAACGCGTAAGCCCATCCTCTCGCTGCTTTTGCTGACGCTCGCGTCGCTCTGCGTGGCGGAGCCCGTGGCGATTCTCGGCCGACCGGGGGCCCCGGCGCGGTTCATCCTACACGACGACGTCGCCGCGGAGTCGTCGGCGAGCGGCGTCGGGCTCACCGCGTGGTTCGCGGAACCGGATTCATTCGATCCCCTGCCCGCTCGACGCCCCGGGCTATCGTGGTATGGGCCAGGCGTCCGCATTGTCGAGGCCGTGCTGGAGCATGACGGCATCGAGTGCGAGTCCCTCGTCGGCGCCGACATCGCGGGCCGTTTGGACCCCTCGCTGTGGCTGTTCAGGCACGTGCGACTGACCAACCACGCTGGCGAGAAGCGCGCGGTCCGACTGTGCGTGGAGGTCACGGGCGCGCCGGAGGGCGCGGCGCTGCAGCGAGGCGCGGCTCTTGTAGCCAATGGGCTCGTAACGTTGCTGATGTCGAGCGCGCCCACCGACTCGCGACTCGGAGTGGAGGGCAGCGACCTCCTGGCCTACGATCTCGAACTCGGCGCCGGGGCATCCGAGGAGTTGTTCCTGGGCTTGCCGGCGACCCCGCCCGCGCACGAGCCCCGCAAGCTGCCCGATGTGCGGAACGCCGACCCCACGTACGTGATGCGGGGCATCGCCGACTGGTGGGGCGTGCGC
>CAZKUN010000155.1:0-21040 GCA_964555935.1 uncultured Armatimonadia bacterium | reverse complement strand
CGTGCGCGTGACGCCCGGCGCCATGACGCTTGGCAGTGAACTCGTCAATGGCGCCTATCACGCCGCCGTGGCCGGGCTGGTGATCGCAGCGGAGGACGCTGATCTTCCGCCGCTTGATGTCGCTCAGGTCATCTCAGCCCTCGCGCGATCAGGCCATGCGGAGGCGGTTGGGAAGCGCCTGGAGACGCTGCTTCGCGAGCAGGCGGAGGGCGGCACGTTCGCCGGCGTGGCCACAACGGAGGAGCAGGCCGCGCTGACATCCGCGGTCGTCGATTGCGCGCTCTACGCCCATGCCCCCAAGCGTTGGGGGCAGATCCTCTGGGGGGCGCTGGAGCGAGCGGCCGACGCCTTGCCGGACGAGCAACCGTCAGTGAAGGCGCTGCACGACGTCGCCCTCGTGGCGGACCTGATAGGCCGTCCCGAACGCGTCGCTGAGCTGCGGGGCCGAGCGTCCGCCTTGCCGCAAGGGGCGTCCGACCACGCGCCGCCGGCGTGGGAGACGATGGAAGACGAGCTGGCGCGACAGGGCCTGCCTGGCGTGGTGATGGATGGCGCGACAGAGAACGTCATTGCGGCGGCCCGCCTCGTGCGCGAGGTATCGGCGGCGGCGGTCCGGGGCTCTCAGGACCTCGTCCAACTGCTGCCGGCGATCCCCGCCGCGTGGGGCGAGGATGGGCCGCTGGTCCAGCTTGTCGACTTCCCGTCGGGGATTGGGCCGATCACCTGCGCTGCGCGGATGGAGGACGAGACGGGCCGGACGGTGATCGTCATCGATGAGCTTCCCGAGGCGGCCGAGGCGATGCGCGTTTGGCCGCCCGCCGGCGCAACTCATTCCGGTCTGCGCTTTCGCGGAAAGCCACTGCCGGAAGAGAAGTTCCAGGACGGCCCGCCTTGGGAGCTGGATGCGAAAGCCGGCAACATCATCCTTCTGACCGGACCCGACAGTGGGAACTAGCGGCGGGGACGAGACCCCGTAGGTCGGATCTCCAGATCCGACTCGTCCTGCCATTGAGGGTCTGCGCATCCGATCGCAGCCCACTACCTCGCGTAGACGACTTCCAGCAGCGTCTCCCCCACCTGCTTCAGCGAATCCGCGCTGCAGTTCTCCGGCGTGTCATCCACCGTGTGCCACTCGGGATAGTCAAACTCAATCAGGTCGACCGACGGGATCTTCGCGGCGATGAAGGGCATGTGGTCGTCGATGACCGAGTACCCCAGCGAGCGGGTGAACGCCAAGTGCCCAAGCTTCTCGCCCGCGGAGTAGATTTCGTTGATGAGTTCAGGCGCCGACTGCAGCGAGTTCCGCTCGATCCGCAGATCGAAGTCGTTGTTGCCTCCGGCCCGCTTCGCCACGCGCGGGTTGGCTTTGCTGTCGCCGCCGACCATGTCGAGAAGAATCACCTCGTCGGGCTTCCCGTTCGCAGGCCAGTTCTTCGTGTAATACTCCGACCCCAAAATGTACCCATAAAATGGCGCGCGGCCCCCTGCGGTCAAGCCTGAGTCCTCCGCATCCCAGAAGGCGAGGATGATCGGCACGGGCGGAGCCTTCTCAGCAAAGGCCCGAGCCAGTTCCAATAGCACCGCCACGCCCGAAGCGCCATCATTGGCGCCGAGGACGGGCTTCGAGTGGTTCGCGGGGTCTGGGTCTTGGTCGGCCACCGGGCGCGTGTCCCAGTGAGCGCAAATCATCAGCTTCTCGCCCTGGTCGGGGCCGAAGAATCCGATGATGTTCGTGAAGTCATATGGGCCGCCGAAAGTCGTCGAGGCCTGGAAGTCCTGGGAAAGGACGCTATCCGCGTGCTTCGTGAGTTCATCCACGATGTGCGTCTTCGCGGCGTCGTGTCCGGGCGTCCCTGGCGCCCGAGGTCCGAACGCAACCTGCGCCTCGAGAACGCGGAAAGCGCGCGCGGCGTCAAATGTCGGATTGGGGGTGCCGGGATCCGGCTGGGGGACGGGCACGACGACCGGACGTTGGCTGCTGCCACACGACGTCCAACCGGCGATTGGGAATAGCAGGCAGACGAGCAACAGGCGGCGGACGGTGTTCATACCAAGACGACCTCGTGGAGCAGGATCAGAGCGTGTGGGAGGTTCGGCCAGAGGCGCGGCGGGGCCTTCTCAATGCAGCCGGAGGCTAGTGATTGATGGTGACCGTCGCGCTGCCGCCGCGTCGGCCCTCGGCGCGCAGATCAACATTCGTCCGGCGCGCGAGTTCGCTGAGCGAGGAGCTGTCGACGCGGTCTGATGACGACCCGGCGTCGTATGTCACGGTGGCGCGCGGCGCGAAGACGACCACGCCGGCATCGCCCGGCCGCGGGTCACCAGCACGGGCAACGAGCGTAGGAGGCGGCTCAAGCGGCGGGCCGACAGGTCCCATGCCGTCGTCGGTAGGAGTGGCCTTCGCCAATCCGCCCGGAGTGCTCGCCCCTGGGCCGGACGGCGCATCGTCCGCCGGCGCGCCGGGCTGGACGCTGGCGAGAACAGACTCGGGAACTCCGGATGGCCCCGACGGCGCTAGCGCGGGCGTTGAGTCGATCGGCGGAGTTGCGTGGAGATCAGCGGGCGCATCAGGTCCGCCCGAATCAACGACCGGACGGACGACGGGTCCGGTCGTCTCAACTGTGGGCGGCGGGATCGTCGGCCTCGATACTTCAGCGGGCCGCGTCGAGGCTACGACCGTCGGCGTCGACGGGCGCGCGGACGGCGTCGGCTCGTCGGAAGGCTCGGGAGCCTCGGCGATCATGCCGTCGACCATCGGCGGCGTGAGATCTCCGGTCTCGGCCGGCGTGGAGACTTCGGCCGGGCGCGAGAACTGCGACTTCGCCCACTCTGTCGGGCCCTGGAAGCTGCGGTCGAAGGAATAGAAGACGCCTAGCGTCAGCGCCATGAGGAACAGCGCCGCGGCAGCCAACCTCACCGACACGCGCACGACAGGCGTGGCGACTTGGCTCGCCCAACTGACGACGGGCCGCCACACGGCCTTGCGCTCTCTCTCAACCGCGCGGGCGATGCGCTCATCGAGGCCAGCCGGAACGTTAGCGCGCTGCGTCGCGGCCAGTCCGTCGGCCACGCGCTCGAGTTGCTTGTGCGCTCCGTAGCAGGCATCGCACTTCGCAAGGTGGGCCAGCAGAGAGGCGACTTCATCCTCGTCCAACTCACCGTCGATGTAGGCTGAGCCCTCGGGGAGGACCACCGCGCAGTGGATCGGCTTGGCGGGAGCGCCTTCGAAAACACCCCAGACCATCGACCGCGCGGGCTCAACGGCGGGCGTCGCGTGGAGGATGTCGGCGACCTGTCTCAGCTCAGACACGGCAGTGCGGCACGTCTCGCAATCGCGAAGGTGTTCGCGGATCGCCAGGCGCGCCTCGGCGTCAACCTCACGGTCGACGTACGCTGAGAGGTCTTCCAGGTTGTAGTTACAGGACATAGGACTAGACCACACTTCGGCCCGGAAATACGTGCCGCGAGCCACCGGCCGGGACGGGCAGACGTCCCCTCATCAGCGATCACGTGTATCTGTATGACAGTGGGGGTGGAAGAAGGTTTCCCAATAATCTCAGTCAGTGCGGATGTTGACGAAGCCGTCGTTCCGTCCGGGACTGTCCAAGCAACGGCACGCGGTGCCCGTTGCGCGGGACTGTCCCCTGTTGGCGTGGGCTTCTCTGCGGCCCTTCAGACGGAGGTTCTTCTCGCGGGCGGCGGACGCATGCGAACGGCCCTACTCAGGCGAATCTGCCGACACGCAGGCCGCGAAGCCACGTCCTCACATCACCCCACCGTGCTCGAACATGAGCCAGCACTCCTGCCACGGGGCCCTAAGCTTGCCGAGCGGCGTCTCGCCGTCCTCATCTCTGGCGGTCAGGTCCGCGCCAGCCAGCACCAGCGTCTCGACGAACTCGCGCGTCGGGTACCGCTCCATCGTGTACCACAGCGCCTCGTGGAGCGGCGTGTTGCCGTTCTCCGAGACCGCGCTGACGTCGGCTCCGCGCTCAATCAGCAACCGGACAACATCCGTGTGGTTCATGCGCGCGGCCCAATGCAGCGGCGTGCGCCCATCTCTCGGATGGGGTGCGTCCGGGCTCACTTCCGCGTCGAGGAACTGGCGTACGATCTCCACCTCGCCCATGCCCGCCGCCGTGTAGATGTCATGTGTCGCCCCGATCCCCAGCAACACCCTCGGATTGCGGGACCGCAGCCACACGGATTGATCCCACACGGCTCGCTGCAGCGGTGTCATGTGCTGGTTGTCCACGACATTTGGATCGAGACCATCCGCCACCATCAGTGCCAGGTCTTCACTCGGCTTGGCCCGCGACAGGCTGGCGCGGCCCAGGTTCACCGAAGCCGCGTGGGGGCTGATGTCCTCGAAGCGCGCCCCGAGCGACCGCCCCTTTCGCCAGGTCCCGATGTCTCGCCTTCTAATGGCTCGCACCAGCAGGTACCGTCCGATGCGCTCTCGGTCCGCGCCATGGGCCAGCAGGTACTCGATCCCTGCATCGGGATTCGAGTAGGGAAGAACCCCGAGCGCGCGGTTCCCGCGCAGTCCGTGCTTGAAGTACAGGTCTAGCAGCTCCCGATCATCCGTGAAGCTCAGCCAGTCAGCGGCTGAGGCGCCCTCACCATCGAGCAGATTCGGGTCGACCCCTCTTGCCAGAAGCATCTCGGCGCGCACGCGATCGCGACCATGGGAGTGGAGCAGTGTCTTGCCCGTCTCCCCACGCAGGCTCGGGTCCAGGCCGTGCTCGAGGAACAGTTCCAGCATCTGCTGCGACGCCCGCCACGAATGCACAAGCGTCTTGCCGGCGAGGTTCTGAGCGTTGGGATCGGCTCCGCCGTCTAACAGGAGCCTCGCCACGTCCAGTTGGGAACCGGCCAGATGAAGCGGCGTCTGGCCCGTACGGTCCCGAGCGTTCGGGTCGGCGCCGGCCCCCAACAGTGTACTGATGATCGCCGGAGCGTCGGCGTGCAGCGCGACCGTCCAGTGCAGCGGCGTCCAACCGTTCGCCGTCGCGCGAGTCACATCCGCCCCGCCCGCGATAAGCTCATCAGCCCGCTCGGCATCACTGATAGCAACCGCACCGGGCAGTGTGGTGGCTCGCGCGCCGGCAGCCGCGTGCGGTTGGACCCAAGGCGCATACAGTCTTGCATGCCCTGAAGTATGCAACTGTACTCGCGTGTCCGCCGGCGTCCAGCCTCGACGGTCAACCGCATCCGTGTCGGCGCCGCACCCAATCAGGTGCTGGATCATCTTGTCACGATCGGCCAGATGCAGCGGCGTGCGACCCTCGCCGTCGCGCATATCGTAGTCGCGCCCCGACGCGCCGAGGGCCTCGACGAGCGCAACATACCCGCTCTCGGCGGCAATGTGGAGTGGGGTTACTCCGTCGGCGTCGCGCTCCCTACCATCGGCCCCACCCGCCAGCAGGCGCTCAATGGCCTCAACGTCTCCCAGCGCCACGGCCACATGTAGCGTCGCAACCCGGGGGCGCTTGCGGGCCGAGTCACGGGCTCGCGGCAGGTCCCGCTCGTTCGGGGCCCAGTGGACCCGGTGGGCCAGAGCGAATACATCCAGCGGCGTCTGCCCGGCATCATCCAGAGCATTGCGGTCGGCGCCCTGCGTCCTCAGGTAGAAGGCCATATACCGCTGGTTGGCCTCCCTCGCCAAATGAAGCGGGGCCCGCCCGTCTGCGGCTCGCACGTTCACGCCCGCGCCGTTCCGGATGAGCAGCCCGGCAATCGGACCGTGCCCCACCCGCGCCGCCACGTGAAGCGGCGTCAAGCCCTCGTCGTCACGCGTCTTGGGATCGACCCCGTCTTCGAGGAACGTCTCGACCGCCTCGGCATCCATCGTTTCGACGGCTTGGAAGACATCGCCATGTGCGACCCCAACAGTCATCAACAGCAGGCACGTCGCCAGCCCGAGTCTCAAGCTCATCCCTCCCCACGGCCGCGATGCTACTACAACAGACAATGGTTCTCGCGCGTAGTTGCCGAATGGGCGGACGTTCGTGGCCTTCCGCCCGGCCCTCGCCGTTGCCTTCCGGTCTCTATCAACAACCCGTCAGACTGAGGTTCTTCTCGTGGGGAACTTCGCTCGTAGGTTCGCGAACCATTCGGTGATCTTATCCATGACCGAGTCGACGCCGATCGTGTCGCCCGGTTCCGTGAGGCTCGCGCCCTCATCAGCGGCCAACATCACCAGTCCGACGGCCGTCGCGTGAGCCGGCGTTGCGACCGCCTCGGACAGCCCGCGCAGGCCGCGCGGCAGACCGATCCGCACAGGCAACCCGCCGAAGATCTCACTCGCCACCTGCGTCATGCCGGGAAGCTGAGAGCCGCCGCCCGACAGCACGACGCCACCATTCACCGATCGGAAGACCGATGACCTGCGGAGGTCCTCGACGACCATCACGAGGCCCTCGTCAACGCGCGAACGGGCGACCTCGCCCGTGAGCCGGCGCGAGATGCGCTCGCGCGCGTTGGACCCGGCAAGCACGACCTGAATCATCTCCTCATCGCTGACGCGCTCGGGGGTTGCCACGGCCCACTTACGTTTGATGCTCTCGGCCTCGTCCAGGCTCGTCCGGAGGACCTGCGCGAGGTCGCGAGTCACGTGGTCGCCCGCCACGGCAATCGAGGAGGTGTGGGCAATGTGTCCGTCGGCGAAGACAGCGATGTCAGTCGTCCCGCCGCCGATGTCGATCAGGACGACACCCAGCTCTCTCTCGGCGTCGGTAACGACGGCCCGGCTTGTCGCGATCGGCTCGAGGATGCGCTTCTGGATCCGAATCCCGGCGTCCTCAACGCACCGAGCGACGTTCGCCATGACGCTCGCCATGCCGGTGACGATATGCGCTTCGACGTCGAGCGCCGCGCCGCTCATTGCCATGGGGCGCGCGATGTCGCGCACGCCGTCGAGCGTGTAGCCGCGATCGGCCACGTAGATGATCTCTCGTTCAGGGGGCAGGACGACGCTGTCGCGCGCCGACTGGAGGACGCGCTCGACGTCTTCTTGGCTGACCTCGTTGCCGACCGCGACATTCACGCGGGCGGAGACGTTCGTGGAGCTGATGTGATCGCCCGTAACGCCGACGTAGGCCTCGGTGATCTCCGTGCCGGCCATGCGTTCGGCCTCGGCGACAGATGCCTGCACAGCCGAGATGGTCTCCTCCCGATCCACCACGACACCGCGTTTGAGACCGCGCGACCGGCTCATGCCGATTCCCGTGATCTCCAACGCGCTCTCGGCCTCAACGGCAGCAACAAGCGTGCACACCTTCGTGGTGCCCACATCGATGCCGGCCACTAGTCTGCGCTCAGCCAAACGGTCAACTCCAAACGTGCGGCAACAATGCGCGGGGCGACGGCGTCGTCGCGTCCGCTACGCGTGTCAAGTCCGGCGACCAGCCGCTCCATCGGCGACCTTGTCGAGCGACCACCAGACTGGGTCTTCGGTACGCAACTCCATCTTCCGGACCCGCTCGCCGCGCTTCTCTAAGTCCCTCAGAAGCTCGGCAAACAGCTTCGCCCGCCGCGCGATGTCGCCCTGCGTCCCGACGACCCCGCGGGCGCCGCTGGCGGATATGACTGATAGCTCCGGGGCGACGGCACCGTCCAGCACCCACGGCCCCAGGTCAGCGGCGTCCTCCAGCGACAGCGATAGGGCCCGGGAGTGGCGGAACCACTTCCCGGAGAACTGTCCGCCCACGTCCGACGCGTCGCCCAGCTCGGCGTCATCAGGGAGAGTATCGATGCGCAGAACGCCCTGCCCAGGGTCCTTCGCCCAGGCAAGACAGACCCCTTCCGCGTCCACGAGCAAGTACTCTCCGCCATGGTGCAATCCCATGATCGGTTTGCGCGGGTGAAGCGTCAACTCCAGCCGATCGGGCAGTTTGCGATCCACGTCGACTTCACCGACGCGAGGGCATTGCTGCGCCTGTTCGACGAACTGCATCAGGTCCGTGGTGAGCAGGTTCGCGCCCTCGGGGACGCGGATCAACTCGCTGACTTCCTCGGCCAGAGCGACGTCAGACGACCTCACCGTAACGCGTTCGAGTCGAAGCCAGGCCTGCCCAGCGCCCAGCAGCAGCCCCACGGCCACCGACGTTGCGAGGACAATGCCGAATGCCTGGCGTTTGCGCCGTCTCAAGTCGCGCCTACGGGTGCGTTCCCAGGACACGGTGTCTGATCTCACTGGACTTCCCCCCGTGCTGCGAGTGCTCGGAGCGTCAACCCCGAGCGTGCCGTGAACAGTGCCCCAACGGGTGCGACTACCTCATGCATCAAGCGCCGCGGCTACCTGCTCGCCAACGCCAACAATGTCCCCGGCGCCGATACATATCGCCATGTCACCGGGCGACAGAGTTGCCAGCAGATGAGCGACGATTCTCTCCTTGGCGGGCAGAAAGAGCGCCGGCTTGTCCGCCTCGACTTCCGCGATCGCCGCGTGGAGCATCGCCCCGGTGATCGTTGGGTCGAGGTCCTCGCGCGCGGCGTATATGTCGGTAATGATCACCTCGTCGGCATCGCCGAAGGCATGAGCGAAATCATCGAATAGCAGTTTCGTCCGGCTATACAGGTGCGGCTGGAAGATCGCGATGACCTTGCCGTCCCAGCCGGCTTGCGCCGCCCGGAGGGTCGCTCGGATCTCCGTCGGATGGTGAGCGTAATCGTCCACGACAAGCTTCTCGCCGTCGTCGTAGAGGATGTCGAACCGTCGGCCCACGCCCGTGAACTTCGCCAGCCCCTCGATGGCCGTCTCGGGATCGACCCCGAGTTCCATCGCCACCGCGAACGCTGATGTCGCGTTGAGGGCGTTGTGTTCGCCAGGCACCTTCAGCTCGACGCGGCGTTCGGCGCCACAAGGGCACCGGACCGTAAACGCGCAGCCGCGCAAGCTCGTGGTCACGTCGCTGACGCGATAGGCGGCGGTCTCTGCCATACCATACGCGATCCGCTTGCCTGGGGCCTGCTTCGACAGCTCAACTAGTTCGGGCGAATCGGCGCAGTAGACCAAGAATCCATCGAGCCGGCCGAGCGCCACAAAATGCCCGAAGATCTCGATGACGCGCTCGAAGGTGCCATGCTGGTCGAGATGGTCGGGTTCTAGATTGGTGATGACCTGGTTGCAGCCCGGATAGTTCAGGAACGAGCGGTCGCTCTCGCACGCCTCCAGCACGTACAGGTCGCCGCCGACGCGGTGGTGCCCACCCAGGTCTCGCACTTCGCCGCCGACGATGGCCGTCGGATCGAGGCCCGCGTGAACGAGCATCACGGCGATCATGCTGCTTGTGGTGGTCTTTCCGTGGGTGCCCGCGACCGCGACCGGGACTCCCTCCGCGAGTAGCTCGCCGAGAAGCTCTGAGCGGTGCATGATCCGCAGGCCCTTTTCCCGCCCGGCGACCAGCTCGGGGTTGTCGTCGCGGATGGCGGTGCTGCGGACCAGCGTCGTGGCGTCATGGATCGACGCAGCGTTGTGCGGGCCGGTGACTACGCGCGCTCCGTGCTGGATGAGTCGGTCGGTGATGTCGGACTGGCGGATGTCGCTGCCGGAGACCCGAAAGCCTCGCGCCAGCAGAATCTCGGCGAGCGGGCTCATGCCCGCGCCGCCAATCGCCATGAAGTGGATCGGCCCGTCTGAAGACTGTAGCATGTACTCCACCAGTGCAATTGGGCGGAGCGTGTCGCGATGAATTGTAGAGCCGCCCTAACAGCCGGAATTGTACACCCTCGCGCTCTGGTTTGGCAAGCGCGAACGGGCCGTATAGGGGTCGTAGGCAAATAGTTGGGACAAACGCGGGGGAGTTGGCGACTAGTATGTACAGGGGAACTCGAGATCATGCCGCATGTCCTGATCTCGAGTTCCCACTCCATACAGGATCAATCACCCCCACGAATCTGAATCGATGGAGGGGGACAGCGTGCGTCTACTCCGCCGGCCGCGCATCCGCGTACACATCCACTTCAACCCGCTCCTCACCCTCGATGTCGGTGGTGATGACGAGCTTCGTATCGATGATCCCCGCTTCCGCCGGTCGGCAGGTGATCCTGACCTCCCACGCCGAATCGCCGACGCGCCTGGTCTCCGTCGTGACGGCCTCGTCGTCCACCTCGGCGTTCATGATCTCAAACGCCGCGCCCGAGCGCGGGCGGATCTTCAGCACGACCGCCTTCGAGTCCCCCGTGTCGACGAAGCCCATGAACGCGCTGCTCGGGGTGATCGCGAGGGCCGACCTCACCTCGATGCTGATCGGCACGCTGATGAGCGGGCGTTCGGGGTGGGTGGTCATGATGCGCACCTGATCCGAGTGCTGCCCGACCGGCAGATCCGGCGCCAACGCCAGCGCGATCTCCCACGCCCTCATGCCTTCCTGTTGCGCCTCGCTGGCTTGTACCTCAAGCGTGACCAGCGCTTGCTCGGCCATCGCCGTCGTCACATCCATCGTCTCCGGTCCGGTGACCCGTATCACCCGCTCGGCGGTCTCGCCGCGATCCACGGCGGCGAACAATCGATCCGGCCGCACTTGGAGATCATGCGGCACCGTTCCATGCAGCGTCAGATACGCGACCGGCGTCGTGGGGTCGTTCGTCGTCAGCGTGATCGATTGGTCAACCGGCCCCGATCCGCTGATCTTGTACGTGAGGGTGATGTCGGTGGCTTCTCCCGGCTGCAGGACCGTCTGACCGACGGTCGCCTCGCAACTCCCTCAGCCACCGCCCTGTTTGCTCTCGATGGTCAACGGTTGCTGTCCGGCATTCCTCACCGTGAACGCCTTATCGATCTTCTGGCCCACACCCGCCACGCCGAACGAATGGTGGAACGATTCCATCTCCAGGTTCGGCCCGCCCTCGCCGTCGGGCAGCTCGCAGATCAGTGCCTTGCCTGAGTAGCGCGCCTCCAAGTCCTCCCGCGCTACCACAGTCAGCCTGCCGCCGTCCATGATCTGCGTCCACTGGTCATCCGTCCGCACCAGCACGACGAAGTGCGCCGGATCGTTCAGATGCAGGATCTTCGGGCCCAGTACGCTACCCAGTTGGTCGACGGTGCCCGCGACGCCCGTGAGGGTGAAGCCGAGACGGTGGGCTGCCTCCTGGACCTGGATCATCGAGGCGTCGTCTTCTGGGAGCGTGTGAGCCAACGCCTGCCGTTCCTGGTCGAGCGCGGGGGAGCCAAGCAGGTCTGACATCGCGAGTACACTCGCCCGACTGCACGTGTGCGGCGCGACAGTTTCGGCAGCATCGGCCTGCACTTCCTGCCCAACCACGAATCCTCTGAAGACCCCGGAGCAGATCAGGGCTACGGTCGCCACCATCGGCCAAGTGGCTCTACTTGTACACCTCGCTTGGGTCTGCATCCTTCACCGCCTCCCCCAACTGGTCCGGCTCCTTGAACCGCACCCGAGACAGGATGCCAGCCACGTCGACTGTGGGGTTCTCCGCCCACTCCTTCGCGTCACCGTTCACCACTTTGGTATCGAACGGGAACGGGGGCAACCACGGGGGCTGCACGTCGGCCTCGGCGCAAGAGACGTAATCCAGGCGGTCGAGTGTGCTCCAGGCCCAACCGTCACAACCCAGCCCGGCCCGTGCGTATCGGTAACAGTCCATCTGCGAGACCTGAGGGATCCACAGGCCGGTCGCCGCCTCCTGCATCCAACCCATGTTGCGGGTTATGTCGCACGTGGTTGCCTCGCCGTCACGGTCGGTCTCGACGTGCTCAAGTCGCGTGACCCCGAAATCCCGGCTCGGCGCCACCCAGAGCTTGAGGTACCCCTTCGGATCGGCGTGCTTGCCGACGGCGAGCAGCACGTAACAGGACACTCCCTGTATCGTCTCCTGGCCCCTGATCTCCACGTGCATTCTCTCTGGCGACCGCATCAGCCCTAGGGCCGCGTCGGACACGGTGGCCAGGAAGATGGCCCCCGTCAGTCCGACGGCTGAGCTGTCCGCCGAGGCCGTGCTGACCGTCAGCGTATTCATCACCCGGTCGTAGTGGTAGACGCGCTCACCGTCGGACGCATCAAGCCGATAGAGATCGTCGAGTCTCAGCGGCAGTCTCATCCCTGGGCCGGTAACGATAGGCCCTAAGCCCAGGGGGTTGAGTCCCGAATTCACGACTTGCCGCGATTCCTGGCACCAGTACCCGTCACGCACCTTGAACTCGGTCAGGCCAACGTCCAGCATGGGCTCTTCATTGCTAAACGGCTCCCAGCTACGGAGCTTCTCCTCGAGTTCAATGTTCGTCTGGCGCGCGAAGAGCGCCCGGCCAGCGAATGGCCGCGGCTCCTGCCGGGCCTCAAGCCCTCGAAGCACGGTCTCAATCGGCCCGACCTCCCCGCCCCCCCTGAGCCGACGCGGGGATGACGGTATGTGCAACCAACATCCCGACGCACCACACCATTCCACAAGCTCTGCGCGGCATGTTTGCATATCCCCTCAGCCGCCAGCCTCCGGCGGCGTATCTTGTGCGCCACACCTTCTGCAAGAAGAGCAGCGGCGGCGGCCACGCGCGGGCGGAGAGATCCCATCGCGTAGGACCGGCGCTCGCCGGCAGCTAACCATCTCAGCTCTGCGGACAGGTCCCCGTCTGCATGAAGCCACAGCCGATCCAGCCCTCTGAGCACGGCGCTGGGCTTGTGCAGCCCCTGCCGGTCTGGCAGGCATACTTCTCGGGATCGGTGCATTGGCCGTCCCAGTATGAACAGTACTTCTTAGCGCAACAGGTCCCAGACATGGCGTTGGTGCAGCTCCCCGTCCCTGAGATGCAGACCTTGTACTGGGCGGTCATGCAGATCCAGACGCACTGTTCTCCGGTATCGTGGCATCCCATCCCCAGCTGCTCCGTGCAGTCCGTCAGCGCACTATTGCAGGCATACCCGCCCCCTTGAACGCTCTCCATCTCCTCCGGTGTCAGAACCTCAAGCCCCGTCGCATCAACGTCATCCGCGGTCGCCGGACCAACCCACATCACCATCAGCATCACGGCCACGATCAGTCCAACATGCGTTACCTTCGACATCGTGACACCCTCCTCATTCTTCGGATGTGTGAGTTCCTAAAGAAGCTCTGCTGATCCATCAAATACGATTGTACAACAGTGAGGGGGGTGTCCGTCAAGAAAAAACCTCAAAGAAGTTCAAATACCATTATGTTCGATTATTACATGGGATTATGACACGGCCATCGACCCGCACTATCCCAAGGCGATTGCCGCCGCGGCCAACGACGTCGGGGATGCGGCGGACGGACGCAGGCAGGAATGCCTGCGCCACGAGACGGGCGAGAGAGGCGGGCGCGGTGATGGCGGGTTTACGAGGCGGCGAATCTGTGGCATGATGCCAGCGCAATGGTGGACGAAAGCGTCCAAGGTGGCAGTGGAGGCGACTGGCCCGGCCGGGGTCACATGCTCCGGTCGCTGAAGCGATTCTTCGACTTCGATGAGTTCCGCCCAGGCCAGGAGGATGTCATCCAGGCCATCATGGCCGGGCGTGACGTGCTCGCCGTCATGCCGACGGGCTCGGGCAAGTCGATCTGCTACCAGCTCCCCGCCTGCGCCAGGCCCGGGCTGGTTGTCGTCATATCCCCCCTGATCGCGCTCATGAAGGACCAGTGCGACCGGCTCCAAGGCCGGGGCGTGCATGCCGTGCGGTTGAGCAGCGACCTCCGCCCCCGCGCGCTCAGAGAGAACCTCCAGCGCATCGAATCACACTCCGTCAGCATCGTCTACGTCTCCCCCGAACGCCTCCGCACGCAGCAGGTCCGAGACCTGCTCCGCGAATCGCATGTCTGGCTCGTCGCGGTGGACGAGGCGCACTGCATCTCGTCATGGGGCCACGATTTCCGGCCCGACTACCGGTTGATCGGCGGGCTGCTGGAGGAACTCGGTCGGCCGACGGTCGCCGCGTTCACCGCAACCGCCACTCCGGAGACGCGAAACGACATCGCCACCCAGCTAGGCGTGAGCGACCCCGTGCGGATCACGCTGGGGTCCGACCGGACGGAGCTGATGTACGAGGTGCGTCACGCCGAGGAGGACGCCTCGAAGCTCGATATACTTGCGGAAGTGCTCAACCGAGCGGGAACGCCGGCCATTGTCTACTGCGGCGCGCGTCGAACGAGCGAGATGGTGGCTTCTTTCGCCCGCGAGATGCTGAACCTGCGCGCCGAGTACTATCACGCGGGGCTCGACCGGGATACGCGGACCCGCGTCCAGGACGCGTTCTTCGGCGGAGAGACTCAACTCGTCGCCGCCACGAGCGCTTTCGGGCTGGGGATCGACAAGGCCGATATCCGCGCGGTCATCCACTACTGCTTCCCCGGCAGCTTGGAGGCATACTACCAGGCGGTCGGGCGCGCCGGACGCGATGGGCAGAGGGCGCAGTGCACTCTCATATTCAGCGAGAAGGACGGCTCGCTTCACGACTACTTCATCGAACGGGGCAACCCATCAGCCCAGGTGGTCCGAGCGGTCCACGACGCGCTGCCCGCCGATGGGTGGGCGGAACTATCTACCATCGCCGAGGCGGTGAATGAGCGAGAAGCCGTCGTCGGACAGGCGGTGGATCAGTTGGTCAGTCTCGGATGCCTGACGCCGACGGGCATGGGAGGCGGCCGGTTTGAGGTATCGCGCGGAGCGCACGAGCTGACCGACCACGCGCTGGACGCGTACATTGCTCACGTAGAGCGACTACAGGCCACGAAACGGGCCAAGATCGCCGATGTCCGCTCATACGCGAGGTTGACGAGCTGCCGCAGACAAGCCTTGCTGGCCCACTTCGGCGAGACGGCTGCGCCGCCGGAGCGATGCTGCGATGCGTGCGAGGGGGAGGCCACTGCATTTGAGGAAGAACCAAACCCCAAGGGTCTCGGCGCCCAATTCGTGCGGCGTCACCAGGCGGCGAAGCTGAACATCGGCGGGTTCACCGGGTGGGCCCTCACCAGCTACTGGGAGACGACGGGCACGGCGAAGACGGAACTGGGCGAACACCTCAACAAGTTCAAGTACGGTCAGCGTGACGAACGCGGCCGGCTTCTGGCGCACAAACTCCTGGCGATGATTCGATCGCGACCATCGCTGCGGGCCTTCGACGCCGTGGCGCCCGTGCCGGGCAGCATCGAGGGACGGGACTTCGATCCGGCTCCGCAACTCGCCCGCTGGTTGGCCCGAATTGGAGGCCCGGAGGTTCTAGACGGCGTCTTGGTGAAACTAGGCGAAGCGAAGTCGCAGAAGGACCTGCGGTCGTCCGGCGGACGACGGGCCAACGCGCAGGACGCGATGACGGTGACTGACCCGGCAAGAGTGGCGGGTCGCAATGTCATCGTGCTCGATGACTTCGTCGATTCGGGTGAGACGATGGCCGCGGCGGCGAAGGCGCTGATGAAGGCCGGCGCCGCGAACGTGGTTCTCCTGGCGGTCGCGACGACGGGGAAGCAGTGGGCGTGAGACGGCGACGACGATGCCGGGTGAAACCCGGCGGTCCAGTTAGGCGGCACTGGGAGCAAGTAGAGGAGGCGTGATGAATCGACTTGAGTGGATTGCCCTCGCGTGGCACGCGCTGCTTGGGCCTGCCGGATTCCATAAACTGATCAGCACGTTCGGCTCGCCGGAGGACATCCGCGAGGCGAGCGATGAGGAACTGTTCGACTGCAAGGCCCGTCTGACTGATAAGCATGTCGCCGCGATCCGCGAGATCCCCGAGCAGCTAGATGCCATCGCCGAGCAGGTCGAGGCCCTCGAGGATGAGTGGGTGCGAGTGCTGTGCTCGTTCGACGAGGATTACCCTCCGCCGCTCGCGGCGCTCCCGACCGCGCCGCCGGTTCTGTCGATGGCCGGGGACTGGAGCGCGGAAGACGAGCCCGGCGTCGCCATCGTCGGCACGCGGACGCCGACCGTCGAGGGTGCGGAGATGGCCGGTGCCCTCGCGGCCGAATTCGCGGGCCACGGCATTACCGTCGTCAGCGGGCTCGCGCGAGGCATAGACACCGCCGCCCACCACGGGGCGCTGTCGGCCGGAGGGCGGACGATCGCGGTGCTCGGCTCGGGCATCCAAGTCATCCACCCGCGCGAGAACGAGTCGATGGCCCGCGCAATTGCGCAGCAGGGAGCGGTCATCAGCGAGCTGTCTCCAGGCGCGCGCCCCAATGTGAGAACTCTCATGGCGCGGAACAGGCTGCAGAGCGCGCTGTCTAATGCTGTGATCGTGGTCGAATCGAAAGAACGAGGCGGCACGATGCAGACCGCCGCCGATGCGAGGAAGCAAGACCGGTTGCTGTTCGCGGTTGACTGGGAGACGGCGCAAGAGACGAACGCCGGGACACGGAAGCTGATCCGCCGCGACGCCGTGCCGATCAGCGGCCCGGAGGATGTCGCCGAGGCGGTCAGGTTGATGCGCGATCACATGCCCGGGGCGCCGGAGACGCTCGACCCAGATCAGCCGGACAGCCAGCTTTCGCTGTTCTAGAGAGCAAGCGATGACGGACGGCCGCAGGCAAGAATGCCTGCGCCACGGAGATGGCCGCTGCGTAGCATGTGTGATATACTGCCGATACTGGGCCAGTCCCGGCCCAGGCACGGCACCGGACTCGGCCCACCAACGTATGCACTACTACACCACAATGACCCACTGGATCCGATCGTGGCTTCGCCAGCCTGGCGCGCGCCGGCGCAAGGCATGGGGGCTCGCGCTGCTTGGCGCGTGTGCGGCCGGCTCTCGCGCCGCATCGGACGCTCAGGACGACACCCCGCCGATCGAGATCTCCCTCCGGGCCGATCAGATCGACGGCGACCTCATGGACCAGAACGGGACAACCGAGCTGTCGGGCAGCGTTCACCTGAAGATCTCCAACATGCCCGGCTCGTATCCTGGATTCACGATGGACACCGAGCGACTCACGATCTCGCTGGGCAAGGGCGAAGTCGCGGCTCCGGGCGCGACCACCTTCCGCACGCCAGCCGCCGAGGTGGTTGGGCATGACCTCCACTACAACTATCAGCGCCAGGACTTCCGGGCGACGGATGCCCGTTCGATCATCACCCAGCCAACCGGCGACCAGGACCTGACGATTTACGCGCGCAGCAAGAGCATAGAGGCCGTCGGCGGCGATACGAGCCTGTATCGAACGCGGCTGACGACTTGCGACCGGGAACACCCGCACTTCGCGTTCAAGCTCCGCCGACTCCGGATGCAGCCAGACAAAGACCGCGTCA
This sequence comes from uncultured Armatimonadia bacterium, assembly GCA_964555935.1. GTDB lineage: Bacteria > Armatimonadota > Zipacnadia > Zipacnadales > VGFC01 > CAZKUN01. Next base: position 3,834 of record CAZKUN010000155.1, on the reverse strand, counting down.
CCCTCTACGGCGGAACCGCGAGTCTGTACGGGACGAACATCCCGCTGATCCACAAGGTCAGCGGGCGGTTTGAGGACGGGACCGTGAAGACGAGCATCATACTCCCGGCCTACTCGTCGCGTGACGGATTCTTCGTCCCATATGACCACATGTTCACGGGGCCAACGTCAACGGCACGCGTCCGGTTCGATGGGAAACTCACGCAACGCCACGCGCTGGTGGGCTCGCTGCAGGCGGAGTATCGTGACGGCCCGATGAGGGCGTGGACGGCGCTCGCGCGGCAAGAGACGATGCAGGACGATATCAACGATCGACTCGTCTTCAACGCGCTGCCTGAAGTCGGCGCCGAGTACGTCAGTGAGCGCGGCAGAACGCAAATCACCACGCGCCTGACGGCCGGTGACTACCGCGACCAGAACGTCCGGACCCACGTGAGGCGCCACGCCGCGGCCGTTACGGGGCGCGTCGACTGGGACTGGCTGCACTACGAGCCGGAGGACTCGGTCGGTCTTTGGTGCGGCGCGGGGGTGCGTGGCTCGCTCTACACGACGGGCGACTCGTACCGGACCGCTGATGTCCGTGCGGGGATCAGCGCGCCGCTGTGGGGCGATGCCCGCGGGCGCCTGGAGGTCATTCACACGTTCATCGGCGGGACGACGCCGCTGGAGATCGATGACGTGGACATCCCAACCGAGGCGCGCGCCGCGGTCGACACGCCGCTGGGCGGGCCCTGGTCGGTGGCGCTGACGGGTCGGTTAGATCTTAAGGAGTCCGACCTCAAGGACTACACCGCCGAGGTGCGGTTCCAGCACCACTGCCTGACCTGGTCGCTCAACTACCGCGATGTGGGGTCGCAGATTGGGATTGGCGTGAACCTGTTTGGCTTCGGGAGTAGCCCCGCCGAACCCAAGCGCGCGCGCGCTCGGCAGACGGTGCCGCTTGGCCCCATCCTCCCGCCGCTGCCGCCGCGCTCCAAGAAGAACGAGCCACCGCCCACGCCGGGCGAATCCGTGACCGAGCCTGAAGTCTCCCCGACAGAGTTCGAGCAATCCGAGAGCACGCGCGAACGAGCCCCCGATGTCGCCAACGATCCATTCGACCGCCGCCCCGCGCCATCCACGCGACTTGCGTATGCATCCACAGTCCATTAGAATGGCGAGGCGTGACGTTTGAGCCCAGGCTCAACCCACGGCGGCGGCAGATATGTCTGCCGCCGTTTCCGTTGCAGCGCATGGCGCGCCCGCGCAAGGGCCGCCGTGCAGCCACATCACAACCATCCCAGGTGGAGGGGCTTATGGGCGTCCTCAACCGGCTGTTTAGCTACAACGAGCGCGAACTCGCCCGTTACCGCAAGACCGTAGAGGTAATCAACGGGCTCGAGCCACGCATGCGCCGCCTGTCGGACCGTCAGCTTTCGGCGATGACGGGCGTTCTCAAGGGCCGGCTTTCCCAGGGCGAAACGGTCGACGACATCCTGCCGGAGGCCTACGCCACCGGCCGCGAGGCCGCCCGGAGGGTGCTGGGCGAGCGACCGTTTGACGTGCAGCTCGTCGGTGGGATCGCGCTTCACGAAGGCCGTATCGCGGAGATGAAGACGGGTGAGGGGAAGACGCTCACTGCGACGATGCCGCTTTACCTGAACGCGCTCACAGGCCGCGGCGTCCATCTCGTTACCACTAATGACTTCCTCGTGAAATGGCAGGCCGAGTGGATGGGTCAGCTCTACCAGTTCCTCGGACTGACGGTCGGATTCATTCAGCACGACATGCCGCCGTGGGTCCGGGCCGAGATGCACCGAGCCGACGTGACATACATCCAGAACAGCGAGCTTGGATTCGACTATCTCCGCGACAACATGGCCCTCGACCGCGAGCAACTCGTGTTGGGCGACCTATACTACTCAATCGTCGACGAGGTCGACAGCATCCTCATCGACGAGGCGCGGACGCCATTGATCCTGAGCGGCGCGGGAGAGCAATCGACCGATCTGTACCGCACGGTCAACGCTGTCACCGCCCGATTGCAGGCCGGGTCGAAGGACGAGGATGGCACCGAGCACGGCGACTACATCGTCGATGAGAAGCTCAACACGTGCCATCTCACAGAGTCCGGACAGGCCAAGGTCGAGCAAGCGCTGAATGTCTCCAACATCGCGGAGGAAGGCGCCCTCGAGATCCAGCACCACATCCAGGCTTCGCTCAAGGCGCACACGCTCTTCCACCGGGACAAGGAGTACATCGTCAAGAACGGCGAGGTCGTCATCGTCGACGAGTTCACCGGCCATCTCCAGCCGGGCCGGCGCTACAGCGATGGGATCCACCAGTCCATCGAGGCCAAAGAGGGTGTGCGGATCCGCGAAGAGCAGCAGACGATGGCGACGATCACGTACCAGAACTTCTTCCGGCTCTACGAGAAGCTCGCGGGGATGACCGGTACGGCGAAGACGGAGGAAGCCGAGTTCCAGCGGATCTACAACATGCCGGTCATGGTCATCCCGCCGAACCGACCGGTGCAGCGTCTGGACCACTCGGACGTGGTCTACAAGACGCAGGAGGCCAAGTTCCGGGGGATCGTCGCGGACCTCGTTCGAGCGAAGACGCAGGGGCAGCCGGTGCTGGTCGGGACGCGTAATGTTGAAGTCTCAGAACTCATCGCCCGCCGCCTGCTGAAGTCCAAGGTCCAACTTCTCGCGCTCGTGGCCGTGTTGCAGGACGACATCAACGCCCGCAAGGACATCAGCAAGCAGGACCGGGAGGAGTGGCTGCAGGCGCTGCGGTTGCCGCTCGATTCGCAGATGCCGACCGGCACCGAGGAATTCCGCTACGAGACGGAAGACGCGGACGATGAAGACGAGAAGTCCCGCACCATCAAAACGCTCCAGACGGCCCAGGCCACGCGAATCGCGCGCAACCTCGGCCTCGAACCCGACCCACTCCACGCGACGAACCTCGAGCGACTGACCACAGTCTGGCAGCTCGTAGACGAGGACGCCCCCATCGAGGAGCGCTCGGCCGTCGCGGGGCGCCTGTCTGACGTGCTCCGCGAAGAGAAAGCCATCCAACCTCTGAACGCGAAGTTCCACGCTCAGGAGGCGGACGTTATCCGCGACGCGGGCAAGGCGGGGATGGTGACGATCGCCACCAACATGGCTGGCCGAGGCGTTGACATCGCCCTCGGCGGCGCCGCGGAAGAGGGCGAGGACCGCTCGGCTGAGTACGAGGAAGTCAAGGCCCTCGGAGGCCTCCACGTGCTGGGCACCGAGCGCCACGAGAGTCGGCGGATCGACAACCAGCTTCGCGGCCGATCCGGTCGCCAGGGGGACCCCGGCAGCAGTCGCTTCTACGTTTCGCTCGAGGACGAGTTGATGCGCATCTTCGCCCCTGAGCGCATGCGGTTCCTCACCGGTTCGTGGCCGGAGGAAGAGCCCGTCGAGACCAAGCTCATCACCAAGACGTTGGAGCGCGCGCAGCACAAGGTAGAGATCCGCAACTTCGGCATTCGCAAGCACACGCTTCAGTACGACAACGTGATGAACGAGCAGCGGACGGTCGTCTACGACAACCGTCGCCGAGTGCTCATGGGCGAGGATGTCCGCGACAGCATCGTCGGGATGACCGAACGCGTCGCCGAGGCGATTGTCAAAGGCCACGCCAACCCGGATGTCGACCACGATGAGTGGGACATCGAGGGGATGTTGACCTCGCTGCGCGAATCCATCCCCGGCCTTGTCGAGCGAATGGCGGGCCACGCGGTGCAAGGCGCTCTGGCCCGAGCATTCCCCGGGTGCCTGGCCGAATCGGCCTGCGCGCTGTTGGATGCCGATCGGCAGTGGCT
>CAZKUN010000154.1:17192-22204 GCA_964555935.1 uncultured Armatimonadia bacterium | reverse complement strand
CGCAATCACTCCGGGCGATGACGCGCAAGGCGCGGGGGTGGTCATCAGCGACCACGGCGCGCCGGGCTACGTGCTGACGAGCCGACAGATCCTGATGCCGCCGGATCAGTCGATGACGGGCTATGTGGAGATCTGGCATCGGCCAGGATCGGACAAGTGCGAGAAGATAGCCGCGACTGTCGAGGCGGAGGGCGGGGAATACGGTGGCGATGACGAGCTGGAGAAACTGGCCCGGGACTGGGCAGTGCTCAAGTTCACGCGACCGGGCAAGCTGCTGTCGATGAAGAACTCGGACAAGACGGACTTCGCCGAGGAGGCGAGTCTGAAGGTCGGGGGATTCGATCCGACGCGCGAATCGACAGATGACACCGGCCAGCCGGTTCAGCCGGTGGCGGGCATGTTGTTGAAGGTGGATCGCAACGATGTGGAAGGCCCGATCGCGCTGACGCACAACGCGCGGGTCGCGGAGGGCACGGTGGGCGCGCCGGTGGTGATGAAGGGCAAGCTGGTGGGGATCAACTGCCAGGCCAAGAGCACGGCGGACGATTCGGTGACGGGTCAGAAGGTCGCCGAGGAAAGCCTCGCGCTGCCAACGTACTTGCTGCAAGAAAGCGTCTTCGACCAGTTTCAGAGGTAGCGGACCAGACCCCAGGAGCCAATCGCCGTTGTGTAACACCGTAGGATGCCCGGCGCCCAGCCCCGCCAGCCCCGACGAGGTGTTCTGTCGTCGGTGCGGCTGGCCGCTTGGTCGGGCGCGCGTGCAGACGGACTCGTCCGAACTCATCGTCACCGAGCACGCGACCCCCACGCTCACCGCACGCGTTGAGAACGTGGGCCAGGGGACGTTGCATTGGTGGTTTGGCGACCTCCCCGGAGGTATGACGCCTCAGGACGCGCCTAAGCCCGTTCGCGAGGGCGAGAGCCAGGCCGTCAGGCTGAGCATCGACCGCGCGAGCCTGGAGCCGGGACAGGTCGAGGTGCGCGTGCCGTTTGAGGCTTGCACGAAATCGGGCTCGGGGCCGGACGACTTCCGCGAGTTCTGGTTTGATGAGTGCTGGCGCGACTTCGACGTGGCGGCGACCATTGTTAGGCCGCGCATCGGCCCGCTCGAGATGCCGTGGCGCACGATTCTGTTCAGCGATAGCATCCCCGAGGTAACTCTCAACGCCCGAAACGCCGGCGAAACGCCGCTCGACATCGAGGTCAGTGTCTCGGGTGGATATACCGCGTGCCCGTTTGGCGGCGCCGCATCGAGCCGGGTTGCTGTTGCGCTTCCGCCCGGCGAGCCGCAGACGATCACGATCGCCTGTCCGGAGCTGGCGGCCGGGCAGAGCGGCGAAGTTGCGTTCGAGTCTCGGGACTTGGGCGACCGCCGGTGGGCGACGGCGGGGATCGAGTGGGTGGACACGCCGGATGCCGCGATGCCCGAGCAACGGTACGTGGTGGCGGTGGATCTGGGGACGTCGAAGACGGCGGCGGCGGTGCTCGACCAGCGGGTGCGAGGCGCGGAGCCGAAGCTGTTGATGTGGGATCGCCCCGGCGCCGATGCGGTGGCGTGGATGCCGACGCGCGTGGCGTTCGGCGATGGCGATCAGCCTATTTCGTGCGGCCATTTGGCGCCGATCGGTGGCCCCAAGGGCGACGTGATGGACCGGCTCAAGATGCGGATGACCGACCGCGATCCGCGCACGAGAGCGGGCATTGCCTACATCCTGCGGAACGTGTTCGATCAGATCGCGCATGGATATGGGTGGGACATCTTCGAGAACGCGACATGCGTGTTCTCTGTGCCTGCGCTCGATATGGGGCGCGAGTACGAGCATCGGATTGAAGTCTATCGGGAGCTGATCGCGGTCGCGGGGGCACCGTACGGTATCGATGCAAGCGCGGTTCAGTTCGTGCCGGAGCCCGAGTGCGCGGCCGTGGAGCACCTCCACCGAATGCAGGTCGATACGGAAGGCTACTTCAGCAACTTCGCCATCGCCGAGGACGATTGGATCTGCGTGTTTGACATCGGCGCGGGCACGACGGATGTGGCCTTCGCACAGGTCACGATCGGGGATGACGGGTCGCTGGGTTTCGCGAACGTGGCGAGCCTCGGGTATACGGTCGCCGGGAACTACGTCGACGCGCGGCTCCTGACGTGGTGCCTGATGCAGTGGCGTGACAACGGCGTGTTGGAGGACCCTGGATCGCGCGAGAGACCCGAGGTGACCGTGGCGGGGGAGACGTGGTCGCGGGCGGAGTTGCTCGAGCAGATTCGCGTCCTGAAAGAGGTTCTCTACACTCCCGATCCAGGTGGGAGATCGCCGGAGCGGGTCGATCTTGACATGTTCATCACGGCGAAGCTCAAGCTGACGCGACGCGTCGTTACGCAGCGGATCTTGCCGATGTGTCACGCGCTGTATCGCCAGGGCGGCGACGCTATCGGACGGAGTATCGGCGGCCCGCCGCTCGGCAACTGGCTGATCGACGAGGGCGGCAACCGCCGGCTGGTGCCGGCGAGGGTTGCGGCGATCTTCCTCAGCGGCGGCACTTCGAATGTCCCGGACTTTGGTGACCAACTGCGAGACCTTGTCCTGAGGAGCGCGGAGATCCGCCGACTGGATGAACCGAGGCTCCACGTCGTGCGCGGCGCGGCCCGCAGACCGGCAGTCCGGGCCCAACATCGCGCGATCGGCGATTTCACCGCGCGCTGGGGTGACGGCGAGCCGCCAACGAACTTGCTTGAGCGGGGCGCCGTGCCGCAGGCATGCGAGCCGCTTGTTTCGTCGGTTGTGATGCCGAGGCGTAGCGTCGAGTTCATCCTTGGAGCGCGGATCGACGGGCGCAGCATGGACCTATACGCTCGCGAGATTCACAACGCGTCCGACGAGCCGCGGTCGGCTGAGGTCCGAGTGGAATACGCGACAGGTGGCGGGATCTGGATCAGCATCGCTTGGCTCGTTGAGCCTCGCGAGTTGATCGTGGATCGCGAACTCGTGCAGATTATGCCTACCCTCTGAGGGCAGACCATGCAGATAGATGCGTGGATCGAGCGGCTTGAGGCCGCGCGCGAGGATGACGCTCACCCAGGCCAGAATGCGGCGCAGGGCGCGCTGAACTGGTTGGGGTGGCTGCGTTTGCGTCGTGTTGCGCTCGCTGAGATGCCGGAGCCGGACCGGCTGAGGCGGATTGGGCTGTGGTGGGAGCGGATCGATCGCCACGTGTGGGCGAGTATTGAGACTGAGCCCGAGCTGTCCGCTGAGGCGCTTGCGGATGTGGCGGATGAGGATGAGCGCGGCGAGCTGGCTGAGGCGCTCCAGGCGGAGCAATTGGCGTGGCGGGAATGGCTTGAGCAGCAGGGCATCGACAGGATTGACGCTGAAGAGGGCGCGTCGTTTGAGCAGGGAATCCTCGAACCGGATGGTGAGGAGCGCGTGGCCACCCCTAGCCGAAGCCTCGATGGTTTGGCGGGGCGCATACCGCCCGGTGGCGGCGGGTACCGGCTGAATGGCCTCGTGCAACGTCCGTCGCGGGCGCCGAGGCTGGCGTACACTCCCTGACCCAGTCGCTCGGAGGACAAGGATGGCGAAGCTGAAAGTTGGAGTTCTGGGCGGCGCGGGCGATGCCGGAGAAGGGCACATTCGCGGATATCAGGCGACTGGGCGGGCGGATGTGGTGGCCGTTTGGGACGTCAATGAGGACAAGGGCCGCCAGCGCTGCCTCGAAGCGGAGATCCCCACGTTCTGCCCGGCGATGGAAGAGTTGCTGGAGCGCGACGACGTCGACATCGTGAGCGTCTGCACGCCCGACCATCTCCACGCCTGCCACGGCGTGGCGGCGCTGAGGGCGGGGAAACACGTCCTCTGCGAGAAGCCGATGAGCACTACGCGCGAGGATGCGGCGCGGATGGTGGATGCAGTCCGCGAGACAGGGAGAGTCTTCCTGGCCGGGCACAACTACCACTTCACGCCGGCTCATCGCGCGATGGCGGAGGCGTGTTGGGCGGGCGAGATTGGCCAAGTGTGGCTGGCGGAGGGGGACTACATCTCCAACCTGCACTACATCTACGGACCCGAGGGCCGAACGCCGTGGCGGTCTGATGAGGACAATCCGCAGGACATCCTCCTCGGCGGCGGGTGCCACCCGCTGGGGCTGATGCGCTGGGCGATGCGGGCCGAGGTCGTGGAGGTCCACGCGTACTCGAATCACCTCTCCGAGCCGCTCCTGCCGATCGACGACGCCTACACGATGACCATGCGCTGGGACAACGGCGCGATGGGCAAGCTGATCGCCGCGTCCGGATGTCGGGGTTACGTGCCGCACGGTGGGAACCTGGCGCTCTGGGGCACGGAGGGGACGCTGTGGGGGAGCAGGCTCTTCAAGCACGACGAGGCCAGCCACGGGACCATCCTCGTGCGTGATTTCGGTGAGGAGGCCAAGGCGCATCCGCCTCGCGTCAGCGATACGGCGCAGGTCCACTATTGGGCCGAGCAGTGCGACCACATGCTCGACTGCGTGGAGGGCAAGGCCGAACCGATGAGCACGGTGCTCGACGGCGCGAGGGTAATTGCCGCGCTGACAGCGGGCATCGAATCGGCGCGGACAGGCCAGGCCATACAAGTCGATAATGACTTCTGATTCGCAGCCTCATCCTCGGTCCGCCCCCACCCGATAGTGACCTACATTGGAATGCCACCCGTTCGTCTGGTGTTGAAGGTCTGAAATGCCAAAGGAAAAGGGGTGGTATTCATGAGATCAATGCACGCTACTGCGTGGCTGGCTTCCGCCGCCATAGCTCTACTGCTTGTCGGCGCGAGTTCGGCCGAAACGATCTATGTGGCTCCCAAGGACAGTGATGACTACGCGGCGGCCCAAGAACTGGGTGGCGCCGCTGTTGAACGCAGCTTCCACAAGGGTCTCACCCGCGCGGCCGAGCTGTTGAATGAGCCTGGCGCGCGGACCGTATCCGTGCTTGTGGCCCAGGGCGAGTACGACGGCAAGGTCGGGCTGGGTATCTGGGAAGTGCC
>CAZKUN010000154.1:7359-17182 GCA_964555935.1 uncultured Armatimonadia bacterium | reverse complement strand
CGCGCTGCACCTGCTCGGCGGATATACGAACGGTTTTGAGCGTCGCGATCCGTTTGGCCAGTTGACCGAGTTGGTGACTTCACCCGGTCGCAATGGCCCGTTCATTACCCTCGAGAAGAACTCCGAACTGGCGCAAGTCATTATCTCCGGGTTCGTGATGGATGCGTACCCGTCCAACGCGTATGACCGGAAGACGGATAGCCTGCTTCGGGATCGCTCCCGGACCTACCCAATGCTCGCCTTCGAGTATCTGAAGACGAACAGTCTGGTGATTGCGGACAACGTGTTCATCAACGGCCCGCACGGGGTATTCGACCCGCTGATCGTGCCGCTCAGCCCCGAAGCCACGGTGGACATCCAGAACAACTACTTCCTCAACAACATCAAGCCGATGCAGATCGGGGCGGGCATCAGCCCGGTGAAAGAGGTGCGGTTGAGCGGCAACACGTTCCTGCTCAACTGGCCCTACAACCCGGACACGACCTCGTCGAACGTGGGCGCGGTGTCGCTGCATAACAGCGGCAGCTCCGACCACCTGCTGATCGAGGGGAATCTCTTCACCTACAACGTCGGCGGGGCGTTGCAGCACGACTGGCCCGAGGACCGGATGCCCGAGGTGACGATCCGGGACAATTGGTTCTACCAGAACGCGACCCTATTCGGAAACGATGGCGCTGACGCCGGAGTCGTCGTTGGGAAGTTCGGCACGAACCCGATCTACATGGTCCTGGACTTGGAGACGTTGGAGGACGATTTTGACTATACCGTTGAGGGCAACGTGGCCGGTGACCCGTTGCTTGAGGTCAACCTTGGATTGACTACGAGCGAAGACGACGACGATGTGAAACTCAGCGGCTACGCGCCCAGGATGCGGTTTGAGATCCCGACGCCGGGCGATGAGGACGCGCAAGCGTACGGTGCGAAGTCCGGCAGCATCCTCGAGCCAGGAGGTGAGCCGAATGACGAATAACGCGCGAATCGTGCTACTGGCATCCGCTCTGGTGCTGGTGTCAAGCATTGCCTCGGCCAACTTGGCGGCCAACGTCAAGATCGACAAGGCGCCGAGTAGCATGTCGCCCGGTGAGAAGGGCGATCTGACCATCACCGTGAGGAACACGGGCACGACGGATTGGTCCGAGAACACTTACCTGGAAGTTGATGGCACCGAGGACCCCAACGGGAACGACACCACGCAGACGGCTTTCTACTCGCGAACGAAGGTCGGGGCGCTGGGCGCGGGACTGGCCAACACGTACAACGGGATCGACATTGAGGCGCCCGACGGACGGGGCGACTGGACGGTCGAGGCGTGGATAGAGGTCAACAACTCGCGCATCAGCAGCGGCGACAACACTAAGATCGAGGTGCGGGCCGGCTATGACGGCAGATTCAGCGGCTGGGACGCGCCCAAGGACATGCTGCCCGGCGAGGACTACACGTTTGAGCTGACGGTCGACAATACGGGCGACGTGTGGTGGGACGCGGGCGAGGTCGTGCTTGACTGCAAGGTCCGGCGGACGATCGACGGCGACGCGAACGAAGGAGGGGCCGCGTTCGAGCGCCGCTCCTCCATCTCGAATGAGGACATCGTCTACCCGGGCGATGATTACGAGTTCAGCCTCGACATCACCAGTCCGCCGAACAACGGTGAGTGGGAACTGGAATGGCAGATGTATGACACGGAGGAAGGCGAGTTGTTTGGGCAGACGGGTCTCTCAACCCACGAGGTCGCCACGACCTCTGGGGGCTACTCGGTGAAGGTCACGGTCGACAAGGCGCCGAGCAGTCTCGACGTGGGGGAGAGGGGCGAGGTTCAAGTCTCGGTGCTGAACCGTGGGCAGGACTTGCCGGACGAGACCCATGTGGTCATCGGAGCCGTGAAGGACCCGAATGGCAACACGGCGGGCGACACTCCCTTTGACGCGCGCGTCCAGATCGGCCCTCTCGGCGCCGGCCAGGGCGACACGCTGGGTGGAGGCAAGGCGATTGACATTGAGGCGCCGCTTGGCCGGGGCGAGTGGGAGCTGGAGGCGTGGGTCGAGGTGAAGAACTCGCGCATCCGCGGTGACGACGAGTTCGAGATCAACGTGGAGGCTGACTACGACGGCAAGATTACCGGCTGGCGTATCGAAGAGGAAATGGACCCCGACACCAACTACACGTTCCAGCTTACGGTGACGAACACGGGGGACGTGTGGTGGGACGCTGAGGAAGTCGCTCTGGAGTGTCACGTGCGGCGCACGGTCTCGGGCAGCAAGTCGGAGGGGGAGGAGGCGTTCGAGCGCCTGTGGGACCTCGAGAACGACGACTTGGTGCTTGAAGGTGATCGGTACACGTTCAGCCTGAAGATCAGAAGCCCAGAGAACCCGGGCGAGTGGGAACTGGAGTGGCAGATGTACGACATAGAAGAACGCGTGCTGTTCGGACAGAAGGGGACCTCGACACACGAGGTTGTGCCGGAGTGAAGGAGGGGCTGGGGTGAACCATCTCTGGCTCGCGTCATTGGCACTGAGCCTCCTTGGAAGCTCCACGCCGCTCGCGACGTGGGGTGAGCGGGGCAGCGGCGAAGGTCAGTTTGCCTACCCCGCTGCCATCGCGGTGGATGGCGCCGGGAACGTCTACGTGGCGGATCGGGGCAACCATCGCATCCAGAAGCTCACCGGCGGAGGCTCGTTCCTCACCGAGTGGGGCACTGAGGGCAGTGGCGAGGGGCAGTTTCGGTCGCCGAGCGGGATCGCGCTCGACGCGGGGGGCAACGTCTACGTGGCGGACCGGGGCAACAGCCGCATCCAGAAACTCACCGGAGGCGGGACCTTCCTAGCCGCCTGGGGAGCCGAGGGCGATGGTGAGGCGGAACTCCGATCCCCGAGCGGGATAGCCATCGACGCGGCGGGCAACGTGTACGTAGCGGATCGAGGCAATAACCGCATCCAGAAGTTCACCAGCGGGGGCAGCTTCCTGGCAAAGTGGGGGCGCGAGGGGAGTGGTGACGGCGAGTTCAGGTCGCCTAGCGGGATCGCCATCGACAGCGCTGGGAACGTCTACGTGGCGGATCGAGGCAATGATCGGGTTCAGAAGTTCACCAGCGGAGGTAGTTTCCTGTCGAAGTGGGGACGCGAGGGCGGTGACGAGAGGCAGTTTCGATCTCCGACCGGAGTCGCGGTCGATGAGGCGGGACACGTATACGTCGCGGACCGGGGCAACCACCGCATCCAGAAGTTCACGAGCAGCGGCGCCCACCTGAGGCAGTGGGGTGACAGGGGCGCCGGAGAAGGGCAGTTCGCCTGGCCCAGTGGGGTGAGCGCGGGGCCAGATGGAGTCCTCTACATCGTCGACACGCACAACCACAGAATCCAGAAGTATTGACGGGCCTCCGACCGGGTTGAGATCCAACTGGAACGCAGGACCTGCGTTTGGGCATGCCGCGGCTACGCGGGCGGTCCGCATGTCGACGGGACCGTGACGATGCATGTAGCCAGGTATGGCCACCGTGTTGGGCGAACTGACCGTATCTTCGGGCCGGTCGAATAGCGCTGGCCAATGCACGCCTCAGATTGGAGTCACTTGATGGGCCAGATGAAGCGGATGAGAATCGGCGTCGTGGCATTATTGTTGGTGTTTGTCGCGGCGGCTCACGCAGCGCCGAAGATCAACGTCACGTGTGATCGCGAGAGCGGGCTTTATGAGAGTGGAGAAACGGTCGTCTTCGCCATCGAGGTGAGCGACGAGGACGCGCCGATAGCCGACGGCACGGTGCAGTGCCGGCTGACGCTGGATGGTGTCGGCGACCTCGGCCAGAGCGAGGTTGCGCTGGAGGCAGGCAAGGCATCCGTTGAGGCGACGCTGGACGAGCCGGGAGTCGTGCGACTGGACGTGAGCTATGCCGAAGGCGACGCGAAAGCTCGTGGAATCGGTGGAGCGGCGTTCTCGCCCGAGGGCATTGAGTCGACAGATCCGCCGGCGGATTTCGTGGAGTGGTGGAATGCGGAGAAGGCAGCGCTGGCGGAGATCCCGATGGATGCTCAGATTGCCCTTGACGAGGCTCGTAGCACGGAGGATGTCGACGTGTACGAGCTGAGCCTGGCCAACATTGCCGGGTCCCGCGTGCGTGGTTGGTTCTGCCGGCCGAAGGCTGAGGGCAAGTACCCGGCGATTCTGTCCGTGCCGGGCGCGGGGGTCAGTGCCACGGGGCCGGCCGTGTATCGCGGACGGGACTTCCTGAGCGTGAACATCAGCGTCCATGACCAGCCGATCACCGAGTCGAAGGAGTTCTATACGGCGCTGTCGGCCCAGGGCGGAGCGCTGCAACTGTACCCCCACCAAGGGCGCGAAAGTCGCGACACGTATTACTACCGGCGTGTCTTCTTGAGCTTCGTCCGTTGTATCGACTTCATGTGCGCTCAGGCGGATTGGGACGGCAAGAACGTCATCGTCAACGGCTCGAGCCAGGGCGGCGGATCGACGCTGGTCGCGGCGGGGCTCGACGATCGCGTCACCGGCGCCATCGCGAACGTGCCCGCCCTGTGCTACCACGCGGGGTTGTTCTACGGTCGGGCGAGTGGCTGGCCGAGATTGATCCCCGGGGCCGATGCCGCGGACATCGTGGCCACGGCGGGATACTATGACGCGGCCCACTTCGCTCAGTCTATCACGTGCCCTGTTGTCGTGACTGTTGGGCTGGTAGACCGGACATGTCCGCCGACGAGCGTGTACGCGGCCTACAACGGGATCCCCAGCGATGATAGGAAGATCGTGGTCTACCCGACGATGGGGCATGCCGTGCCGAAGGATTGGGGCGCGCTTGTCAATGGCTTGATCGAGAAGAGCCACATCGAGCCCTGATGGCGCTCCTGAAGCGTGGGAGTGCTACCCGGCGGCTGCGTTCTCGGTGGTTGTGAGTGGCGCGGTGAGCGTGATCTCGCTGCCGCCACCGGGCGCGCTGGTCACTTCCAACGTTCCGTCAAGTGACGTAGCTCGTTCGCGCATGCTGATGAGCCCGAAGCCGCCCTCGACGCTGGGTGTCGTGGGTAGTTGGCTTGTGTCGAAGCCCACGCCATCGTCGATGATGCGGCACTGGAACTGACCTGGCGAGAACATCAGGTGGACCTTGACGTGGTGGGCCTGGGCGTGTTTCTCAGCGTTGGTGAGGGCTTCCTGGATGATGCGGAGCGTCCCCTGCTCGACATCGGCCGGCATGGGAACGGGCTCTCCCTCGACCTCAACGGACGCCTCGTAGGAGACGCTCTGCGCCACGACATCCACGTGGTCGCGCAGCGCGCTGGCGAAGCCCTGGTTGTCGAGTTCAGGAGAGCGGAGCCGCCGGACAAGGTAACGCAATTCATCGCTGGCCTGACGCACGGTGAGCGTCTCGTCGACGGCCATCTCAGCCGCGCGCTGGGCGTCCTGATTGAGCATTCCACGGGCAAGGTCGAGACGGGCGGCGATGCGCACCAACGCGTTCTGAATGCCATCGTGCATCTCGCGCGACAGGGTCGTGCGGTACTCGCCGAGAGCGACTTCCTCGCGCAGGCGCGCCACCTCCTCGACGCGCCCCTTCTCGATACCGGCGTAGCAGGCGGCAATAGCTGTGTAGATCACCACCACGAAGGCGCGGGACACGGTCTTGCCGATTTCGAAGAGGCTGGAGTCCTTGGGCCAGGCTGCGATGACGAACAGCGCAAGGACACACAGCCCGATCCCGACCGCGCCGCGCGCGTGGCGCTTCACGAGTACCGTGAGGATCGGCCAGAGGTAGAGCAGCGATGCGTCGCTGTGGACGCCCCCCGTGAGCATCACGACGACCGTGATGAGGAGAAGATCGCACGCCAGCCAGATGTAGTCCCAGTGCCCTCGGACGTGCTTCACGAGCGTCAGGAACGCGCGGATGCCGAGATAAACCAGCGCGAGGCCGAAGACTGTGTGGAGCCGGGCATACGTCCAGGCAGGGCTGTGATCCGTGGGGAAGCGGGCCAGCGTGTGGGGCAGATGGGCCCATACGAGTCCCATCAGGAGAATGATCAGGTACAGGATATACGGCAAGCCTGATCTCCGCCTCGGTCCGCCAATTGGCCCAGTTCCGCAAATCTCGATCCCCATGGTAACCAGTATTACCCGCCACCGCGGCCGGTACCTGCCGCGGTGGCCAACGCCCGCGTGTCGACCAGGCATTCCAACAGGTCAGCCTGGTGGTACGCGCACTCATGGAACTCCTCGCTGAGCACTTGCCTGCCGCAGACATCGCGCTCCTCGCCGATGGGGAAGTCATACAGCCGGCAGAGACGCTTCTCTGGGTTGTATAGCTCGCGCCGGAGGAACCCGACAAGTCGCGTCGCCGCCTCGTCCGAGTGCCATGCCAGGGCGCGCGCCATCAGCCCGTAGACCCACGTGTGGTACTTCTGTCCATGGTTCTCGTGCGTGTCCCAGTCGATCGACCCATCGTCACGGACGCAGGATTGGAGGAAGGCATTGGCTCTAGTGAGCGCGCCATCGACCGCGCAGCGCAAGACAGTTGGCATCAGGTCAGCATCGATGAGATTCTGGAAGACCCATGCCACGGTCGCGGTGTAAGAGATGCTGTTGTCGTTCCCGTAGTTCGAGTAGGGCAGCATCCCGTTGTCGCGCTGGAGCCGTACTATCGCCTCGATGGCGCGTGCGGCGCCAGCACGGAAGCCATCAGCCTCCGGCGCGTCGTCGGCCCACTCGGCGGCAATGAGCAGCGTCTCGGCGGCATGGGCTGATCCGTTGAGGATCAGCTTGTCGGGTGGGTACCCCTCGGAGTGAAGGAAGTTGCCCGGATCCGTTTCCACGGTGAGTTGCCAGCGCGCTGCCTGGACGAGGAAACGACGGTAGGCGTCCTTGTGCGGCAGGCCCAAGTGCAGGCTCGCGTGCATGCCGTGGCAGGCCATGCCTAGCGAAATGGAGCTGCGCTCGCGGTCGAGGTGAAACTGCGACGGGCGGTCGCCATTCACGATCTCCGCCAGCCCGCCGTCATCGTGCTGGCGCGTGGCGATCCAGTCGAAGGCCCCTTCGGCGCGCGAGCGGAGATCCGCATCCGGATAACCGTCGGCCAACCGCATGAACGCCAGCGCGGCACTCCCCACAGTGCGGTTATGATGGCTCCCACCGGCGCGGTAATCCAGCAGCGGAATGTGGTAGGCGAGTTAGCTCCAGAAGCTGCCGGCGTGCTCGCCATCGCTCTGCTGACAGCGGACGAGGTACGCAACCAGTCCATCGATGAGATCGTCGATCCCGTGCATGAGCGGCTCCCTCGTCATTCGATGATCAACCACGTCGCGCTCTCGGGCGGGATCTCGACCCTCACGTCCACGGAGTGATCGCGGTCCAGCCGATACTTGCGGCTCGGCCCGTCTTGCTCGCGAATCCTGGCGATTTTTGTCAGCCCCGTGTAGTAGAGCGGCAGCGTGACCGTCTCGCTGACGGGTTCTGCGAGCGAGTTGTAGAGCATCGCCAAGCCCTTGGTCGGGAGCGACGGATTCACGTGCAGGATGCCGTCGATACCGCGCGCGTCGGGGCGGCGGAGGTGGATGATGTCTGACTCGAGGATGTCCCGGTGGCGCTTGAAGAACTCCACCCACTTTGCCACGACGGCCTTTGTCTCGTCGGTGTCAAACAGCCTCGGCCCTCGGTAGCAGGCTTGCACGCCGGAGCCGAAGTTCTGAGCGAGATGCGCGCCGTATGCGTCGAGATGCTCGGCGAGGGGCTCAAGCGTCGCGGCGGCCCCGCCGCCCTGGTACTGAACGAGCGGGACGAACATCCAGCCCATGCTCGGCGTCTTCTCCCAAGTGCCGTCGTAGATGTTCTGGCGGCCGTGGATCACCTGCCACTCGCGCGGGAGCGACCAGTTCGTCTCGCGGTAACCCATCGCGGACTTACTGGAGCCGCTGAGGAAGTACCAGTCAGGCACGTTGAGGTAGGCGCCGCGCGCGCGACACCAGTGGTAGAAGTCGCGGATCCTGACCCATTGGCGCCACTGGGAATCTCCGAGACCGTCGTGTCCGGGGTGCTTGGTGGACGCGCAGACGTCGCCCGGATAGGAGCCGTCGTGCTCGAGAAGATCCAGGCCTGTCTCCTCGATGAACGTCGTCAGTTTGCGGAAGTAGTCTTGTCCCCATTCGCTCTCGAGGCAGGGCGAATGACCGAAGAACGCGCGGTCGGTGCGCCCCGTCTCGGGGTCGACGACGTCGTGCTCGGGGCCCGCGGATCGGCTGGCGAGCAACGAGTACCCGCCCAACTCAACGCCTCTCTCATGCGCGTAATCGACGAGGCCCTTGATCTCGGCGAGGTAGGCGGGATCGGTGTTCTCCATGTCGAACCCGCTCCAGAAGGTCATTATGACCATCTCGAAGCCTACCTCAGCGCACTGGTCGATGCACAGCTTCACCGATTCGGGGTCGGAGTTTCGGCTGTGCATGATGATTGGGTTCTCGGTCGCCCAAGGCGCGACGGTGCGGTACATCCGCCGCAGCGCGAGGCCGTTCCGCTCGCGCTGGGTGCTATCGTAGATGAGTTCGTAGGTGCGGAATGACTCGAACTCATCGCCGGGGGCGATGGTGACGTCCGGCCCGAGTTTGGGTCGGCACTCGAGCAGCACGGGAGCCTGGAGCTGGTAGTTGACCTGAGTCGTGTAATCCGGATCCGGGACCCAGTGGACCACCTCATTGGCGTTGGCGGGGCAGTCGCCGTGGAACTCCATGTCGGCTTCCACGTGCATGTTCGGGAGGGCTGCGTTGGAGCCGCGCTCGACCGTGGACTCGTACTCAACGGCTGCCAGGATCTCGCTGGTGAATGACTCGACGCGGACGGGCTCGTCGGTCCCGTTCGACACGGTGATCCACTTCGCCAGCAGGGGGACGGCATCGTACATCTCGTAGTGAACCGAGACCGTAAGCCCCGCGAGTCGATCCATGCGCGCGGCGAGTTCAGCGGCAGCGGCGTCGTTCATCTCGCCAAACGCGGCGACGCTCAACACCTTCAGGCGCACCGGCTCGCCGAGCACTGAGAAGTCATCCGCCGCCCCGGTCCGACTCAGCTTGCCGACCCGCAGCGAGACGGGGCCGCCAGTATCATCCGGGAGAGTGACACCCTCCAGGTGCGACCAGCGCTGGCCGTCAGTGCTGACCTCGCAGTTGGCCTCGGCGCCATCGAGCCGGATGCGCAGCCAGACGGGCGCGTCGGGAGTGATGGTATCGCTCGGCGACGTGACCAAACCCTCGGCGTCTGGGCACCACACGCCGAAGTGGTCCGGCTTGCCCGTCGCGACCATCCCGGGACGGTAGTTGAGCTTCAGCGTGTAGTCCGGCCAGACTAGCGCGATGCCGGGCCCCCAGCTTGCCGAGCGGTCCGTGCCGGGATCGATGCGGACCTCGACAAGCCGCGCTCCGGCCGGGAGATCGCGCTCGGCGTAAACGGCAGTGTTCTGCAGCGCAACGATCTCGCCAGGCTTTCCCTCGTTGATGAACGAAGCAGACGCCAGCGCGTCTGTCGCGTGGATGCGCCATGCGTCGTCCAGCGTGTCGAACGTGTCGCTGATGAGTTCATCTCTCCCCGTGGCGCTCGGAGGGAGGTCGTGGAACGCCCGCCGCGAGTTCGGGCTCGGTTCGAAGTCGAGGCGCAGGCTCGCGCCCTTTGGCGGCCACTCGACGTCGGGCGCGTGATGGCGGACGCGAGCCCATGCGAAGCGCTCTTGCGGCTCGCCGACCTCGATCCCCGCCAGTTCCATGGCGGCGGGATCGGCGGTCATGTCGTCCAGCCACTGTTGCGTCAGGAACGCTCCACGCGGTGAACGCGTTCTCGGTTACCACGG
>CAZKUN010000154.1:0-7349 GCA_964555935.1 uncultured Armatimonadia bacterium | reverse complement strand
CTGACCGATCAGCCCTCCGACGTCCATCGTGATGCCATCAATTGTGATACTGGCCTCGGGTCGGACGGCGCGCAGAATCGCCTCGCCGGTCATCAGGTTATCGAACGCGACGGTCGCGCCATTGGGGCTCGTGCGCCACGTGCGCGAGATCAGGCCGTTCGTCAGCGTGACCTCATCCGCGCCTGGGCCGGCGAAGACCTCGGCGTGGCGCTCCGGCCGATGGATGAGCCAGTCGACGTCCACTGGCGCGAGTGCGGCGTCCCCGAGCGGCGGGAGGTCGGCGGCGCCGCCCGCGCCGGCAACCAACAGTGCGTATACAACAGTCACGGGACCGGCAGAGAGAACGGGCTTCATGGATCGGGTGGCCTTCCCTGAGCGTCAGCATGTGGGCGCCATCGGACTTCGACGACGCGTGCAAGCGACCTCCCTCGTGCAGGGAGCGGATGGCGCGCCGGATACGCCGCGGCTTGATGCCATTGCTGAGATGCTGGAGGAGCGTTGGCCGGAGTGATGCCCGGCTATTCGCGTGGTCCGATGTGGAAGTTGTCGATCCAATACTGCGT
Source organism: uncultured Armatimonadia bacterium (assembly GCA_964555935.1). Lineage (GTDB taxonomy): Bacteria > Armatimonadota > Zipacnadia > Zipacnadales > VGFC01 > CAZKUN01. The sequence goes on along the minus strand of CAZKUN010000154.1, from coordinate 6,786 downwards.
GCCGCCACCGTTGCCGCCGATCCCGCAGCGGGTGTAGGAACTCCACGGCGGCGAGAGCACCAGCTCCCTGATCTGGAAGATCTTGAACTGCGGGTAGGTGGCCTTGAGGAGGCTCTCAAGGTCGATCTCCGCGCGGCGCCACTTGCCGTCGGCGATGATCTCGGCCGCGCCGATGGGAATGATCTGGGGGGCATCCGGCTCGTCGGCGGTGAGGGTCACCACGTGCCAGTCGCCGTTGGTGATGAGGTATAGGTTCAGCTTCACATCCGGGGAGAAGCGGTAGTCGAAGCTGATGATTGGCCAGTCGGATGCGCGGAACTGGCTGACGACAGGATGGACGGTGAAGGGGCCGGATTGGGCGGAGTTAGTGACACGCAGGCTGCTTCCGCCCGATGCCGATGTCTTCGTATCGAGGGCGAGCGATGTCCCCGGCGCGTAGGTCGGCACCAGCCACTCGCCCGCGTCGGTTTCGAAATCGTTGAAGACCTCCGGCGCCCCGGACGGCCGCTCGACACCGGGCGGCTCGTCCCCCTGCAATTGCGGCACCCGCAGCACGGATCCAGGTCGTTCCTCTTCCGCGTGCCAGAGCCGCGCGCGGGCGATCATCAGGTCATTGTGGAAGGTCCACAGGCCGACGCGTCCGCCTTCCAAGGGCTCCGGATCCGTGTACTCGATCACCGGCTGCCCATCCACCCAGTAGCGGACGGTATCGCCCAGCTTCTCCGCGCGGATGCGGAACCAGTGTCGATGAAATGCGTCGCGCGTGGTCGGGTTGTCGATGATGACGTCTGAGGATTCGGCGACCACGACGCCGTTACGTAGGATCGCCGTCTTCGAGTTGTCCCATCCCGCGAATGCGAAACTGTAGCCCGAGTCGAGATCCACTCCGTTGCCGCAGAGCTGGGCGTTGATATCGCCTGGGTGGATGTACGGGAACGGGCTCCCCACCAGTTCCTCTTCCATCCTGATCGCGCCGAAGAACTCCAGCACGACATCGCCCTGGTAGCTGTGCTTGGTCCAGATGACCGGGTTCGGGTCGGCGCTGCCGCCCACGAATGTCCAGCCCGGCTGGCAATGCCAGCGACTCGTGACATCCCAGAGCCCCTTGCCCTGATACCAGTCGGTGGGGCCTGACGCGAAGGTGTAGTCCCGCGCGCCGTCGCTGGTGACGGTGACCTCGTCGATCGCGCTGGCATCTGCGTTGACGAGGCCGATCTCCCAACCCGAGTCGCACGGTGGCAGCGCGCAAGATAGCAGGCCGATTCCGGCCTGGCTGATCGTCAGCGAATCGCCTTCGATCGCTACGATCACCGGCGCTTTGCCGTCGACTGGCTCGTCCGCCGAGCCGACTGACTCGGCACCCGCCTCAGCAGCTAGCGTGATGCGGTCTCCGACTACGGCGGCGCTTACCTTCGCGCCCGACAGCTCCGCCACAGCAGCCGGCTGGATCAGCACTCCGAGTTCGCGATCCCGAAGCTGCGCGAGCGGGATCGTGATCGTGGCGTCGTGGTAGAAGCGGCCCCAGTGCCAGTAAGAGCCGTCGGCTTCGCCGTCGACCCAGAAGCCGCGCGGGAGGTAGACTTCCTGAGCCGCCATGATATCGTCATCGACGAAGACGGGGTTGATGTTGGGTATCTCCGTGTCCGGCGCGTCGAGGGCTGCGACGACCACGTCATCAAAGACGGCGGCGCCATTGCTCGCCGTCAGGCCGATGGCCCCCTGGCCGAACGCGTCTGTTGTGGCGCTGAGCGCAGGATCGCGGTCGATGCGTGCTTCGATGTGGCCAGGGCTGACCCGTAGCTCGAGCTGGTACCACTGGCCGGGAGCGAAGCCGCCGGGCGACGATGCCAGCACCCGGCGCTCCCCATCGTGGGTCAGCACAAGGCGGCGCGTTGGCTTGTGCTGGTCCGAGGCATCCCAATGGAGCGCGAGGTAGTTCTGATCGTCGAGCACGTAGGCGCAGAGGCCGATCGTGTCCGAGCTGATTGGCTTGACGCTTGTGGTGACTCGGTATGAATCCCAGAACCACGCGCCCGCCGAGGCGAAGGCTTCGCCCTCGGCGATGACCTCGAGAGAGAATGGGTTGGCGCTGCGGTTCGGGTCAGCGCCTTCGGCTTGGACCATCGTGTTTCGGAACTCGCCGCCTGCCGTGACCCACTCCGCCATCTCCAGTTCCTCACGCGTGAAGTCGTCGCTGAAGATCGGGTCGACCACCGGCTGAAGGAGAAGGTCATCGAGCGTCATCTCGCCGGATTCCGCGATGCCGACTTGGCCCAGCAGGGGCGCGTCCCACTCGACGGCCATCACAATGGCATCGTCGGCGATCACGCGGACCAGACCCGCGCGCCGCTGCAGCGTGATCTCCTCACCAGCGTCCCACGTGATGCGATGGGGTTTGCCGACGCGCCGAGCCGCCCCCTTGGTCACTCGATACAGAGCGATCTTGCCGCCCGCGATGACCGCGCTGGAGTAGTCGTCAGCGCCCGCGTAGTCGAAACCGATGCGCGCATCGCCTGGCGGCGTGGGGAAGACGAGATTGTACTGGCCCTCGATGGTGTCTGTGAGGAGAGCGAAGGAGCTGGACACGTCGGCGTGCAGTCCTGACGAGATGATGAGAATGGGAGCGGGGATGGTGCTGCGGATTGCGAACATCGTGTCTCCTGGCTCAATGCCGGATGTTGGGCGCGGCCTCTGAGGCTGTAGTGCCCCGCGTCGCGGGAAAGTTACACTGCCCGTCATCGCGCCCGGCGCAGGCCCGTCGCCCTCCTCGGGGGAACTCACCTTGGCGACGCACCATCACCACCCGCACTCACGGAGGGCGCCGGAGAATGCGCGCTAACACTGATTGGTTTCGTGACGCAAAATGGGGCGTGTTCGTTCACTATCTCGCGGATATCGCCAGCAACACGCAGGCTATTGATCTCGATCCGAGCGATTGGAATCGGCAGGTTGATGCCATCGACGTGTCCGCTTTGGCCGGTCAGTTGGAGGAGGTCGGCGCGGGATACTTCTACATCACGCTCGGCCAGAACTCCGGCTTCTACCTGTCACCCAACGAGACGTACGATTCGATTGTCGGACGCGAGCCGAGCCGCTGCTCCCAGCGCGACATCGTCGCGGACCTGATCGCTGAACTCGAGCCGCGAGGCATTCGGATGATGGCCTACTTCACGTCATCGGCCCCCGCGCTCGACAAGCAGGCCATCGAGCGGTTGAAGTGCACGCCGCCATGGGAGCCCCGGTTGATAGGCTTCCACCGCGAAGTCTACGAGGATGTTCCCGGCGTCGACGAGCGGATGACCGAGTTCCAGCGCAACTGGGAGGCAGTGGTGCGGGAGTGGTCGCTTCGGTGGGGGAAGGGTTGCCATGGTTGGTGGATCGACGGTTCGTACAACGCGGACGTGATGTATCGGTGCCCCGACGAGCCGAACTTTGGTAGCTTTGCCGCCGCGCTCAAGGCCGGCAACCCCGACAGCCTCGTCGCGTTTAACCCGGGCGTCAAGGTGCCGATCATCATCCACTCTGAGCATGATGACTACACTGCGGGCGAGATCTCGGACGCGTTCCCGACGGCATCGATGTACGGGCGAGAGAAGCTGGGCCGCTACATCGATGGCGCGCAGCTTCAGATCCTCACATACCTCGGCGTCGGGTGGGGGCAAGGCGAGCCGCGTTTCTCGGATGAGTTCGTCATCGGCTACACGAAGGACATCAACCGCGACGAGGGTGTCGTGACCTACGACGTGCCAACTAGCCGCGAGGGTCTGATCCCCGAAGCGATGATGCGCCAACTTCGGGCACTACGCGACGCGACGCGTTAGCAATACATGGGAGCCCAATCAATGGAAACGCGCACGGCATTACTGGTTGCGTTGATAATCTTGGTCGCCGGAGCCTGCGACGCCCAGGCAGTCAACCTGCTGGCGAATGGCGGCTTCGACGAGGCGGGGGAGGGCCCGGCGGCGGGCTGGACGCTGAGCACTCATGCGGGAGGCGCCGACGCGGCCAGACAGGCGACTGGCGGGACAGACGGTTCCGCCTTCGTTGAGATTGCGCTTCCCGAGAAAGGCCAGTGCGACTTGCGGCCGACGGCGGGTAACGTGGAGCTGGCGGGCGATGCCGCGTATCTGCTGACCGTGTCCGTGAAGGCGTCTGACACTGCGGCCGGGTCTCACGGAGCGGAGCTTCAATGGTTCGGCGCGGACGGGTTCATCCGACGGGATGCCGCCGGGGCGACGGTAGCGGACACGTGGACTCGGGTCGCCGTCGGCCCCATCAACCCACCTGAGAACGCGACGTCCGTCATTGTCCTGTTGCGTTGCTATGACCCGGGCACTTACGCTTTTGACTCGGTCGGACTTTGGGCAGTGGACGCGATGCCCGACAACGCGCTCAGGAACGCGGGGTTCGAATCCGACAGCAATGGCGATGGCGTCCCGGATGCGTGGGAGTCGGTGGACGGCGCGCGTGGGGATGCTGAGGGCGCGAAGACGGGCCAGCTCCGCGCGCGGGCCGATCAGAGTGCATCGTGGCGACAAGGCGACGTCGCCGTCACGGCTTCGGCCAAGTACGAGTTGACGGCTGCGACCTGTGCCGACGAATTCGGCCGGGACTTCCGGATGGCCGTCGAGTGGCTGGGCGCTGACGGCGACGTCATCAGTGTCCAGGACATGACCGATCAGACCTGGACAGGCTGGCAGGCAAAGACGCTGCGCGCGACGGCTCCGGCCGGCGCGACGACCGCGACGGTTGTGCTGGAGAACGCGGGCGAGGGGACCGTGTGGTTCGATGACGTTGCGCTGGCGGGGAGCGGCCTCGTGGCTGAGATATCGCTGCGGCTGGATGAGCCGAACGCCCGCGGCCTGCTTCGCGATGGAATCGACGATCGGGTCGTCGTCGCGTGGTGTGAGATGACCGGCGACAGTCGCGAGTTTGCCCTGCGGCTGCGGCTCATCGACGCCAAGGGCCGCGCGCTCGAAGAACAGATGGTCAACTGGCGCAAAGGGCCCGTGGCGTGGTCGCCCGACATCACGGCGCGCGCGCATGGCGCGTATCGGATCGTGGCGGACGTGCTGGGGCTTGACGGCGAGACGCCTGTCGCGAGCGCCGAGGCCTGCCTCGACATCGTGCCTGCGGACGCGCCGGGGTTGTACTTCCGCCGTGACCACATCGCCATCGTTGACGGTGAACCGTGGTTCCCGATTGGCGTGACGAGCTTCATGCCCACGAGCGCGGAAGCCGAACGGATCGTCGGCGCGGGGTTCAGCCTCCTGACCACGGGCGGGTTCACCAATGGCGATGCGGACGCCGTGCAAGCCAATCTGGACCGCGCCGATGAACTGGGGGCGTGGGTGATCGAATGGAACAATGGTCATGTCTACGGGAAGCTGACGTCTGAGGAGCGCCACGGGCGCGTGGCCGAGAGCGCGGCGAACGTCGCGGGTCACCCGAGATTCCTGGGTTGGATGTGCGATGAGGCGATTTGGAACGGCGTGCCATTGTCGGAAGTGAAGGATGGCTACCTCGCAGCGCGGGCGGCGGCCCCGACGCTTGTGTTCTGGCAGAATCAGGCGCCGCGGAATACGGTGGCAGACCTGGCGCGCTACTGCCAGTGGGCAGATGTCAGCGGCATGGACATCTACCCGGTAGAGGGCGCGAGTCACTCGGACTTGCCTAACAAGACCCTCAGCGTGGTCGGCGATGAGATGGAGAAGCAACACCTCACCGTCAATGGCCGCAAGCCGATCTGGGCGATTCTCCAGGGCTTCGGTTGGTCGGCCTGGGAAGATGACGAGAACTTGCACAAGCGCGCGCCCACATGGGCTGAGACGCGCTTTATGGCATACGACGCCATCGTGCATGGGGCGACGGGAATCGTCTACTGGGGGGCGTCTTATGAGGACCAGGACGCCGAGATTTGGGAGTCGCTGCGCCGGATCGCCGGCGAGCTGTCAGACCTGTCGCCCGCACTCGTTGCTGAGGAGCGCGTGAAGATCTCTGCCGGCAAGGCGTCTCCCGTGACTGCTATCGGGCGGCGCGTCGGGGGGAAACTGTGGATCATCGCCGTGAATGAATCTGACCAACCCATAGACGCGGCCCTGCGCGGGGCTCGAGGCGTGACGGGGCTTGACCGGTTCGCCGAGGGCGACGTGCCCGTTAGGGTTAGGAAGGGCCGGGTGCTCGATAGCTTCGATCCGTGGGAGGTGCATGTCTACCGCGAGCCGTAGCGCTCGACCGACTCGCCTGACGCCGGTCGCTGTCCTCACCGCGCCTTGCCCGCTGAAGCACGGGCATGCACGTAGTTTCCACGGGTAATACCCCCCGGCTCTCCTGCAGGTACGCCGCCCGGCTATTCCCTCAGTCCTCCACGCCTAGGCCTAGCCGCTCGCCACCACCCATATCGCGTTTAGCAGCCCTATACAGGTAAATTAGAGCTTAAACACCGTGATTCTGATGAAGTTCCCGTGCCTGGGGTTTTACCCCGTGTAAGCATGAAAGTATAGTGGTAAGCCCGATTGTCAAATCGTATCGGCACCTGTAATCTAATCACAGTTGAATCCGAGGTGCGCATCCGTATATCTCCCGTACCTCATGGCAGTGATCTGATCGGCCGCGCGCCACGCGGATGTTCGATTTCGGTTTGGTTGGCCTGCTGATGCGGGCCGTTTGGCTCAGGCTAGCGCGGTTCGTGACGCTCGGCACAATGTCGGGTAGGGCGGACAGCGCGCTCGTAGGAGGGCTACATGATGGACAGACCTACTTTGGCCTGGGGGACTGTTGGAGTTC
>CAZKUN010000153.1:0-22366 GCA_964555935.1 uncultured Armatimonadia bacterium | reverse complement strand
ACGGTCTCATGATTCGCGTGCTCGAGGTCGCCACTCGGACAGTCCATCTGCTTGCGAAGGGGGTGCCGGCATGACCGACCATCGGTTGAGCCGCAGAGACTTCATCACCACCGCCATGACCGCCGCCGCGGCAGCGGGGACGCTCGCGTCGGCCGTCGCTCAGGACGTGAACGAGCAAACCATCGACAAGCGCGTCCGCATCGGCGTGGTCGGCGGGGGGTTCGGCGCCGGATTCCACTGGCACGAGGATCCCAACTGCGAGGTCGCCGCCGTGAGTGATCTCATCCCGAACCGGCTGCAGAATCTGCAGAACCGATACGGGTGCGAGAAGACGTATCCGTCGCTTGAGGAAATGATCAGAGACGATACGATCGATGCGATCGCAGTCTTCACCGGCGCGACGGACCACGTGCGCCACGACATCGCCGTGATGAACTCGGGCAAGCACTGCATCTCGGCGGTGCCGGCGGGGGTCACGCTCGAGGAATGCGCGATGCTCATCGAGGCCAAAGAGCGCACGGGCATGAAGTACATGATGGCCGAGACGAGCTACTACCGCAACTCGACGATCACCATGCGTCGGATGGTTGACGACGGATCTTTCGGCGAGATCCTGTACTCAGAGGGAGAGTACTACCATCCCTCAATCGGCACGTCCTCAAGCGACCTCAGCCGCTGGCCCGAGAAGGGCCCGGATGCCCGCACGTGGCGCTGGGGCTTCCCGCCGATGATGTACCCCACCCACTCGACCGGCTTCCTGGTTGGCGCATCGCGCGAGCGGCTCGTGGAAGTGAGTTGCATCGGGACGGGGAGTCCGGAGGAAGCCTTCCAGGACAACGCCTACAACAGCCCGTTCTGCAACGAGTCCGCGCTGTTCAAGACCGACCGGGGCAACATGTTCCGCTGCAACGTGATGTGGAACATGTGGGCCCATGGCGAGCGCGCCCAGTGGTTCGGCGACAAGATGGCGTTGCTCATGCCGGGTTGGGCCGGCCAGCCCTACGCGATCTGCGGCGCCGACGGCACGAACATAGCGGCCCGGGCGGATTACGCGCATCTGTTGCCTGAGAAGATGCGCTACGACAGCGGTCATGGCGGTTCTCACTCCTTCATCAGCCACGAGTTCATCAGCGCCATCGCGGAGGATCGCGAACCGGCGGTCGATGTCTACGAAGCCGTCGCGATGACGGCGCCGGGGCTGGTGGCGCATGAATCGTCGTTCCGTGGCGGCGAGCAGCTAAGGGTACCGAACTTCGATCCCGCGTAGGGGGATGGCACTATGAAGAGAATCGCATTCATTGTAGCGGCTCTGGCAACGTGCGCGTCCGTCTACGCGGACCGGCTTGGCCAGTGGGAGGCCGTTCGTGGCGATTGGACGCTGACACGCGAGATCCGCGAGGCTTTGCTCCACCCGAAGGGTGGCGATGCGGCCAGGGCGGCGGCGCCGGGCCTTGTGGGATGTCGCGGGGCGTGGCGGTGCGTTGTTGAGCCTGGCCTCGGCGCGACGGTCGTCGGCATGACGGCTGTCTCCTCTCTCGGTGGCATGCGCGGGCTTCGCTGTCAACTCGGCGGCTACGAAGGCGGCGGGTTCTCGCTTCGCGCAGCCGACGACACCGTGCTCTGGGCTGATGAGTGGGCGCCATGGATCGCGTACGAGCCTTACATCCTCGAAGTCGTGATTGAGCAGGACCGCGCGCGCGTTCAGATGCTCACCGCGCTCGGGGTTCTGGTCTCGCAGAGCCCGTGGATTGGCGTCGATCGCTCGCTCACCGAGCGCTCCGGCATCCTCGGAGCGTACAGCAATGGCGGGCCCGTGCGCGTCTGGGAGGCTGCGGTTGGGGAGGCCCCCGTCGCCGATCTCACCGACGACGCCCCCAACAAGCGTCGGCTCGCCCAAGGTCCCGATTCGGACTGGCGCATCGTCGGTGGCGGCAGTTGGATGTGGACTGACTCCACCAAGCAGCGCGTCAAGCAATCTACCAACATCGACCGCGCGTGGGCCGTGAACCGTGCCGACAAGGGCAAGGACCGGCTCTGGCAGACCTACGTCCGCGTCGGCGCGCCTGCTGGCGGAGCCGGGCTCTGCGTGAAGGCCAATGAGGAAGCGCGCGGGCAGGGACTTCTCATGTGGCTCGGCGGCACGTATGGCGCTGGAAGCCTGATCGTCTACAAGTACCCCGAGCAGAAGGCCATCTGGAGCAGCCCACAGGACAAGTGGCACTACGATGAGGACCTCTTGATCCAGGCTGAGACCAAGGGCAACAAGGTCCAGGCCCGGCTCATCAAGGTCGATGGGGGGACCACGCTTGTGGAGAGCCCCTGGCTGGAACTCACCGAGGCAGATGGTGAACTCGAGGGCCTCCTGGGCTTCCACACGTGGAAGGGTCCTGCGGAGTTCTGGGGGTTCTCATCGGGCACGGCAGGAGGGGCATCACCCGCAACGCCGACCGTGGCCAATGCCGCGCTGAAAACGGCGCTTGGCGATGACGTTGTGGTGGCTCTCGATCAGGAGATCACCGGCGCTCGCGGCACGTGGCGCTGCAAGCTATCCATCCCCGAGGGCCCGGCCGGCGCGGGGCTTATCTACCAGGCGGAGCGGTCAATGAAGGCGGGCTTCGTCGCCTACCTCACTGATGGCAAGATCGAACTGATCGACTTGGCCCAACCGGCCAAGCCTCGCTTCGAGGCCGATGTCGACTGGCAGCGCGGCAAGCAGTACACGCTCGAAGGGATCGTGACCACCGACCGCGTCGCCGTGAGACTGCTCGACGGAGACACTGAGCTTGTGGCGAGCCCGGATGTCTACATTAGCGATACGAACAACGACCGCGTCGGCGCAATCGGCACGCTCAGCGTCGGCGGCGAGGCAGTTTTCAGCGGTCTATCATTTGAAGGGGAATAGACCGTCGGACCTCACGCTCAAGGAATGAGGACGCAACAGAGGGAGGCAATGGGTATGGGACGATGCGTGATGATGACCTTCGCGTTGCTGGTGGCGCTGCCGGCCTTTGCTCAGGATGCGCCGGAGGTCGATATGACCGATCCGGCGTCGGTCGCGCAGGCGTACATGACGGCGTGTGGCGAGGGCGATGTCGCCACGATGCTCTCGCTGCTCGACCCGAAAGATGCGGCGTTGCCCATGTTGAAGGACATGGCGAATTCATTGGGGCGCCGCCCGGACGGGATGCGCAACTTCGTAACGATGATGCGCGACTACATGCTGCTACCGATGGGCATGGATCTGGAGGTCGAGATCGGCGAACGAACTGGTGAAGACGACGAAGCGCGGCTGGGGTTTAGCTCGATGGCGCCCCTCACGGGCACGGTGGTGCTTGCGCGTCAGGAAGACGGCACGTGGCGAGTGAAGCTCATCGATTCGCTCACGGCCTCCGCCGGTGAAGGAACATCGATGTTGGCCGAACAGCTCGCGAGCATGGGCGGCAACCAGAGCGGCCCGGACCGCAGCGGCAATCAGTCACAGCGCAACATGACGGCCCTGGCTCAGGCGCTGGTGAAATACGCCAGCCAGAACAATGGCCTGCTCCCGCCCGCCGAAACGTGGATGGATGAGCTGGAAGACCTCCTCCTCGATCACTCAGTCTTCGAGTGCCCGTCCGAGGAGGATAAGCCGTTCGGGTACGCGATGAACGAGGCGCTTTCCGGGGCGAAGCTGCCGAATGACTATGAGGAGCGCCGCGGAGTGCTTCTGTTGGCCGAGTGGCCGGGCGCCGAACGCAACGCTCGCGTGCCTCTCCCCCCGGAGACAGAGTTGGCTGGCCCGCGAGAAGATGGCGCGACCGTCATCGCTACGGCCGACGGTCAGGTCATGCTACTCCAGGCCGGTCGCACGTTGGCCTCGATCCGGTCGGCGGAGCTGGACGCAAACGCGTGCCGAGACCACCTAAACAGACTCGTCCAGGCGGCCCGGAATTACGCCCTCGACCATGACGGCGTTCTGCCGGCCTCGGAGACTTGGGAAGACGACCTCGCGCCATACATCGACCCCATGCGCGCGTCCCGAAGCGGTCGGCAAACCGACTCGCAGTCGCGCGCGAATCTCCAGGCCCTGTACAAGGCCCTCGATGAGTATGCCAACGACCACGACAGGACGTGGCCGGATGCGACGCGGTGGGTGGATGAGATCACCCCGTACCTCATCGACACAGACATCCTGAAGTGCCCCGCGCTGCCGGACGTGGAGTTCGGCTACGCCATGAATGAGGAGATTTCCCGCCTGCGCGTGCCGCAGGACTACCGTCAGCGCCAACGCACGCTTCTGCTATTCGAGTGGGGCGCGGGGGAGAAGAACGCCAGCGCGACGCCCGCGCAGCTTGCTGAGGCGGAGCGGCCCCAGGAATCGGGCGTCCTCGTCGCCATGACCGAGGCGGGACGCGCGACGATCATCCCGGCGGGCATGTCATTTGATGATTTCCTGGTTGCTGGTGACGCTCGGACCGCGTGCCGTCAGCATCTGCAGGAGCTGGTGAAAGCCGCGCGCAAGTATGCCCGGGAGAACGATGGCGTTCTGCCAGCCGCCGAATCGTGGCAGGATGACCTGGCGCCCTATCTGCTGGAAACCGCCGATCTCTGGGACCTCTTCACATGCCCGTCCGCGCCTGAGTTGGAGTTCGCCTACGCGTATAACGAAGAGGTCGCCGGCAAGACCCTCGCCGATCTCCCCGAGCGTGGCCGGGCGATGGTGTTCTACGAAGATGACATCGACACCGCCAACGCTCACGGCGTGCCGCCCACTGGCGGAAGCGTAGTCCCGCGGCACGTGCGGGAAGGCGGATCCCAGTTCGGCAACGTTGCCTACCTCGATGGCAGCGTCGAGTACGGGCGTCCCGTTGCGGCCGTCGGTGCGGGCGCGGGCCCAATAGGCCCACTGCTCGCGTGCCCCGCCGCCGAGGGCGTCGAACACGCGTACGCGATCAACCGCGAGGTAGCGGGCAAGAAGGCCTCCGACCTCGCCGGGCATGACCGGCTCGTGCTCTTCTTCGAGTCTGGACTGAATGTGCCAAACGCCGCTGGCGATCCCGTGGCCGACGCCGCGCCCGCCCGACACGAACAGTTCAGGTACGAGGGACAGCCTCCATTCCACCAGGTGGGCAATCTCGGCGGCAGCACCGGTCACGTGTCAGTGTCGCGGGCCGCCGGACCGGAGCCGCCCGACCAAGTAACCGTCCGACTCCTTGAGGTGATTCCCGGATGACCGGGCTGCATACGATTGACTACGTCGTCTTCGTGTTCTACTTCATCGTGCTCGTGGGGCTGGGATTCTGGGTGAGCCGCAAGGGGTCGAAGACGTCCGAGGACTACTTCCTCGCGGGCCGTTCGCTCCCGTGGTACGTGGTTGGGACCTCCTTCATCGGCTCGAATATCTCGACCGAGCACTTCATCGGGATGGTCGGCTCGGCCTACGTGTACGGGATTTGTGTTGCTCAGTGGGAATGGGGCAACATCTTCGCCTTCAGCGTGCTGGTCTGGATCTTCATCCCGTTTCTGCTGGCAACAAAAGTCTTCACCGCCCCTGAGTACCTCGAGAAGCGCTTCAACCCCGCGTGTCGGCTGATGTTCGCCATCATGACGGTGATCGCCAACGTCACGGCGTTCCTCGCGGCCATCCTGTACGCCGGCGCCATTGGGTTGCATGAGATGTTTGGGCTGGACATCTGGCTGGGCGTGATTCTGATCGGGGTGGTCGCCGGAAGCTACGCCATCTTCGGCGGATTGCAGTCGGTGGCGTGGACGGATCTGTTCCAGACCATCGTTCTCGTCACCGGCGGCGTGCTGGTGACAGTGCTGGGGCTCATCCACCTGGGCGAGGGGGGAGGCATCGCGGCGGGATGGGGCGCGATGATCGAGGCGAATCGCGGCAGCGAAGGGGCGTTTGCGGAGGGCGTCCGCAGGCTTGCGCCCGCAGTGCTTGGCGAGGGGGCGGAAACGTACGACCGGCTGGCCATTTTCCAACCGATGAGTCACACGCTCGTGCCGTGGGTCACCATCTTCCTGAGCTGGCTGTCGATCAGCATCTGGTACAACTGCATCAACCAGTTCATGATCCAGCGAGTCCTGGCGGCGAAGGACGGCTGGCATGCGAGGATGGGAATCCTGCTGGCCGGATTCATGAAGATCGGGTTGCCGGTCATCACCGTGCTGCCCGGTCTCATCTACTTCGCGATGGAGCCGGGACTCAGTGTCCCCGAGGCGGACAAGACCTACCCAACGCTGCTGATGAGACTCATGAGCGTCGGGCTGAGGGGGCTGCTACTCGCGGCGATCTTCGGGGCGATACAATCGACGGTCGACTCGGTGCTCAACTCGACGTCGACCATCATCACGCTGGACGTCTACAAGCGCTGGTTCCGGCCGGATGCCGAAGAGCGCAAGCTCGTCGGCATGGGGCGACTGGTGGCGGTGGTTGTGCTGATTGTCTCGATGGCGATGGCGCCGTTCATCCAGAGGATGGGCCAAGGCGTGTTCGTGTATATCCAGAATCTCTTCGCGCACTTCGCGCCACCGTTCTCGGCGGTTTTCGTGCTGGGAATCCTCTGGCGACGGGCGACGGGACTCGCTGCGGCGCTGACGATCCCATTTGGAATCGCGGTCTCGATCTTCATCGACAAGGTTGTCTTTGTAAAGTGGTGGACCGAAGGGTCTGCCTTCACGCTCCGAGCCTGCATCGCCTGGCCGGTGTGCGTGTTGTTCATGGTGATCGTCAGCCTGATCGATAAGCCGCCACCCGAGGAGAGCATCACCGACATTACCACGATCAACTGGAAGAAGCTCAACATCTTCGCAGACCTCGGCAAGCCCTGGTACCGCAACATCACGTTCTGGTGGGTGCTGTTCGCCGGTGGGCTGATCGTCTGCTACGTCGTGTTCTCGGGGTTGCTGAAGTGAGTTGGCTCGTCGCCTCGTGGCGCGGGCATTCTTGCCCGCGGCTGTAATGCGCTGGCCAATTCATTGCACCGCGTCGAGCCGGGAGTGAGAGCCATGTCCTCAAAGACCTGTCCACGCTGCAATGAGCCGCTAACCGTCGCCAAGGCGCCGGGGATGGAGCTGGACGTCTGCCGCACGTGCGGTGGGGTCCACTTCGACCACGGCGAGCTGGCGCAGATGACCATCAAACGGCGCGACGAGCTGGACGCTGTCGAGCGCCTCGTCGAGCCGGACGAAGCGACCGCGCCGAGGGGGATCGATACGCGCGGGCTGGTTTGCCCGGCGTGCGCGGCGAGGATGGAGTCATACGAGTACTCATTCTGCAGCGGAATCACCCTCGACCGTTGCCCCGAGTGCTTCGCCATCTGGGTCGATGACGGCGAGCTGCAGGCGATCCAGGATCACCTCGAGGAGGGCCACACGCCCACGAGACCCGTCGCGCCCGCGGCGGGCAATGATGAGGCCGCCATCGCGCTGGCCCAGATGGACTCCCACGTTCAGCACGCTCGCAACCGCGCGAAGGCAATCCGAAGCTTCACCGGAAGCATCGCCATGAGGCACATCATCCACCTGCCGTGGTAGGGCGGGGCGTCGGCAGCCCGTGGCGCATCACGGCTCAATCACCCCGATCTCGACCCAGTCCCTCAGCCCCAACTCCACCTGCCATCCGTCATTCGTCTTGCGGATGTCCGCATCGGCGTCGATCTGGCGCCCGTCCGGCCCGAACGCGAGTACCGTCGGGCGCTCGTCATGCCGCCATTCGTACGTGCCTGAGACACACGTCACCGTCCGCTCCTCGCCCTCGATGCCACCCTCAAACAGCCGCACCGGCGTAATTGGGAACATGTGGTTGATCGGCCCGTACTCGCCGGCCCCCTCGCCTTCGCTGGGAATGTCGCCGTAGAAGTAGTGGTAGTAGACCATCCCATGCCGCAGGTAGAGGATGATCCCGCGCATCAGCCGCTCGGCGCTGTTGATGCCCTCGCTCGGCGCGTTTATCCCGAGGCCGATAGGCGTGCCGAGTTGGCCGCGCGCGAGTTCAGGCATGAATGGCGGTTTGGCTTTCATCGGGAGCGAGAGCACGTCGAAGGTGCTCCATGTCTCCGCAAATCGCATGACGGGATACTGGTTCTCCCGCTGCGTTGTCGCCCACGTGTTGGCGACCATCGTCAACCCGCGGTCGATGATGTACTCGCACAAGTCCCGCCTCGGCCCGATCCCCGCGATCATGGCTGACGTGTACTGGCGCGTCACCTCACCCGTCTCCCGGTCGATGGTGCCTGTGAATCCGTCGGGTCTGTCGTAACTGTCGACCCACCACAGGCTGAACTCGTCGATGTAGAAGCCATCCAGTCCGATCTCCTCGACAAGGAACTTCGCCTGCTCCAGCAGGAATTTGGCCTGGTGGTTGCCCGCTCTTGGGTACACGCCCAGCGCCGTCTGCGGTGTGCCCGCCCGGGTGTACAGTTCGACGGTCGCTCCGCCCTCGCGGTCCGTCTTCAGACTGTCAACCCACGGCAAGCCGGAGTTGAGAAGCACTTGCGTCAGCTCCTCGCTCAGCGGCGTCGGCCCGTGCCCGCCCTTGCCATCGACCGGCAGCCTGTCACCATCGGCGAATCTGTCGGGGTAGATCGTCACCCAATCGGTCTCGATGGAGCCTATGATCCTGATCTCCGGGTCGGCCGCCCTCAGCGCGCGCGTGGCCTTCAGCATCATGGCCTTGTATTCATCGCGCGACATCACCCGGTCCATCGAGCCCGGATCGTAATCCAGCCACGGCGAGAGCATCGCGATGCGGAGCTTCCGCCGCTTCAGATACTCCTTCAGCCGGACCGGGTCATCGATGATGTCGCGGTTCGCATCGAAGAACGCGCACGGCCCTTGCACGGTGACATTGGAGCCCCAGTCTTGCCGGACCGCGTTGATGAAGTCCAGAGCGGTGCCCATCGGCGGCCTGAGATACAGCGTCCACCGCAAGGCGTGCGACTGTCCTGGCCCGAGCACGAGCCGATCGTCCCTGAACCCAATACGGTTGGCGGTGCAATAGGGGGTGAAGTGGGCCCGCGAAACGTCGTCCTCAATGGCGATCCCCAGGTCGTACGTCGGTTGCGCTGCGAATAGGATCGGCTCATCCGCACCCAGCCCCAGGCGCGTGCCGGCCGGCATGTGGGGCGTGATGACCTCGTTTCGGACCAGGATCCCGACGGGTTCCGTTCCCGTGTTCAATAGCGTGTCGGTGATCTCAGTCCGCCCATCATCGATCCGGACTGCGCGCTCGACCGAGTAATGGCTCCCCTTGGCCGAAACGCGAATCTCGTGGCTACCTGCCCTTCCCACGCGCGGCGACCACGCGGGGTCAGGATGATCGTTTTGCGTGCCGAGGCAGTTCCAGCCGATCTTGTCACCGGGGAACGAGTACTTGCTCTCGACGATGCAGTATCCGTTCGCCGTCGCCAATTGCATTCCACCCGTCGGCGCGACGCGGACGGACTGGCCCCCCGCGGCGATGCGCTTGCCTTTCCTGATCGGCTCGCATTCCGCCCTCACCGGCGCAAACCGCGCCGTCGCCTCCTCGCCATACTGAGCCGCGATCTCCTCAGGATTCAGCGCGCGCGAGTAGACCCTCACGTCGCTGATCATGCCCTTGAAGAACCCGGACCGCATGTAGGCGGAATCATCGGCCTCCTCCTCGCCAATGACGCAGCCGATGAAGAACGACCCTCCGGCCGGCGTCTCGGTGAATTTGCTCAGTCGCTCAGCCGCGAGCGCGCCATTCAGGTACACGCGCATCCTCAGCCCATCGAACGTGCCGACCAGGTGCGTCCACGTCCCCGGTGTCACCGGCGCGCTTGCGTGGTTCGCCCCGGCGCCGACGTACCACCACGCGTGGCGATTCCGGTAGTATGTCAGAAGGTAGCTCGTAAACTGCTTCCCCGCGATCCCCACCTCGCCGCCCGGGACTTCCTCGGGCCAGACCCACGCGCTCAGCGTCGCGTGGCCACGCAGATTCAGCGCCTCGGCGGATCCGATCTTGACGTAGTCGTCCTCTCCGTCGAACGCCAGCACGTGCGAATCACCGTACTCCCGCCACTGCGCCCCACTGATCTCGCCCGCAAGTCCCGAGTCGATGAGGTCCCCTACGACCTCGCCCTCTCCCTCATTGAGCGGGAAATGCGCGACAAGTCCATCTTGGGCAAGGGCAATGCCTGGGAGCAAAGCGGCTAGGAGCGTGGCGGCTCGCATGAGATCACCTCGGGTAGAGCGACGGTGAGACTTGGTTCCGGGCAATGAGGGAATCACCTCTCGGGCGAGGAAGAAGGCTATACGGCGTCGGAGGCGGGGGAAGGCCACATCAGATGAGGGCGCGGATTCGGCCGCGCAAGCACTGGCTACTCGCCGCATGCCTGACGCAGCCCGTTTGTCGTCACGTGACGACAAACCCCCGACAGGGAGACGCTTGCCGCCATGGCCGCACATGACGACCGGACCAAAGCGATGGAGTTCGACAGTCCCGAGTTCATTCCCGTGTCGATGAGCCTCTTGCCCGCGACATGGAAGAAGTACCGCGAAGAGGTGGATGAGGTCGTGTCCCGCCATCCGATCATCTTCGCGAACCACGAATTCGGCGCGATGGATTACGACGACATCCAAGGCACGATGCGCGAGGGCGAGCACGTGGACTTCTGGGGTTGCATCTGGAGCAACGTCCACGAGGGCCAGCAGGCCATCGTGACCGGCCACCCGGTGAAGACGCGCGAGGACGTCCGCGCCCTCACAGTCCCCGAGCCCGGTCACGGCACGCCCCACGGGTTCATGTGGTTGCGCCTGGGCGATCTGCGCGGCTTCGGGGAGCTGATGATCGACTTCGCCGAAGATGCGCCGGAGCTTCAGATCCTCATCGACAAGGTGCTTGAGTACAACTGTGGCGAGATCGCTCGCACGCTAGAGAATCCCCCGCAGCTAGCGCACTTCGGTGATGACCTCGGGATGCAGGATCGGCTGGCCATCGGCGCGGAGAAATGGCGCAAGTACCTCAAGCCGTGCTACGCCCGGATGTACGGCATGTGCCACGACGCGGGCAGCAAGGTCTACATGCACACCGACGGGCATATCGTCCCGATCATCACCGATCTCATCGACTGCGGGGTGAACGTCGTGAACCCGCAGATCCGCGCTAACGGGCTCGACAACCTCGCGCGCGAGTGCAAGGGGAAGATCTGCGTGGCGCTGGACCTCGACCGACAGCTCTTCCCGTTCTGCGATCCATCCGACATCGACGGCCATGTCCGCGAATCCGTCGAGGTCCTGGGAATGCCCGAGGGCGGGCTCTGGCTTCATGCCGAGTGCGGGCCGGACGTTCCGCCCGCCACCATTGAGGCCATCTGCGTCGCGCTTGAGAAGTACCGCTCGTATTTTTCGTAGACGTTCGGACTGAGACCGCGCTCTACGCGTAGCACCGGCGCCCTCGCCGGTGCATGCCAGATCGGGGACGACAACGATGCCCAACACAACCATCCACGTCATCAGCCACACCCACTGGGACCGCGAGTGGCACCAGGACTTCCAGGGCTTCCGCCGGCGGCTCGTGGGTCTGATCGACCGCCTGCTTGAGATCCTCGCGGAGCGGCCCGACTACAAGTACTACCACCTCGATGGTCAGACGCTCCCGCTCTCGGATTACTGCGCCATCCGCCCCGAGAAACGCGACGAGCTGCGCGCCCATGTCGCCAGCGGACGCATCCTCATCGGACCGTTCTTCATTCTGCCTGATGACTTCCTGGTCAGCGGCGAGGCCACCGTTCGCAATCTCCTCTTCGGCCATCGCGAGGCGCGCGAGTGGGGCGGCGAGCCGATGCCCGTCGGCTACTGTCCCGACACCTTCGGTCACATCAGCCAGATGCCCCAGATCCTACGCGGCTTCGGCATCGACAACGCCATGCTCTTCCGCGGTGTCAACTACGACCAGGTCAAGAGCGAGTTCATCTGGGAGGGCCCCGACGGCAGTCAGGTCCTCGTGATCAAGATGCCTGACGAGTACGCCTACAGCAACTTCTATTACGAGAATGCGCCGCTCATCGGCGATCCCAGCGACGACTTCGACGCGGTCGAGGCCGTCGAGAACATGCGCGGCCTCCGAGACAAGGCGCTTGAGCACGGCACGACGAGCCACGTTCTCGCGATGGACGGCGTGGACCACATCTACCCGACCACCAAGGCGCTCGGAATCATCGCCGCCGCCAACGATGCTCTCGACGACACCGATGTGATCCACACGCGCCTGCCCGACTACATCGCCGCCGTGGCGGACGAGGTCGAGGGCCTTGAGATCTGGCGCGGCGAGATGCGGACCGCCAACCCGCGCTTCCGCCTACAGGCGCTGCTGGCGGCGACGCTGAGCAGTTGGATGCCGCTCAAGCAAGACAACTGGGCGTGTCAGACGGAGCTTGAGCGCTGGGCCGAGCCGATGACGGCCATCGCCGGCGCGCTGGGCGGCGACATGGGCTCTGAGCGCGGGTTCTTGCATGAAGCGTGGCGCGAGGTGATGCTCAACCATCCGCACGACTCCATCTGCGGCTGCAGCATCGACGAGGTCCACCTCGACATGCGCTATCGCTCGCGCCAGTCGCTCAAGATCGCGAGCGATTCGGCCAAGCGCGGGATGAGCGAGATCGCCGAGAGAGTTGATACGAGCTGGGTGCCCGAGGGCGCGGAGCCGGTAGTCCTCCTCAACCCCCTCGGCTGGTCGCGCGATGATCTCATCGAGGTTGAGATCGACTTCCCGGCTGAGCAGAACGTCCAGTGGTTCCGCCTCATCGACGCCGCCGGCAACGAGGTCCCGCTGCAGCGAATCAGCAGCGAGGGACGGGGCGTCTGGACGCAAGAACCCACCGGCATCCCGAACGTCATCCCTGTCACGCGCCACAAGGTCGGCTTCGTGACCGATGTCCCCGGCCTCGGCTACAAGGTCCTCGCCGCTGTTCCGAGCGAGAAGCCAATCCGCACGCAACTGGGGCTGGGGCATCATCCGCCGAAGGTCGTGATACAGGGGCATCCGTTCTGGGACTTCGGGTTCGAGGACGGGGGCGACGTCGGCGACGGGTATAACTACGTCCCGCCTGAGCGCGACGAGATAGTATGCACGCGCGAGGGCGTGTCAGTCCTGGAGGCGGATGGCCCCATCTTCATGCGAGAGCGGTGGGACTGCACGCTGCCCGTGCCTGGCAGCGCCACTCCCGGCAGCAAGGCTCGGAGCGCCGAGAAGACGGACCTGCGCGTGACGGTCTGGCAGACGCGATTCGGAGATGATCACAGCAAGCTGTACTACCGAGTGCGGGTCGAGAACAATGTCAAGGACCACCGGTTGCGCATGGTCTTTGCGACGTCCCCGGGCGAGAACCTGGTCCACTTCGCCGAGGGGCATTTCGATGTGGTGCAGCGCCCGCTGGTGCTGCGGGATACGAGCGACTGGCAGGAGGAGCAGCCGCCTTTCTGGCCGCAGCAATCGTTCTGCGGCGTGCGCGATGCGCAGGGGAGCGCGATGACGTGGGTGGCCAACCGTGGCCTGCCCGAGTACGAACTGCGGGTGGCGGACGACGGTCAGTTCGCCCAGATCGCCGTGACGCTCCTGCGGTGCATCGGCCGTGGCGTCGGTCAGCCCGAGCAGTTCGTACACTCCCAGCTTCAGGGCGCTCACGAGTTCGAGCTGGCGTGCTTCCATCAGGGCGAGGATGATGAGCCGAGGGCGCCGTGGATCGACGCCCACAACTTCAACGTGCCGGTGCGCGTCGCGCAGACCGGCCGCCATGAGGGAGAGCTTGGCGTTGAGGGCAGCTTCATCTGCATCTCACCGGAAGACCTGGTCGTCACCAGCGTCAAGCCCGCCGAGGACCGCGATTCCGTGATCGTGCGGCTCGTCAACTACGGAGCCGAGACGGCGGGCTGTATCACGAGCAACTTACCTGGTCAGACGCTCCACCGCTGCAACCTCGCCGAGGATCGCATCGAGGAACTCACCGGCCCCGTCACCATCGGCCCGCGCGAGATCCTGACGGTTGAGATCTCCCCGTAAGAGGGACGTCAGTCCCGACGCAACCTGCCGGAATCACACGGGCCGGGCATCGCTGCCCGGCCCTTTGCGCGCGTGCCGTGTCTCGCCGTCAGACGTCGTACCTCACCCTCGCCAACTCCATCGCGTCCTCACCCGCTGAGATCGCCCGCAAGCGGAATGTGTAAGAGTATTCCTTCGGCCAGAGGATGAAGTCGTCATCCGGCTTCGCGCCCCACGAGTCCCGACCGCCGACGCCCATCTGCTCGAGGTCGACGTTCAGCGTCACGAAATCGCGACGCGTCATCTCGTAGGTATGCATGGCCTCTTCGAGGTCGTCGGTCGTATAGTGCTGCGCGTTGACGTTCACGAGTGGCGCGCCAACGATCAGCAAACCGTTGCCGTCGTCGTCGGTGAGCGTCGCCCAGCGCACGTCGGTCTTGTTGCCGTTCTCCTGCGGGATCGAGTAGTCGACATACTGCTCGTCGACCGTCCCGCTGTACACGCCCACACGCACGCCCGACTTTCTGTCCAGGTGGTTCTCCTCCGGGCCCATCCCGTACCACGTGAGGTTCTCGAGCCCCTCCGACAGCGTCATCTGCATCCCAACGCGTGGGATCTCGGGCAGGTCGTCAGCGCCGGGCGTGAGGGTACTCGTGACGATTACATCCCCCGTGCCGAGCACCGTGTAAACGGCCTTGTACGGAGAGTAGCCGGCCGGCAGCGTGGCTTTCACCGTGATGACCACCCGGCCCGCCGACTGTTGCCGGACTGTCACCTCGTAGACGGCGTCGTACCAGTCCATGTGTCGCCAGACGCCGCACCGCTCCGGCATCTGGTTGCCGCGGTCGTTGTCGGTGCTCGCTCGCCAGAAGTGCGGCTCGGGACCCGTGTGCATGAGGCTCTTGCCACCGGCTTTGAGGACGCAGATGGTGCCCGTGGCCTTGCCGAAGAATAGCTCGAAGCCCTCGCCCGTGACGGCAATCAGAGCGCCCGAGTCGTAGAAGGAGATGGGCGGGATCTTGCCCGCTGAGCGCTGGGCAGGGATGCTGGGCAGCGCGAACTGTGCAAACGAGACCTCGTGTCCGGTGTCCGCCCACGACATGTCCTGCGCGAGGCGCGCGCTGACGTTGAGCCAGCACTCCACGCCCGGTTTCGGCGACGGGAGACCAAGCGGCAGCGTCAGCTCGGTCGTCTGCCCCGGCTGCGTCATCGGCGGCTCGAGCGTCCCGCCGACGATACGCTCATCATCTGCGCGGACCTCCCACTCGACCTCGACGTAATCCAGCGGGATGAAGAAATGACCATTCTCAATCTCGATCTTCCCCGACGCCGGCTCATCGGAGCGGATCCTGATGTGCTCGTAGGCCTTCTTGACCTCCAGCAGTCCGGGGTGAGGCACTCGGTCCGCCGAGATCAGTCCGTTCATGCAGAAGTTCAGGTCGCTCGGCACGTCTGGCGGGCCGAAGTCGCCCCCATAGCCGAGGAACGTCTCGCCAGGCTTGCCGGGAACGGGGGCTCGGATCCCCTGGTCGACCCAGTCCCAGATGAACGCGCCCTGGAAGTTCGGCTCGGCATAGATCGCGTCCCAGTAGCGGAGGACGCCCCCGTCGCTGTTGCTCATCGCGTGCATGTACTCGCAGAGCATCACCGGTCGGTCGCGATTCTCTCGGGCGAGTTTGACCATGCTCTCGATCGGCCAGTACATGGGGCAGATGATATCCGTGTGCGGCTTTGTGCCCGCCTGCTCGTAGTGGACGGGGCGCGTGGCGTCGCGCTTGTGGATCCACTCGCTGCACGCCTCGAAGTTAGGACCATCGCCCGCCTCGTTGCCCATCGACCAGATGACGACGCTCGGGTGGTTCTTGTCGCGCTCGACCATCCGCTCGATGCGGTCGAGGTGCTGATCCAGCCAATCCGGGTCGCTCGCCAACTGCTGCGCGCCGTGGGATTCGATGTTCGCCTCGTCGATGACGTAAAGCCCATACTCATCGCACAGCGAGTACCACTCCGGCGTGTTCGGGTAGTGCGAGGTCCGGACGGCGTTGACATTGTGCTGCTTCATGATCCTGATGTCTTCGATCATGCCCTGGCGAGTCACTGCGTGACCGGTGTCAGGCTCGTGCTCGTGACGGTTCACTCCCATGTAGAGCACGGGCTGGCTGTTCACGAGAAGCTGGCCGTTTACGATCTCGACCTTGCGGAACCCGATCCGCCAGGGAATGACCTCGATGACATCGCCCGATGGGTCCTTCAGCGTCAGCAGCAACTGGTAGAGGTTCGGCTCCTCGGCCGACCACCTCAGAGGCTCGATGACAGGCTGGACGAACTCGACTTTCTCTTCTCCCTCGCATGGCACGACAACGCTGCCGGTCTCGTCCTCGAAAACGACCTCGCCGCTCGCATCGAGGAGCGTCACGACCGTCGAACAGGCGAGCGCCTCGCTCGAGCGGTTCTGGATGGCGAGATCGATCCGCAACTCGGCGTCGCGGCACTCCAAGTCGAGGTCCGTGCGGACCTCAAAATCCCTGATGTGGAGGCTATCGGCCGCGAGCAGGAAGACATCGCGGTAGATCCCGCTGAGGTGCCAGAAGTCCTGGTCCTCCATGTACACGCCGTCAGACCAACGGTAGACCTCGACGGCCACGACATTCTCGCCGTCCTTCACGTGGGGCGTGATGTCAAACTCCGCCGCCGTGCGACTCCCCTGGCTGTAGCCCACCTTCTCGCCGTTCACCCAGAGGTAGAAGGCCGAGTTCACGCCCGCGAAGTGCAGGTAGATGGCGCGCCCGCTCCACGCCTCGGGCAGCGTGAAGGTCCGCCGGTACGAGCCCACCGGGTTGTCGTCATGCGGGACCTTGGGCGGGTCGGGATTGGGCCACGGGTACTTCACGTTGGTGTAGATCGGCACGCCGTGCCCCTCGCACTGCCAGTTTGAGGGCACGGGAATCTCCCCCCAGCCGCTGACATCGCAGTCCGGCGCTTCGAACCCCTCTGGCCGCTCGGCGGGGCTCGGCGACCACTGGAACTTCCACGTGCCGTTGAGGCACTGCATGAACGGCGTGGTCGCTCCGGCAAGCGCGGACTCGCGGTCCGAATACGTGGCGAGCGTCGCGTGTGGGCGCTCGCGGTTGATGGCGAAGACTCTGGGATTCTCCCAGTCCATGGTGACTCCTCAAGGGTGCGCGTGTTCGTACCGGCCTCAGCGGGAGGCAAACGGGGTTATTCGCGGGACGGGGTGGGAATCCTGGTTGGGGGCCGTCGGTTACAGGCCCAGAAGGTCCGCGGCGCTGATCTCGGCATCGCAATTGGGGCACGGTCCGCTGAGCAGCCGCAACTCTGAGAGCGAGAACTCGGTCTTGTCGCCGGCTCTGGCCTCATCGCCCGATTCCATAGACGCATCCGTCGCCGCGCGGTCCATGGCGCTGAACCACATCCACATGAGACCGATGCCGATGATGGCGAGCACAGCGGCGACGGCGATCGGGTGAGGGCTGCGGCTCGTGCCGGGGTTGTGACGCCCTTTGCGGTTACGCTTCGATCTTCGTTTGCCTCGACGTCGCCTCCGCGAGTGTTCTGCTTCTGACATCATGCTGCCCCCTCGCTATGGCACTCAGACACTCTGTCGCCTCAATCCAATTGTCAATTCCACACGTGTCGCTCGATCTCCTGCACCATCCAAAACGGCCGAGGTGAATTCCCTGCCAGGCCGGAAACACCACTCGCGAGCCGACCTCCACTACGGAAGCGAGTGACCAGCGAATGCCTAAGAGCAAGCGCGAGCAGCAACTGGCCCTTCAGGGCGGGATGAAAGCCGTCACCAAGATCGAAGGCAAAGGCAAGCCAAAGATCGGCGTCGATGAGTTCATGAGCGTCGCCGAGAGATTCGGTTGGTCTAGCGACACGCTCTCAAGAATCCGCGAGGCGGTCGACGCCGAGGAGATCGGCGGCGGACCGTTCCTTGCGAATTACTATTCGGGCCTGCCGCAGACAAAAGTCCAGGCCTACGAAGAGTTGGCACGCAAGACCTTCGGCAGCAAGTATGCCATCGGCGTCACCTCCGGCACGGCCGCGCTCAATTGCGCGTTCGTCGCGGCGGGCGTTGGCCCGGGCAAGGAGGTCATCTGTCCGGCTGTGGGCTTCTTTGCCACGGCGGCCGCCGTGGTCCATTCCAAGGGCGTCCCGGTCTTCTGTGACATCGACGAATCGATGGGACTCGACCCCAAGAAACTTGAGGCTCTCATCGGCCCGCGCACGGTCGCCATCGCGCCGACTCATGTCATGGGTACGGTCTGTAACATGCCCGCGATCATGAAGATCGCCCGGAAGCACAAGCTCAAGGTCATCGAGGACTGCGCCCAGAGCTGCGGCGGGAAGGTCAAGGACAAGTTCGTCGGCACCATCGGCGACATCGGTATCTTCTCGATTAGCGCCTACAAGATCGTCGGCGGCGGCGAGGGCGGGCTGATCATCACCGACAGCAAGCGCCTCTACGAACGCTGCCAGGGCATCGCCGAGTGCGGCGGGCTCTGGCGACCCGATCGTTTCGCGCCGCCTCGCTACAAGGGCGAGTTATTCTGCGGCACCAACTACCGGATGAGCGAGATGGAAGCCGCCATCGATGTCGTCCAGCTCAAGCGCATGCCCCAGACCGTCAAGCGCTTCCACAACGCGAAGATGCGCGTGCTGAAGCAACTCAAAACGTTCCGCGAGATCCTGCCGCAGACGCTCAACGATCCCGAGGGCGAGGTCGGCTACTCGCTTCGCTTCTTCCCCGAGACCATCGAACTCGGTGAGAGGATCGTCGCGGCGCTCAACGCCGAGGGAGTCGGCTGCGGGATGCGCGGGAAGAACGGCCGTCCCGACTGGCACATCTACCACGACATGTTCGCTATCACTCAGCAAGTCGGCGCGACCGAGGACGGTTGCCCGTACCAGTGCCCGCTCTACCTCGAGAACGGCGGCCCGATCGAATACGCGCTCGGCGATTGCCCGACGGCGGATGACCTCTTCGACCGCTGCATCTCCGTCGGTCTGAACCAGTGGTACAACGCGGCCGACTGCAAGAACATCGCGAAGGGCATCAACAAAGTCCTCAGCGCCTATTGCACCGAGGACGCGGACGGAAAGGCGTGGATGTAGGAGTCGTGCCCGCGCAGCGATGGGCTTCCAGCCCGTCGGCTGTCCAGCGCCTGCTACCGGAGGTCGATAATGTGGAGGTCCGCGCTGCCAGTTGGCGCCTTGATTGCCGTCGCCTCACTCTCGATCGCCGACGTCACGTTCCACGTCTCGCCAGCGGGCGATGACGCCGGCAAAGGCACCAACCGCCAGCCTTTCGCCACCATCCAGCGCGCCGTCGAGGTCGCTCGCAATGCGGGCGAGCCCGCACGCATCCTGCTCCGCCCCGGCACTCATGTCCTCGACGGACCCATCGCCCTCGGGCCAGAGGATTCCGGCCTGACCATCGAGGGGCCTCGCGGCGAGCCCGCTATCGTCACCGGCGGGCGTGTCGTGACGGAGTGGAAGCCCTGGAAGGGCGAGATCCTCCAGGCTGACGTGTCGGCTCTGGACCTGCCTGACCTCGACCTCCGCGAGCTGTACTGCGATGCTCGGCTCATGCAATGGGCGCGCGTGCCCAACTTCGATCCTGACCATCCTCGCACGGGCGGCCACCTGCAGAACGAGAGCATCGCCGAAGCCAACACGAAGACCACATTCCGCTATCGCGAGGGCGACCTGAATCCTGACCGCTGGGCCCACCCCGAGCGCGCGTGGATCAAGTTCCACGACTCGCTGAACTACGAGACCCAGCTCTGCCCCGTGAAGGCCATCGACTCCGAGCAGCGCACCATCGAGGCCGCGCGCGGCGTCTACGTGCTCTCCAAGGGCAATCCGTTCTACCTCTGCGGCATCATTGAGGAACTCGACGCTCCCGGCGAGTGGTGCGTTGATCCGGATGCGGGGACGCTCTACTTCTGGCCGCCCGAAGGCGGGGGAGAGGTCGTCGTCCCCGCTCTGGACTCGGCGTTCGTCCTCGCCGGTAACGCCGAGAATGACGAGTGAGTCGAGAGCATTCGCATCGACCGCCTGCACCTCCGCGACTTCCGCGGACGGGCCATCGAGATGACGGGCGCGCGAGACTGCACGGTCGCCGCCTGCGATCTTCGCAACTCCGAGGTCGGCGTCTACATCGGCGACGATACCCACGGATGCCAAGTCCTCGGATGCGATATCACCCAGACTCAGGGCGACGGCGTCAGCATCATCGGCACCAGCAGGGACCACGAGCGCGTCAGCGACCACGTCGTCGATAACTGCTACATCTACGACATCGGCTGGGGGCGCATCCACAACCGCTGCGGCGGCGTCTACATGCACCGTTGCTCCCGCGTCAAGCTCACCCACAACCATGTCCACGATACCCCGCGCTACGCGCTCGGAATGGATGTCGGTAATGACTGCGAGTTCGCCTACAACTACTGCCACGATGTCAACCTCGTCACCGCCGATTCATCCATCATCGAAGCCGCCACCGCCCTCGATTGGGGCATGACCGTCGATGAGCAACGCGCGCGCCACGACCCGCACAACTGGGGCAATACGGTTCACCACAACCTCATCCACGATTCCGGCGGCTGGGGCACGAACCGGACGACGGGGGAACTGGAAGCGCCCTATTACACGTGGGGTATCTACCTCGACATCGATTGCTCCGGCTGGCACATCCACCGGAACGTCTGCTACACTACCGTGCTCGGCGGGTTCATGCAGAACGGCGGCTACGAGACCGTCGTCGAGAACAACATCTTCGTCGACGGGCAGCGCTCCCAGATCTACTGGAACCCCTGGAGCGGGCGCAACATGCACGGCCACCGGTGCGAGCGCAACATCCTCGTCTCCCCTGGTCGCGGCGCCGATATCTACCGGATCGGCGGGGGCTTCGAGGACCACCGCGTTGGCTTCGGCGACAACCTCGTCTGGGCCGGCGAAGCGTCGCCGGCCATCTCCGGTATTCCCGGACTGCGGAAGAAGGACGCCTGGGACGCGTGGACTGCCGGCGGCCACGATGAGGGCTCCCGCGTCGCCGACCCCCAGTTTGTCGACGCGGCCAACCGCGACTACCGCCTCAAGCCCACGTCCCCCGCGTCTGAGATGGGCATTAAGGCCATCGATCTGAGCACAGTGGGCAACTGCGAAAGCCCGGACCGTTGCACGTGGCCCAGGCCCGAGGTCGCTGTGGCCCGCGATGCGCTCGACTACTCGCCAACGCTGGTCGTCGCCACCCAGCCCGCCTTGCGCGACTACGAAGACAGTCCTCTCGGTGGGGCCGAGCAGGGCGCAAACGTCGGAGCCAAACCGCCGCTCTCCACCGTCGAGGTCACTGACGAAGCCGCTGCCGGCGGCAACCAGAGCCTGCGCATCACCGAGCAACCAGGTCTTGAGCATGGCTTTGAGCCGTACATAACCTACATGCTCGACCAGGAGGACGGCCTGCTCGAGCTGGGTCTCGACCTCCGCTGCGACGAGGGCGGTCCGTTTGTGTTCGAGTGCAGAGACGATCCGCACGCCTACTCGCTTGGGCCCCAGTTGACCGTCGACGCGGAAGGTTGGCTCTCGGCCAATGGCGAGAGGCTCCTGCAACTGCCCCGAGGCGAGTGGGCGCGACTGGACATTGCCTGCATTCTGGGCGAGGAATCCACGGGCACGTACGATCTGACTGTTACGACCGCTGGCGACGCGCCCCGCGAGTTCAATGACCTCGCCCACGCCGAGGGCTTCAGCACTCTCGCCTGCGTGGTCATCATGTCCACCGGCGATGACGACGCCCGGTTCTACATCGACAACCTGACGTTCCAGCGAGAAGAGGCCCCGTAGCAGGACCTCCGCATGAACTTCAACACGCCAGCCTACGGCGTCCTCCTGCTGGTGGCCTTCTGGGGCTACTGGCTGAGCCGCCGACAGTCCTCGCGTGTTGCCGTGCTTCTCGTCATATCCTACGTGTTCTACGCCGCGTGGAGCCCCTCATACCTTGGCCTGATCGCGGCCATCACGCTGCTGACCTGGTGGGCGGCGCTGCGCATCGCTCGCAGCGAGCGGCCCGCCACGCGGCGCGGCTTCCTGGTCATCGCCCTCGTGGGGAGCCTCGGCGCGCTCTGCGTCTGCAAGTACCTCGGTTTCTTCATCCTAGAGGCCAACCGTCTCTGTCTCGCTCTTGGGATGCGGGAGTGCCTGCCGGTTCTTCGCATATTGCTTCCCGTGGGCATCTCGTTCTACACGTTTCAGGCCGTCGGCTACATCGTCGACGTCTACCGCGGACACGTGGAGGCTGAGCGCAACCTCGTCGTCTTCGCGACCTTCGTGGCCTTCTTCCCCCAACTC
>CAZKUN010000152.1:0-22506 GCA_964555935.1 uncultured Armatimonadia bacterium | reverse complement strand
CGACCGTCTACGGAATCGTGAAGCAACACGGCGGCAACATCTGGGTTTACAGCGAACTTGGCACGGGAACGACCTTCAAAATGTACCTGCCCCGCGCGACGGGAGAGGTCGACCGGACGGCCCCAGTCGCCTCGGCGCGTGCCGACACGGCGCGCGGAGAGGTCGTGCTGCTCGTGGAGGACGATCCCACAGTGCGCGCCATCGCGCAGAGAACGCTCGTCAATCAGGGCTACACCGTGCTGGTGGCATCAAACGCGGGAGAGGCGGAGCGCGTCTCCACTGCCCACGACGATGGGATCACGCTACTCCTGTCTGATGTCGTGATGCCAGGCCGAACGGGCCCGGACTTGTACGAGTCCCTGGCGGCTCAGCGGCCCGGCCTGAAGGTGTTGTTCATGTCGGGTTACCCCAAAGCCGCCGCCTCGAACGGCGTGCTCCGACCAGACAGGCCGCTCCTGCAGAAGCCGTTCACGCCGACGTCGCTGGCGGAGAAGGTGCGCGAGGTGCTGGACGGTCAGGACGGCTGACCGTCGCCCTGCCATGGGGGCGAGGACTGGTGCGGCCAGGTGGATGCTGAGCAACTGCCGACGAGAGACGATATCCCGGATGATGCGACGCCCTTGACCAGCCAGGGACTTGGTACCGTGCGCAACGCCTTCCGTGAGGCGGGCTGCTGCCCCCGGAAAAGGCCCACCCAGCCTGCAATCTGGGGCCTGGATGTAGGTGGGGTCCACTCGCTGCTGGCGACGTCAACCGCCGTGCTCCTGGGCCGAGAGCAGCCTCGGAGCGGTCCATTTCACCAACATTTGAGCTAGCTCCCCCCATTGCCGTGGGTTGGTAGCAAGAAAGTGCGCGAAACCCGTTACCACTGTTACCGGGGCAGCCTGGCTGGCGCTGCAGCTGCATGGAGTCAATGGGAAGAGAGCCCTGAGTTCTCGAGCAGAACACCAACGCAGATCAATAACGGGGCCCCACGGGCTACCTCTACCTCCAGCTCCGGGGTGCGGGCTGGGAGATGGTCTGCAACAACCTCACGGAGGGCAACCTGCTTGGCGACACGGGCGAGCGCGTCTCCCACGCGATCGACGTGCCGCTTGAGGATTACCCCGAAGCGACGGTGATAATCCTCCATCGCATGAACGGCCCCGTGGAGATCTTCCGGACGACCCTCACCCCACTGTGGTGAGAGGTGGCACAAGTGCTAGCCGTGCTTCCTCAGCCTGATGATTCGTCGAATCATCTCGCCCCGGATGGCGTCGAGGTCGTCGTGAGGGTCGATGCTTTCGATCCACGACCGGCTGTCATCGGCCAGCCGCGCCTTTCGCCCGCCCGCTGCCTCGGCCGCCTCGATGGCCTCGATCAGCGTGGTCAGGTAGCGGACGTCGTCCACTCCCTCGCGGAAGCCCTCCCACTGGATTGTGTCGATGACCCCGTTTACGGTCGGGTAGGCCATCGTGTGGTCTCGGTAGCTCTGGCTATCGAAGTCATTCCATTCGTGCCCGAAGGAGTGCTGGTAGGCGTAGTCCATGGCGCCGTCGTAGCCCGCTTCCCACAGCAGCAGACCGAAGTTGCGGCGGTACGTGTGGGGTTCTTCAACGCCGCACTGTGGATTGCCGTAGTTGAAGATGCGATGTCCGACGCCGTGGGCCTTCCGGGCCTCATCGGGCTCCGGCTGGCCCGACCACACGGGCAGATCCAGCAGGTCGCCCACAAGATCGAAATAGTCCCGGTAGCACGCGACGAACACCTTGCCTCCCGCTTCGTGAACGGCCTCGAAGGCCGCGCGTTCGGCCTTGAGCCCATCCCCCGAGGCCTCGTCGATGCCGTATACGTACAGCTCCGTGTAGCCTCTCTCGCGGATGAAGTCGAGCCAGCGCCGCGTCTCCGCCGTGAGAGCATCCAGGGCGTCTTGAGTCTGCGGCGCGCCGGTGCCCATGCCCAGCGTCATGACCGGCTTGCCCTTCATCCGCGCCGCCTCGCGCAGGTCGAAGACGCCGTTGAGCAGCTCCTCGTCGTAGGGCTGGTAGATCGTCGGATTGACCACGCCGTGGGCGACCATGTCTCGCATCTCGGCGGCGAACTGCTCCCGCGATTTCGCTTCCGAGGTTATCGACCCGGCACCGGGCGCGAGCTTCCCGCGATAGTAGATCGAGTACTCGAGCATCGGCTCGGCCAGCGCGAAGGGCAGGACCTTGATCTCAATGGGGAGCGACGCCGAAGGGTGGTCCCGGGCGGTGATGGTGATGCTACCCTTGTACGTGCCTGGCGCCGCGTCCGCCGGCACGCGCGCGGTGAGCCAGAACTGCTGAAGCGCTCGCGCGGGTATGTTAACCGGCAGCAACTCGTCCGCATCGCGAGGCGCCAACTCCGCCAGGTTCGCGCTGTCCTTGAGTGTCACGTCGAGATACTCGGAAGAACCCGGCTCTACCCGGACGAAGTTGCGCTGCTCCCGGTGGTCTACTCTTACGAGACTGCTGTCCTTGAGGAGCAACTCCGGCGTCAGCAGCTTCTGGCCGAGATCGCCGATGCCGCGACCGGCCTGGTACCAAGCCTTGACGACGTAGGGCTCGATGCAGGAGGCGGGCAGGACGCGGCCTCCTGATGTCAGGTCGCTGATCTCGACGCGCGCTTCCTCAACCCGTCGCGTGGCGTAGATCGAGAAGGTCGCGGATTCGTATTCTCCCGGGCAGGCGGCGATCCTCAACCGGCGCAGATTGCGGGCATCTCCCGGCCACCGATTGCTCAGCAGGCGATCGTTGGTCATCGCCTTGGTGACAAGGACATGCCACGGGCGGGCGCCGCCATCGGTCGCGGCCAACATCGCCGCCTCGTCCTCCAACGCTGCGGCGTCGTGCTCCAGATGAGCGAGATCGGAGTGCAAGTCCTCCCACTCGTCGCGGAAGTTGCCGGCGGCAAGGCCGTCCGTCCCGGCCGCAATCTCGTCCAGTCGCGCCCTCAGTCGTCGGGCCGATGCTTCGACGCCAGGCCTGGAGGCGTCGGGCAGTCGCTCGACCGTCCTCCGCGTCGCCGCGAGGTACTTGGCGACGGCGTCAATGCGAGGCAAGAGCAGGCCTGAGCGGAGCGCCGCCAACTCAATCTCGTCGATGTGCTCTTCGGTCGCGGCGAGGTCCGTGGTGAAGACGACCCGCCCGAAGTTCTTCGTGTCGTGAAAGGTGCGCTGTATCGGAGCCCACGAGCTGTACTCGCGCGCGCTCCACCGCGTGCGGCTGATGTTCCCGGTCCAGACATCGCCGTCGTCCGCGGTCACGCCTAACTCCGCGAAGGGAACGGAGATCTCTAGCTGCCAGCCTTCGGCCCCCTTTGACACAACCGCCTGCCACTGGCCGTCAAAGGCCGTCGCGGCCTCGTAGCCGATCTCATCATAACGCGCGCCCAGCGTGTTGACGACGAGGTGGAAGTAACGCTGCGGCTCGTCGAAGTCGGCCAGCACGGGGGAGCCGGGCGGCATCAGGAAGATCTCGATGCAGTCGTCGCCGTACACGCTGCCGTCCCGTTCGGTCACATCGGCCTTGACGCCGGACATGTCGGGCTCTTCGCAGCGGACGCCGATGTAGAGGCTGTCGGTGTCATGCACCAGGTACGATTCGGACTGCACCTCAGCGGGCGTCCCGAGCGTGAGCTTGACATAGGGCCCCATCGGACGCGCGGCCTGCCAGCACGCCTCGTCCAGCACTCCGTCAATCGTCGGAGGCATCTCGGTCCGGACGCATGCGGTCGCGACGAAGGGCAGCGAGGGGGCCTCGGCGCCCGCCACCGATGATACGGTCGCGGCGAGGAGGCCGGTGATGAGTGTCTTGACTGCGAAGCGCGTGCGAGCCATGGGGACGCCCCCTTCATGCTTTTCCGTTGCCGGCTGGACTGAATCACCCGCGGGGCTACCTTGTCTACTGCTCGACCTCCACCGCGTACCAGTCTCGCGCCGGGTCCACCAGCGGGAAGTTGCCCGTGGCGGTGGGCTGGCGGTACATTGGGATAATGCTCGGGTCAGCTTTGCCCAGTGCCACGCGTCCGAGAGCGATTTGGTACAGCACTGCCGTCGCGTCCGCGCAGCCACGCCTCAGATCCACCATCACTCCGCCGTCTGCCGCTTCGCCTTCCCGCCACTTGCTCAATCGGTCCAGTGCCTCGGCGACGCTGGCCGGGCTGTAGGCTCTCGCACACGCCTCCTGCGTCGGGCGCGCGTCCTGTCGCTGCGAGGCGGCAACGGGTCCGCGCCAGCCGTCGAGGATGGGGCCGTCCGCTCGCTTATCGAGTTCTCCTCGGAGCCACGATTCCGCCCGCTCCGACCGCGAGCCGTAGTGCCCGTTGAGCGGCGTCAGGTAGCAGTCCCGCTCCGGGTGGTCGACGGGCACCATCTGGTAATGGTAGGCGATGATGGGCTCGCCTTGCTCGATGGCTATCCCGGCCAGCGATTCCTCCGAGGGGAGCGTCCCGCCGAATCGCTCCGTGAGGCCTTTGGTGTAGTCGCTGACCGTGCCCTTGTTCTCGTCGACGGTCCACGACCGGTGGGCGTACCAGAGCCACCCCTTCTTGTCTTGCGGGATCGATTCCAGGAATGCGAGGTGCTTCCGGAGGGGCGCCAGGTACCTGTCCTCACCTGTCATGTCATACAGCATCAGGAGCGCCGCGCCGCCGCCCTGCGTCCCGAACGTGCAATCCACCCCGGGCGGCTCCATGTATCGCGCCCATCGGGGCTCGTTGTCGGGAGTGTACTGCGCGGCCCAGCCGGGCGTGGGGTCGGGAATCTGCGCTGCTATCAGCCACTCGCCGGCCTTGAGCAGCGCATCCCGATAGCGCTCGTCGCCAGTGAGGTGGTACATCACCAGGCAGTCGCCCATGCAGGCGTTCAGACTCCAGTCATTGAGTGTCGGGCCTTTGAGGTGGTCGCCCCGCCTGTCCTCTGGGCCGACCGGGTGCCCCCACGGCCACCAGCCGCTCTCGTGTTGCGCAGCCAGGATGATCTCGCCCGCCTTCGCCGCGGCCTCCTTGAAGCGCTCCTCGCCGGTCAGGAGATGCGCCGCGACCAGCATCCTCAGCCCATTGCTCTGCACCCACTCCTCGAAGTTGGCGATTTGCCAGACTGGAGTAACGCTCCCGTCGGCCTGCAGCGTGAACTGATAGGCCCATCCGCCCTCGGGGAATTGGGCGCGGGAGTAGAAGTCGGCCAGGTCCGAGACGGCCTTCCGATGCCCGGGTTCCTCCCACAGTCTCGCCGCCCAGAGCAACGGAACGCCGAGCCCTGATGCGGAGTCGTCGTTCGGCACCGTGGTGTAGGGCTGCACTGCGTCAGCCTCGGGGTCATACACGACCGAGGTCGCCATGGCGCCCTGTCGTTGGGCCTTGACCATGAAGTCGAGCCAGTCCCGCGCGGTTTGCTCCAGAGCCGCGAGTTGGGTCTCGTCGACGGCAGTCTGGGCCCTCGCGTCCGACACGGCTAGCCCGGTGAGCAGCAGGAGCAGCGTTGCCACGGCCAAGTGACGCATATCGTCCCCCTCTACTGCTTGTCTAAGATCAGGCGCAACTTCATCAGCGCGGATCGAGGGACCTGCATATTCGGCGCGCGCGAGCCCACGCGGGTAGGAGAAGTGACGCCGACGGAGGAAGCTCGCGGCATGGGCCTCTACCAGACCTTCGTCCGCCCGCTGGCGTTCGCGATGGATGCCGAACGGGCCCACGACCTGGCCATTACTGCCGGCGCGGTCGCCGGTGGTCTGCCACCCGTGAGAGGGCTGCTGTCAGCGTGTTACGGCCACGCGGACGAACGCCTCGAGACCGAAGTCTGCGGGATCCATTTCGCAAACCCAATTGGGCTGGCCGCCGGCTACGACAAGAGCGGCCGGGCCGTCAGAGCGCTGGCGGCTCTTGGCTTTGGGCACGTCGAGGTTGGGTCCGTCTCGCTCGACGCCTCATCGGGCAACCCCAAGCCGCGTCTGTTTCGTCTCGCGGCGGAGAGCGCGATCGTCGTCAACTACGGGCTGCCCAACGACGGCGCGGCGAGCGTCGCCGCCCGGCTGAATATCCGCCGTACGCCGGTCCCGCTCGGCCTGAATGTCGTCAAGACCAATCGCGGGCCGGACGCGCCGCCCGCGTCCGCCGATGATATCATCGCCGAGTACGTCGCGGCCACGCAGGCCCTCAGCGACGTCGCTGACTACCTCTCGCTCAATCTGAGTTGCCCCAACACTGAGACCGGCCGCAACTTCTTCGCCGATCCGGAGGCGATCACCGGGCTGCTCGATGCCCTCGCGGATGCACGGATCGGCTGTCCCGTCTTCCTGAAGGTCGCTCCCGCCGCTGGAGCGCGGGCCATTGAGGACCTGCTTGCCGCCGTCGAGGGGTGCGCGCTGGTTTCGGGCTTCATCTTCAACCTGCCGCCGGGGAAGCCCGATTCGCTGAAGACGCCGGCCGCCCTACTCGCCGACAAGCCGGGCGCCGTCTCGGGCAAGCCCGTGGAGCGACTCATCAACGAATCGATCCGCGAACTGTACCGCAGGATGGATCGCAGTCGCTACGTGATAGTGGGCTCGGGCGGCGTCTTCACGGCGGAGGGCGCCTACCGCAAGATGCGCCTAGGCGCGTCGCTGGTGCAGGTGTTGACGGGTCTGATCTACCGGGGCCCGTCGGTTGTGAAACAGATCAACCGTGGCCTGGTCGCGCTGCTGGCTCGCGACGGCCTTGCGCATGTGTCGGAGGCCGTGGGCCTGGACGCCTAAGTGGACGGCGCAGCGGACCGTTAACGCGTTCCAGTACTGAGGGGCGCGAGTTGACACGGGGCGTTGGTGGTGGATCTGGTGGGTTGCGGGGTGGTCGGAGCGGCTTGGCGCTGGACAGCCGGAAGCCGCGATTCTCGGGCGGATGGAGCTTGTGCGAGCTACACCGGTTCTCGGGAGCGCTCCCACCGCGGATCGTGCCGCGGCCCACCTAGGAAGGCAGGAGCTTCAAGTGAAAGCCCCCTTCAGAGTCCTGTTCAGCAACGACACGACGAACATCACCTCGTGTACGAGCCCGTACCACGGCAGGGGGGAGCCATTCAGCCAAGACGCGCTGGAGGCGAGCGTGGACGAGACGGCCGGAAGCGGTGTGGACGTCCATATGATCCAACCGGGCGTGGCCGTGGTGCCGCTGTGGAAGAGCAGGCAGTACCCCTACGAGGAACACGTGCGCTGGCTCGAGTCGACCTACGGCGTCAACCCGCAGGACGACTCCCTTGCTCGGCACATGCTGGCGGGCGGCGACATCGTGGGGGCTTTCGTGAGCCGGTGCAGGCGGCAGGGGCTGGTTCCGTTCGTATCGCTGCGAATGAACGATCCGCACGGCAAGGAGTATGTTGACAGCTTCGCCGGTGACGGCATCCCGGAGATTCCCGGGCTCGCGCTTCACTCGATCAGTTGCTTCTACCGCGACCACCCGGAGTACCGCATCAGGCCGGAGGTGGACCTCGCCCACTGGGGCACGCGGGTCCTTAGCTGGATCCATCCGGAAGTGCGCGAGTGGATGTTCGGGTTCGTGCGTGAGATATGCGAGGGGTACGACATCGACGGACTCGAGTTGGACTTCATGCGCCACTTCAACTACTTCCGCGACGACGAGGCCACGCGGGAGCAGCGTGTATCGATCATGACCGAGTTCATCTCGCGGACGCGCGCGGCGCTGGACCAGACCGCGAGACGCGGACGGCGCCGCTGGCTGTGTGCCCGCGTGCCCTGTTGCCTCGGGATGATGGACAAGCTAGGGCTGGACCTCCCGGCGCTGGTCCGCTCGGGCCTGGACATCGTGAATCTCTCAGCCAGCTACTTCACCGCGCAGCAGACGGATCTACCACGGGTCCGGAGGATGGTGCCGGACGCCTCCATCTACCTGGAGATGTGTCACACGACCATGCTGCAGTATCCGGACGTCGACGGATATGACTCGTTCCTGTTCCGCCGAACGACGCCGGAGCAGTACACCACGGCCGCACATCTTGCCTACGCGCGGGGAGCCCGGGGCGTCAGCTTCTTCAACTTCGTCTACTACCGGGAACATGGCGTCGGCGACCGAGGCCCATTCTGCGAGCCGCCCTTCCATGTGTTCGAGAACATCGGCGATCCCGACTGGGTCGCGCAACAGCCACAGCACTACTTCATCGGGCACAGTGAAACGCCGCCCGTACCTGAGAGCCTGAAGATGCCAAGATCGGTGGCGCCGAAGCACCCGTCGTTGTTCGAGCTCGACATGGCGCCTCCGCGAGGTGGATGGAAGCAGGAAGGACGACTTCGCATTCAGGCGGAGGCCGACCTTGGCACTAGCCAGTGGCGGGCAACGATGAACGGCGTTGAACTCCCCGAGACCGATGATCGGTCCGAGCCCTACCCGAACTCGTATTCGCCGCTGCTCGGCACACCCGCGCAGCACCGCGCGTGGGTCGTTTCGCCGCGCGACCTGAGAGACGGATCCAATGAGCTAGATGTCGAGATGGTCGCCGGCGATGAAGCGGCGATGCTCGTCTTCCTCGACCTCGCGGTTGCCTGAAGCATCGCCCTGTCCAGCGACAGCCAGGCGATGCCGGGACCAACGCATGTTGGCCTCAGGCAGTGCAGAGATGCCGCGTGCGAGTTCTGTCCCTCCGAAAAAGTCCATCCGCGCTGGAATCTGGGGCTCTGCTAGATTGCGTCCATTGGCGTGAGAACCGGCGTTGGTGGTGGCCCCATGGACGGTGGCGTCCGCACTGCTCGGTGGAACCCGACATGCGTCGCTGGCTCCCCCTCGGAATTGCCAATCAAAGAGAAGATGAGAGCGTACCACTGACGGGGCGACCGCGATCCTGCCTCGACAGACGCGAGTACCTCGAACGTCCGTCTCGAGGGTTGATGGCGAGAGAAGACGGGACCGAATCGCTGACGACGGCAACTCGGGTGGTGGGGCGGTCACTGGGGGCTGTGGTCGGGGCGAAGCCCGACAGGAGTCGCAGGTTCCCGATTCGGTACGGCCGACCGGCTTAGCCGCCGCGCAGCAGCATGACCTGATCCGTTGCGAGGTCAATGCCCGCCGGCTCGACGCTCGCGTTGGTGATCAGGTCCGTGTAGGCGACATTGCTCGACGCAGGCCGCTGCAGAGCGACAGTGGCGGGACGGTGGCTCGCGTTCGCCAGGAACAGGAGTGTGGAGCCGTTGGCATCGGCCGCCGAGAGCGCCTCCACTCCCCAGACGGGCTTGCCGTCGACACCGACGACTGGATGAGGTGGGGTGACGCCGGCCCATGTCAGTACGTCGCGCCAGATCCCCATGTAGTCCCGCGCGCCGACCCGCAAGGGTAGGCGCGTGGTTCTTTCCGAGGTCAGCAGCTCCTGGACGGCCTCCGTTCTTCGCGGGTGACCGTGGTGGTCATGGGTGAGGTTCTCGTCGAGCCAAAGCAGGTGACCGCCGGCCTCGACGTACCGCGCCAGCGCTTCGACCGTACCGTCGGACACGTAGCGCGCGCCGGCCAGAACGAGAAGCGTTGCCTCAGGCGGCCCCTGAGCCAGCATCGTCTCGGTCACGATTCCCACCTTCACGTCGAGCGGAACAAGGCTCTCGTAGACCCGAATTGCCCGGTCGCCGTAGCTCCCCGGCGGCTCGTCGCCGCCTGGAACGCCGAGGTCCGTGGCGTTGTCGTAGAAGAGGAGAACAGAGGGGCTCCGGCGGTTGAAGGCGCCCAGGTGCCGGGTCAGGCGGCTGATGTCGGCGCTGGTCAACGCGAGGGCCTCGAGCGCCTCGGGAGCCTGGCCGATGTTGAAGCGGGGGCTCTCGCCGGTGGTCCAATACTGGGGTATCTGAAGGGAGGTGTTAAGGAACATCAGGTGCAGGCGCTCGCCATGGACGAATCGCTGGAAGAGCCCTCGGCGGATCTCGCCGGGAGCGGCGGGGTCGCCATGGGGCACGGCGTGGGTCTCGGAGCAGAATATCGGTTTCCCGGGGCAGATGGATTTCATGTAGTCGTAGGCGAAGATGGTCTTCAGCCACTCGTGACCGCGGATGTAGCTGGCGTCGGTGCCAATGAGGTCGGTGATGGGCAGGATTTGCTGGGGGTCGATGCCCAGGGAGAAGTTGCCGGCCAGCGACCGGTAGGCGTAACTCGACAGGACGCACTTGATGTGGGTCTTGACCGTCGGGTAGCGCTTGCGCAAACGGGCGTCTAGGCCTCGGACAATGGCGGCGGCCCGCTGAGAGTTGTAACGGCACCAGTCCCAGTAGGCGGCGCGGCCCAGGTAGAGGCCCACCGGTGTACCGTGGGTCTGGCCGAAGGGTGGGGGCACATCGGCGAAGCTCGCCAGATCTGCGCCCCAGCTTCGGTTGACGCCAGCGACCGAACCGTATTGCCTCGCGAGCCAGTTCCGGAAGCCCTCCACGGCGCCGGGGGATGTTGAGCAGAAGATCCACTCGTTGGCGATGTCGGCGGTCTTGACAGAGGCGATGTCGCCGAAGGCCTCGTTGAGGCCGGCGTAGTGCAGATCGATCATTCGGCGAAAGTCGGGCGTGTCCATCCACGAGTTCGGGCCGTGCTCGGCCCGCCCGAACCAGCCAGGGAGGTGGTGGGGCGAGGTGTGGAGGTCGCAGGCCTCCCCGTCATCCTGGGCCTTGAGGGCATGGACGCGCATGTGGCGCGCGACCTCGGCGCCGCGGAGGTTGGGGGCGAGTTGGAAGGGCTCGGGAACGACGTGCCTGGGACCGATGTCGATGGATTGCATGTTGAGGCCGAGGTCAGCGAGGGGGTAGCTGTGGTCCTTGGCGATGTACTGCCAGACGAAGCCGTGGAGCGTGACGGGTCGGCCCTTCACAAACACCTCGCCGTCGCGAATCTCCCAAGGTCCGAGCAGGTCGGGCCGAGGCACTTGGGCTTCGACGGCGGCGGCGTCCCGAGCGAAGGTCGCGGCGTCGGCTTCGACGTCGAGGGACCGGTCAGCCAGGTAGCGCGCCGCCCGCTCTCGGATGGGCCCAAAGAAGGCGGCCTTGTCCGGACCGGCGGGGATCTCCAGCCCGGCGAGGTCGGCGACGGCAAGGGCGTGTCGGAGGAGGTTCCGGCGTAGCTCGAGGTAGTCGGCGCTGCGGCCCTGTTGCGCGACCTGTTGGAGATGGGCATCGATGCGACCGAGGGCTTCCCGGGCCTGAGATATCTGCCTCTCGGCCAGCCGTGGGTCGTGGACGGTCACCGCCGTGGTCATCTCCGCCAGCGTCTCGCCATCGGTGTTGACGAGGCGGCAGTGGATGGGGCAGTCGCCAAGCGGCAGGCCGGCCATGGGGAGGCGGGCGGCGAGTTCCGCCATGGCTCCCTCGGGGACAAGAAGGTCTTCCACCACGTCGCCGACGGTCAGGCGAATCGTGGACCCCGCCGGCGCGTTGCGAGCGGTGACGCGAAGCTCAAGCGCCTGGGATTCGGCGACTTTCGGGGCCGCCGGGACGGCGTGGATCTGCGGCCCGGCGGCCGCGACGGGAACGAACCGGGCGACGCAGGTGGCCCTCACCACCAGGGCCTCGCCGATGCCGTCCGCGAGTTCGACCCAGCCCTCGCGGCGGGCGCCGTCGTTGTCGTTGACTATGAGGTTGCAGCGGAACCATTCGTCGCTCAGTGGATCCACCCCCCCGGCGTATCGCCAGGGGATCGCGAGGACGTAGATGAGGCTGTCCTCGTGGGTCGCGACGCTGAGAGGGACGTCCCAGGCGCCGACATCGTAGCCGGTGGGCACGTGGGTGGCCAGGACGCCGCGACCGAAAGGGAAAGCGGCGGCGCCGAGGAGGAACTCGTCATCGCCGGAGACGGCCTCGGCCGCCGGGGCAAAGGCGAGTTGAAGGCTGTCGCCGTTCCAGAAGCTGGATGGAGAATCGGGCGGGTGGAAGACATCGTCGGTGACGGTGACGACAACGAATAGGGACGCGGCATTCCAGGCCAGGGCGACGGAGGCGGAGAGGTCCCGCGGGCCGAGAGACGCGAGCGCCTCGTCGGGCACAAGCTCGGTTGAGGGCAACCTCGACCAGTCGGACGGCGCAGTGTCGATGTTGTAGCCATGCGGCACGGGAACGCACTGGAGGTCGGCGGCGGGAGTGAGGCCGGGCAGCGCGACCAGCACCAGGGCAGCGCAGAGGGTGTCGAGTTGAGGGCGCGCGCGAGCGCCTATCATTGGTGACCGCCCTTGGGCAGGAGGTCCGTCGCTACGCGGCGGGTCGCTGTTTGCGGCGGCTCCTGTCGGCGAATTCGGATTGGTCCGGCGCGTGCTCCTCGCATAGGGTCGACGAGCGAACGATGGTCTGCACCGGGATTCCCCATATGGACCTGCGCGCGCCGGCGTTGGCTGAACGGTCAGCCACTCGGAGCGGCACTTCCGTTGCCGACCCGCCGAAACCTGCACATCCGACCGCAGACGCCGAGACTGGTGGCCAGCGTCAGGCGGCCCCGCCTCAACAGACGCGAGTACCTCGATCGTCCGTCTCGGGGGTTGTCGATCGGCGGGAAGATCGAATCATCGACGGGGATCCACTCGGGTGGTGGGGCAGTCTGTTGGCTCGAGAGTTCCGCCCCACGCGAAGGCAAGGGCAACACTCGAAGGCGGCTAGTCCGACGGGGAGGGCCGTTCGCACGCACCGACGTCAGGAGCGGCGCCGCTGGGGATGGAGTTGCCGTCGAAGTCGAGCGAATAGCCCAGGTCGACGCCGGCGTCGACTGCGGGGCTGTCTGGCCTGAGGCGCAGATCGCGATTCCCAAGATCGACGAAGAGTGGATCGCCAACAATGTCGCCCTCACCGAGCCACGCGCCGCCGCCAAGGATGAAGCGGTGATAGGCCCACTTGTTGACATGGTCCTTGGGGTGAGGGTTGTCGGTGCGGTAATAGAGGTTGTGGTCGTGGGGGAGCTTGCCCCGCGAGAAGACCGGCTCGACGATCGCCGGATCGTAGACGAAGATGTTGTTTCGGAAGGCTATGTTCTCGTGCCCCCAGTATTCCCAGAAAACCACGTCCTCGGAGTCGGGCTTTTCGTGGGCTCTGAGTCGTAGGACGGTGTTGTTCTCCACCCGCATATTCGTGCACGGCCCCTAGAGTCCCAAGAAAGACTGGTAGTCATCGCAGATGTTGTGGTGGATCCAGGTATTGTCTTGCTTGACGAGCCCGACGAACTCGATGAAGCCCTGATTGCGCGATGACCAGTTGTGGTGGATGTGAACGTTCTCTTTGGGAATGCGCCGATCGTTGATCTCGATCGCGCCGCCGTCGTGGCCGTACTCCTCGCTGGGAGCGGCGAAGTTCTCAAAGCGGTTGTGGGAGATCTCGTTGTTTGAGGTGTTCACGAAGACGCAGGCCGGGCCCCAGTTGGGCTGCGTGGGGGTGTTGCAGTCGTGGATGTGGTTGCGGGTGATGAGCGCGCGCTCACCGTATACCTGGATGCCGATGGGCGTTTCGGTGATCTCGCAGTTGCGGACGGTATTGTGATCGGCGCCACGGGCCATGTAGACGGCGCCGAGGGTGTGGATGGGCTTGTGGATTG
This sequence comes from uncultured Armatimonadia bacterium, assembly GCA_964555935.1. Lineage (GTDB taxonomy): Bacteria > Armatimonadota > Zipacnadia > Zipacnadales > VGFC01 > CAZKUN01. The sequence continues at coordinate 8,994 of CAZKUN010000152.1, read as the reverse complement.
GGCTGGTGGGACAGTGAGAGAACTGCAGCCCGTCGATGATGATGTGGTCGCCGGTGATGCTGCTTGCCCCCCTTGGTACCGTGCTCGAGGATCGGTCTGACCACGGTCCGGGGGTACGCTGAGGGCGGATGCCGTCAGGCCAGGCCGAAGTGCATCTCTATCTCGGCGAGCGTCTTAGCGATGCCACGGGAGTCGTTGCGAACGAGCACCTTGAATCCGGTGGCCTGATACTCATCGACGGGGAGGGCAGCGAGGCGTAGCGCGTTTTCCACGTTCCCAAGCGTCTTCTCAGGTCCGGGCATGGACATGACACAATCGAGCAAGTTCTTCTTGTCAGGTCGGTTGAAGCAGTTCTCCACCATTGTCTCGGTATCTCGTATGGTCCGGAAACTCATCGTCCCATGATCTGGGGGGGCCACGAGGTGGACCAACACGCGACATCAAGCCTTGCATCGCGTCGATTGCATGGTGTTGATCGGGTCACGGCCGTGCCTCGACGCCCGGGAGGATCGTCGTGGAGCCGAGCCCTTCCGCCAGGCCGTTCGGCCGGTCGCACACCCTCAGCTGGGCCGCTCACCGGAGACCCGACATACGTCGTCGGTTCCCTCTTCGGAATTGATCGCCATGGAAGAGATGGGAGCGAATCACTCACGCGACGGCGGGGATCTCAGGGGGGATGGAGTTTCTGCGAACGATAACGCCGCGTTCAGCTGCGCAGGTCGCTGGAAATCAGTGAGGGAAGTCCCGCGGCGAACGCCCGACCATTCAGCCAAAGCCGGGTCGCCAAGCCCGCCAAGAGGAAGGCAAGCATGACACCCCACACCGGGCGCATCAGCGCTGCCCTGGGCCTGATCGCCATCACTCCCGCGATATGGGGCCAGGCACAGCCGGGCTTCAGTCACGATGACCCGCTGGCACTCGGCGCCACGGTCGAGCGCATCAGGGGCGACCACGAGAAGACCTTCATTACTCACGCCAACACGCTCCAAGCGGCCTACGATCTGGGGATGGTCCGCGTGTCCGATACGGAGACGCTGTGGGGAGAGCCCGAGGACTTCGTCTCGCTGCTGCGTATAGGCGGCATCGGTATCCCGACCGATGGCGCTCAATCGGCGAGCGTCGATGTCACTCTCACCGATGCCTACACCGAAGGTCGCACGCTGGAGAACGTCACCGTCACGATCGGTGGTGACACCGGCACGCGCAACCTCTACGACTTCGACTTGCTCTACAGCACCACGGCTGAGCCTGCCGAGTTTACGCGCTTCTTCACCGCGTCTGATGGCGGCCCCAATCCCCCCAATCTCAGCCACGGGAATAAGGCGCCGCACACCGAGCTTCAGATCTCCGGCTTCGGCGGCGCCATTGCGGATCTACACACGTTGCGCTTTCTCGCCCGCAACGCCACGGACAGAGCCACGAACTTCGGCACGCTCACGTTCGATCTGTCTCCCATTGACCCCAAGAGCGCCATCGGCCGACGGCTCGCCAGACTAGCCCGCACAGGCAGGCCGAAGGAGCCCAATGGCGACGCGACAATCACCGTCAAGAACTCCCGCATCCACACGTTCAGCGAGGGCATGGGCTGGAACATCTACATGCACGACGGCGTCCCCGCTTACACCACGGAGGAGCTAGATGAGCTCGTTGGCCTGCTCGAATGGTCAGGCTGCGAGTGGGTCAGAGCGCCCGTCGTCTTCGGCGAGTGGGAACCTGAGAATGACAACGACGACCCCTTCACCCTCAACAACGGCGCCCTCCGCTTCGACCAACCCAAGCTCGCCGCGGCCATCCGCATCTGGCAGCGTCTCAACGAAAGCGGCATCCGCATCCTTCTCTGCAACTGGAAATTCCAGACCGGGTGGATGTCTCCCACGCTCCGCGACAACCCGGACGCCGAGTGGGACGAGTGGGCCTACGAGCTGGTCTACAGCGGAGAGGAGATCGGTGAGTCTTACGCCGGGCTCATCATGCATCTCGAGAAGAACGAAGGCATGGACAACGTCCGCGGTGTGTCCATCATCAACGAGCCCGACGGCTCCATATCCAAGGGTGGCTACGGGCCTGGCTTCTGGGCACTCTACGCGGGCATGGATCGCGCCCTTCGGCACTATGGCCTCCGCGACCATGTCGAGATCATTGGCCCCGAGCTCTGCAGCGGACCGGCCAGCCTCGCCGGGGAGGTAGAGCGATATGGCGACGCCATCGGGCTCATCGACGTCATCTCGGATCACAACTACACGTTCGGTTTTGACTACGTGCCTGGCTTCCAGCCCTCCGAGGGTCAGCGCCACTACGCAGAAGTCTACCGCCTGCTATCCGAGCGCCTCGATCGCGAGCCCCGGCTTGTCCAAGGGGAGTTTGGCGCGAGCGCCGGCGGAGAGGTGGAAGACCTTTACGCCGGCAGCCTCAGCTTGGCGGAGCAGTTCGTCCGGAACGTAAACGTCGGCCTGGACGGCCAGCTTCGCTGGAATTGGGGCCGCGTTGAGCCTTCCGATCGGTGGGACTGCTTCCGACCGCTCCTGCGCGGGCCCGATGGCAGCACGCAGATTCACGCGCCTGTCTTCTTCCCGCAGGCGCTGCTCGCCCGTTACATCCACTCCGGTTGGGATGTCCTACGCTCCACCGTTGATGGCGCCCGCGATGAGGACGACACCCAGCGCGTCTTCTCGACCTGCCTGCGCTCACCCGATGGCGACGTGACGCTCCTGATCGTCAACGATGGCTTCGAGCCCAAACAACTAACGCTCACGCTTGGCGACGTGACGCAAGCCGACGTCCTCAGCGTGCTCTCCGTCACCGGGCCAAAGCCCACGGGCATCGTGGCGCACGCGCCGCTGAAGCTCGCAGACGGCGGGGGCGCCCTCACAATGCAGCCGCGATCCATATACGCTGTCACGGCCCTTCCGCCCGGCGACCTCGACCTGCCGCAACGCATCGCCGGGAGTGGGCCAAGTGCCGATGCTCTTTACCAGACTGCTCTCATCAGCGAGGGCGACCACGCTCGCCTGCAACATGTTCTCGCCAAAGCCCGCCGCGGTGAGGACATCATCATTGGTGTCATCGGCGGTTCGATCACAGGCGGAGCGGGGGCCAGCTCGTGGGAGAGGAGTTACGGCTCGCTTGTGGCCGATTGGTGGCGCACTACCTTCCCCGAGGCGCGTATCGAGTTCGTCAACGCGGGCATTGGGGGCACGGGATCGATCTACGGTGCCCTCCGCGCTCAGCGCGATCTGCTGAGCCGTCAACCCGACTTCGTCATCACGGAGTTCGCGGTCAATGACGGGGCGGACCAGGCCTGCGCGGACTCCATTGAGGGCCTCACTCGTCAGATCCTGACCCAGCCCAATTCGCCCGCCAACCTGATGCTCTTCATGGTTCACCATCACGAGGAACAGGCCCGGAACGTTCAGGCGGCGCAGATCCCGGTCGGCGAGCACTACGGTCTGCCCGCGATCAGCTTCCGTGATGCGGTCTGGACCGAGATCGAGGCCGGGCGTCTCACCTGGGAGAGCATCCTGGCCGACACCGTCCATCCCAATGACGCCGGACACCGGCTGGCGGCCGACCTCGTCATCCACCACCTGGAGAAGGTGCTGGCCAATCTGCCGGCGGCCCCAGATCTCGCCACCGTCGCGGCGGCGCCCGACCCGCTCCACACCGATGCGTTCGAGCAAGTGGTCCTCCATGAGGCCGGCAAGGCCGCCCTCAGACGCGCCGACGGCTGGGAGGTCGAGGACGGTGACTGGCGCGGCAAGTGGTGGGCCGCTAGCCAGCCGGGCAGCGTGTTGGAGCTTGAGATCGATGGGGATGTGCTGACGGTCTACACAAACCGGACCGACGCCTGCACGGGTGTGGCGGAGGTGACAGTCGACGACGGGGAGTCGGCCAAGATTCACGGCTGGTTCGGCGGCGACATCCTCAGTTCGGGGCTGCTCTTCCGGGGCCTCGGCGCGGGTCGTCACACGGTACGCGTCACGCTGCTCGAGGAGACGTGGCCCGAGGGCGATGACCACACCGTACGGGTCTACGCATTCGGCGCCGCGGCAGTGAGGCCGTGAGTCTGCCGCCGCGCACCTTCGCGGAGCCTGATGAGGCCCGCCTCGACCACTCCCACACGAGCAGTGTCGTGTCGCCGCCAGCCGAGACGGCTCTCACTCGCGAAAGGAGAGGGTGCTCGAGCGGCGGGCCAGTCACTGGGCGCATTGCTCAGGGAACGCGACGTGCGTCGTTGGTTCCCCCTCTCGGAATTGCCGACAATGGAAGAGATGAGAGCGAACCGCTCACGCGACAGCGAATAGTTGGGTGGTGGGGCTGTTGTGTGGGTGGTCGGACTAGCTCGGGCCTGGGCGTCCGGCCCCCAGATTTTGTGGCGGACGGAGTCTGTGCGAGGGGCAGGAAGAAGATGGAGGGACCTGCTCGGCCAGCGTTTGGGCTGGCCCGCGACCTCACCGACGCCGCTGGACGGCCACCGCATCCAGGAGCCATGGGTTCTGGTCTTCATCCGGGGCCCAGCGGAACTCGGCCCCGTGCTCGCCGGCGGAGAGGGATACCCTCCAACCCGGTCGCCAGGAGAGGCCGTGCGTGGAGTAGGGGAGGCGCGTGATCCCGGCGTTCATGTCGATGTAGGGGTAGCTCTCAAGCTCCGCCGGCTGACCGTCAATGAGGAGCCGTCCCGCGCGAAGCGGCTGCCCGGTGCTCGCGCTCGCCCGGACCAGGTACTCGCCGGGCTCCGTGACCCGGACCGCGAAGCCCGCGCTGGCCTCCTCTCTCGCGTCGCCGATCGCCAGCAACGTGTTGCTGTACGTGCCCTCTCCCGCCGAACGCCGTCCCGTCCCCTCGCAATCGGTGAGGTCGTCGGCTGGGATTAGTTGCGCCCCGTAGGGAGCCGTCGGCGGCACGGGGTAGACGGTCTCAACAGACGCCCGCACTTCCGCATCGGTCAGATCGTAGTGGTTCTCCGACAGAACCGCACCACTCTGGTCGCGCACCCGCAGATCGGCCAGGAAGCCCGGGCGCGCGAAGATGTCGCCGATCTCCTCGCCTGGGATCACGCTCACCGTGGCGTCCGGTGGCAGATCGAAGCGTCGCTCTCCTCGCAGGAAGACCTCCCCGTCCCTCGACCGCAGCTCATACTCGAGCAGGCAATCCTCCCAGCCCTGGAACCAGTAGTCGTTGACCACCCGGATGTCCTGTGCGCCCGTGTAGCTCAGGAAGAGGATTGGCAGCACCGGCTGGCAGGCTTCCCGCACGGAGTCATACGCCTGGCGCGGGCGGCCGTTGAAGTTGACGATGCCGAGGAACGCCGTGGGCAACGGGTCGTCGAACCGACAGTGGATGGCCGCCGTGGTCGGGTCGAAACGCTGCGCCCGGAAGTTCTCGAACATGAACTTCATGAACTGCGATAGCCACCGCTCGCTGGGCTCTATCCTGTCGAGCATCCACTCGCGCACGCGTTCGGTTGGCCAGTCGGCGGCGGCCGGCGCATCGGTGAAGACGGGGCCGTCGTTGTAACGGTATGAGTTGAAGGTCTCCCAGTAGTAACTCGCCGTGTCGAAGGGGAAGAGGTCGTCGCCGAGGATCTCGCGCATTTCGTCCAGCGAGGAGAGGCCGTAGGCCCCCACTTCGCTCACGAATCCGAGCCGGATTCCCGTCCACAGAGGCGTGTGGCGCGAGAGGTTGCTGCCTAGATTCGGGTAGATGTGGACGTCGAAGCCCCCGCCTCCGGAGGCCTTCGTGAGGGGCCGAGTGGGGTCGAGATCCTGCATCAAGGATACGAGTTGGTCGCTGAACTCTCCCTGGCCCCCTCGTTCCACGCGGACCAGCCGATGACCGAGGCGTGGCCGCGGCACTGGGTGACCGTCTCAGTCACCACGCGGACAATGTCGTCGCGGACAGGCGGGGCAGACGAGTACTGCCACTGCAGGGGCATCTCCTGCCAGATCATCATCCCCAACTCATCGCACAGATCGTACATGTCCGGCGAGGACTGGTGCCCAACCATGCGGACCAGGTTCAGATTCGCTCGCCGCTGCAGCTCGACGCGCTGGCGGTATCCCGTGCGGTCCATGAGGGACATCCAGTGCACGTCGTCGTTCAGCATGCCCTTGAGGAAGGTCCTGTGGTGGTTCACATGGACGCAGCTCTTTGCGGCGTCGAAGGTGATCTCCCTGACGCCGACTCGGGACACGTGACGGTCGAGTTGCTCGTCGCCCCGCCAGACCTCGAGCTCCAGAACGTGCAGGTGCGGCGTCCCCTGGTCCCAGGGGTACCACAGCTTGGGCTCGGGAATGGTCAGCGCCAACTCGATCGGCGCCCGGTTGCCGAGGGTCACCGATTGGCGAGTCTCGAAGACGCGTGGCCGCGAGCGCCCTGTCCGCGGTTCGGTGAGTCTCGCGCGCACCTCCGCCTCGCCCTCGGCGCCTGGCGCGGGATCCATCTCGGCCCTGACGCTCACGGTGGCCCCGAGCAGATCACGGCTCACTGAACTGGCCGTCCACACGTCGGCCACGCCCACCTCGCCCCGGCCGGCAAGCTGCACCGGTCGGTAGATCCCACCCATGCACCCCTCCTGGTTGTAGGGCATGCAGATGTCGTCCATGCTGTTGCCCTTGACGAGGGTCTTTAGGGCGCGGATGCCGGGGTCGACGGGGCTGTCCACGCGGACCGCGATCGTGTTGCGAGCGCCCTTGCGGATCGCGCTGGTGGTGTCGAGCGTGAAGCTCGAGAAAGCGCCGACGTGTCGGCCAACGTACTGCCCGTTGACCCAGACGCGAGCGTCGTAGTCCACGGCGCCGAAGCGGAGTTCGAGCACTTGGCCCTCGAAGGAGGCCGGCACTTCGAATGTGCGGCGGAACCACACCACGCCATGGTAGTCGAGTCCATGCACGTACCACTGCGACGGCATCGGCATAGCGGGCCAGCCGGACACGTCGTGCTCCGGCGCGAAGTAGCCCTCCCGGACCCCGAGGTTGCCCGGATCGGTCTGGTAGCGCCATCGGCCGTCGAGGGAGATGGTCCGGCGACGGTCGGCCATACGCTGCGAGGGCGAGGGCTTGGCACGCGGCGTGTCCCTGGGGTATGGGCGGATCTGTTTCCCGCCGTAGACCAGGGCGTTCGGCCGCGGGCCCGACTCCCGGAGGGTCAGGCCGGCCAGCACGAGGGATGCCGCCGGATCAGCGCAGCGGAAGGTCAGCGAACGGATAGGCTGACCGGGGCGACCCAGGCGGTGCTGGCCGAGGAGGAGCTGGAGTTTGGGGCCGACCGGCAGAAGCTCATCGAGGTGGTAGCGCAACGAATCCGTGTCGCCTGTCTCCTCCGCCGTCCGATCGCGGAATCCGAAGGCGAAGGTGGCTTCCGGGACAAAGGAGCCGTAATGCTCCTCGGCCACATTGAGGCCCGCGACCAGTGGGATCGTCTCAGACTCCCCGTCGGCGTACGCCACGACGTATTCACCCACCGTCGTCGGGCGGTCGTAGTCTGACCGGAAGCCGCCGCCGACCTGCCCGAGGCAGAAGAACTCCTCGGCCGGCGTATCGAATAGGGGGATTACAACCTCCGGTCCGTGGGCCGGCCCGTCCGCCGGCGGCTGGGGTTCGCCGCGGGCCTGGAGTTCGTAGATGACCGGGCCGTGTTGGGCCTCGACCGTGGAGCGCACATCGACATACACCCCGCGGGCCATCGCGGGCTGTATCTGGAACTCGATCCACTCGCCCATCCGCGTCTCGTTGTCGACGCGCTCGATTTCCCTCCATGCCTCGTCGGGGAGGATCAGACCGACTGAGTAGTCCTTGGGCGCGTGGCGCGGCGTGGCCCAGCCCAGGAACCGGATGCGCTCAACCCGCGCGGCATCGGGCCAGGTGATCCAGAGCTTCCCGTCCGGGCGCCCCTCACCTGCGTACCAGTAGGTCGCCGCGTCGGCGTCGTTGGCAAAGGAGATCGCCCCGTTGCCTGGTTGCTGATTGTCGGCCGCCGCCACCGCCCCGAGGCGTGGGGAAGAGAGCACGTCCGTCACTGCGGGGCGCCAATCCGGGCCCGCGACGCGAATGCAGCCTGTCTCTCGCGGGTACCAGAACGGGACGCCATTTCGCTTCCAGATGTCCATGCCGAAGCCGGCGTAGGAGAAGTAGCCGATCTCGTACAGGTCGTAGGTCGAGTCGTTTCGGAAGGGACGCAGGTCGATGCAGCGGAAGCCACCGACCTTCCGAATGGACGGTGGTTCCTGCGCGCATGCAAAGCGTGGCAGCAACCCAACGGCCAGCGGGGTCAGTAGTGAGCCGAAGATCGCTCGCCGAGTCATTGTCAGTCGACCTCTCCGTGCATCACTGCGTCATCGACGTCGGGACGTGATGGCGAGCGCGCGTGCCCGGACGCCGACCAGGCGCTCGGAGACCGATCGCTCTGTGCTCAGGGACGCCTTGGCGTTGTGATCGGTACGTCGCTGTCGCGGAAGCGCGCGTCGCACTCCGCCCCCAGGTTGGGCGCCTCTAAGATCATCCATCGGAACCTCGCCGAGCACTTCCGCTTGGCCCAGCAACTTGCCTCCTACGCTCTCCTCGACGTGTGTATCTTCGTGTTGCCCAGAGTCAGAGCATCGGCGACTGTCGTCGTTCTCGGCGCACGTACCGATCACGCGAGCCGAGCCCCGTGTACCGGGGCGGAGCTTTGGGCCGCATCCCGTATCCTCCAACCCAGCAGCGGCTGGCTCGTCAGACCCGGCATACGCCGCGGGTCTGGCTCGGGTTGATGGCATGGAAGAGACAAGATCGAACCACTCGCGCGACGGTGGCTAGTTGGGTAGTGGGGCGGTCACTGGCCACCACGCTCAGTGGGCGGGAGCTGACACGGGGCGGCGGTGGCGGGGCGTGAGGTCCCAATACTGATCTGCGTAGGTGCGAAAGCCCCAATTCCAGGGCTGGACGGACTTTCTCGGAGGGACAACCGTCGCGACGGCCCCGCCCGGGTCGTACTCCGGAAGGCCATTGCCGAACAGCA